>CAZQGW010000029.1:0-8111 GCA_964593165.1 uncultured Saccharimonas sp. (SeqCode) | reverse complement strand
TTTTTCGAGATTCAAACCAATCTAAAACCAAATCAAAAAATCGGTTTAGTCAAAGATTTCATGACTGATGAGGTTGATTCAGAGGTGCGTGATACTGTAAATAAATACGTCGAAAAACTGAGGTCTAACGGCCACATTGTTGAAGAGGTTAGTTTGCCTATGGCGGAGTATGCGTTGGCAATCTACTACATCATCGTGCCCGCCGAACTCTCTAGCAACTTAGCTAGATACGACGGAATTCGTTATGGTCGTCGTGCCGAAGGTGTAAAAACACTGGCAGAATTATACGGCAAAACTCGCGACCAAGGGTTTGTTACCGAAAACAAGCGTCGAATTATGATCGGCAGCTACGTCCTATCCAGCGGCTTTTTCGATGCTTACTATTTACAGGCGCAAAAAGCCAGGACACTACTAATCAACGAATTTAACAAACTATTCGAAACGTACGATATTTTAATCGGGCCGACAGCTCCAACGCCAGCCTTCAAACTCGGTGAAAATACAGCTGATCCAATAAAGATGTATTTGAACGATATCATGACCGTTCCGACATCCCTCGCTGGTCTGCCAGCAATCAGCGTTCCGGCCGGAAAGAACCAAGCCGGACTACCAATTGGCGTTCAGCTGATGGGTCCGTCAAAAAGCGACGCAACGCTCTTTACCTTGGCTAAATCTATGGAGGAAAAATAATGGCTCTGATATTCTTTCTTGCAGCGATACTTATTGTCGGCGGACTCTTACTGGCTTTGATTAATAGGCTGGGTAGAACCGGTGCGAAAAAAATCGACGTCGAATATTACCGCGCCAAGTGCTTGGAAATTGAACATCAACTCCAAAAAGATGAACCCAACAGCTACCACGTTTCTGTAATGAATTTCGACAAGCTGCTTGATCAAGCTCTGAAGGATCGTGGCTTCGGCGGAAAAACAATGGGCGAAAGATTGAAAAACTCGGTCAACGTATATAGCGACAGAAACGGAATCTGGTCAGCCCACAAGCTTCGTAACATAATCGCTCACGAGCCTAACGCCCATGTCACTTACGAACAAGCCAGAAAAGCCTTGTATAATTTCCAAAAAGCCCTAAAAGACCTAGGGGTAATCTGATGCTAAGCGAAGAGATACTGGCAAAATACGAAATGACGGTCGGGATTGAGTGTCATGTTCAACTAGCTACTAATACGAAACTATTCAGTGGCGCTGATAACGACGAACGTGATAAATCCCCAAACAGCGTGGTCAGCCCGATCGACTTCGGCTTGCCGGGAATGCTACCGGTTCTTAACCGCGGAGCCATCGATTTAGCAATTATTGCCGGAAAAGCATTAAACAGCCCGATAAACCATATTAGTCGATTCGATCGAAAACATTATTTCTATCCGGACTTGCCAAAAGGCTACCAGACAACTCAAATGTACCAGCCGATTATTGGACCCGGTTCTATTAGCATTCCAATGGAAAACGCGGAGTCGTTCGATGTTCGGATTAATCATGCTCATCTGGAAGAAGATGCCGGTAAGCTAACGCACAATGGAGGATTCAGTCTCGTCGATCTCAACCGGGCGGGAACCCCATTAATTGAGATAGTAACTGAGCCGGATATTCACTCGGCTATGCAAGCCAAAGCGTTCGCAACTGAACTTTATCATCTGATGACATATGCCGGTGTTACTCGTGGTGATTTGTACCATGGCAACATGCGTTTTGATGTCAACATATCGGCGGCATTAAAAGGCTCGAATGAACTTGGTATTCGCTCCGAAGTTAAGAATCTGAACTCGTTTCGAAGTGTTCAAAAAGCGGCTGAATTTGAATTTCGACGCCAAATCGAACTACTCGAGCGCGGCGAAAAAGTTGTTCAGGAGACTCGTGGTTGGGATGAATCGAAGCAGAAAACTTCGTCTCAGCGTAACAAGGAGGATTCGCAGGACTACCGGTATATGCCCGACGCGGATATTCCGCCAATCGTACTGACGGATGAGGAAATTGCCGATATACAATCAAAAACTCCACTTCTGCCACCGTTTTACCGCAAGGCTTGGGCGGGTCTTGGCTTTGACAACACTGTTATTAACGCACTTATTTCATCGAAATCGACGGCCCAGCTTTTGCAAAGAATCCTGGAGAATGCCGGAGATACTGTCGCTCGTCGAGTCGGTACCTGGCTGCTAATAATTATGGGCGGGCAAACCGACATAGAAGAAGTCACTCAACAAAAAAACATCACGATTACTGACAATCAGTTTATAGCACTTTCAAGTATGGTTGAAGCCAATGAATTAAGTTCCACGGTAGCAAAAGAAATTTTGTTTGATATGCTAAATAGTGATAAAGACCCACGGGCTATCGCGACCGAAAAGAACCTGATTCAAGTCAGCGACGAATCGGAAATCATAAAGATTGTCGACGAAGTATTAAATGACGTTTCGTCACAAAAAGCGGTCGAGGATTTTAAATCCGGCAACGAAAAAGTCATCGGCTTTCTAGTAGGTCAAGTTATGAAAAAATCAGCCGGCAAAGCAAACCCGGCTATGGCGCAAAAACTAATACGAGAAAGGATAAAATAAATGAAACAACCGACAAAGGCTATTATTTGTGCTGCAGGGATGGGTACCAGATTTTTGCCGCAAACCAAAGCTATGCCAAAAGAAATGCTGCCAATTATTGATAAACCAATAATCCAGCTTATCGTCGAAGAAGCGGTTAAAGCAGGAGTTACAGACGTAATTATTATTACCGGTAGTACGAAACGCGCAGTCGAAGACCATTTCGACAGGAGCGTCGAGCTTGAAGATAAATTGCGATGCACCGGAAAGGCCGAAATGGCAGATAAGCTTCAGGCTATTTCCGAGTTAGCAAACTTCATCTATATCCGTCAAAAAGGTACCGGTTATGGAACTGCGTTGCCCGTACTTGAGGCTAGCCACTTGATCGAAGAGGATGAGCCGTTCTTCGTATTTTTCCCAGACGATTATTTCAGGTCTGAAACGGCTTGGCCATCTCAGCTAGTAGAAGCTTACAATAAGACTGGAAAATCTACCATTGCCCTAGTTGAGATCGACAAAAAAGATGCCGGTAATTACGGTATGGTTGAAGTTGGCGAAGAGGCTTCTGACCGAGTTTTTAAACTTAAAAGCTTCGTCGAAAAGCCAGGTCCGGATAAAACTCCTTCAAACCTTGCTTCAGCTGGAAGCTTCCTTCTAACTGCGGATATTCTACCAATTCTAGCGAACGTAAAAGAGGGGCCTAACGGCGAGATCATGTTGAAAGATGCCTTTATAGAATTAATCAAAAGCGATGCCATTTATGGATGTTCTATAGAGGGCGTCTATCATGATACTGGTGATCACCTTAAGTATATCCAAACAATTGTCGATGAAGCACTAGTTAGTCCTAAATATGGACAACAGTTCGAGAAATATCTTCGCGACCGGCTATGTCAATAGCATTGACAAACCATAACTAATATAGTAGAATAATACTAATCTCGTAGAGTCATTAGGCTCCGGGGGTTCTTTGACAGGCAAACCAGACGGCAATTAAGGGCCCTAAGGCCTATTGTTGCCGCCTTATTAGATTTCACTAAGGCTTCAAGAGGAGAATACTGTGAAATATCACAAAGCACCACCGACCTACGACTCGAAGGACTGGCGCTTCAACCTGCTTGTGTATTGCATTGCATTCTGCACGAGCGGAGCGGTGACCACAGCTGGCGTGTCCGCAATTGCGTTTGGACACTGGGCTAAAGCTGGCGCTCTCCATCTTTTCATTGCTGCCATAGTTGGCGTCGCAGCGGGAATCGTTTTTTCTGTTTGCTTGGTGGTTTACGAAGCTCGATTCTCGGCTCATCAGCCATCAGCGTCGGAGGTCACCAAAACGGTCGATGTCATCCCTGTTAGGAACGAAACCTGGGACGAGGTCTCTGAACAGCTTGAGTCGTTGTGGAGGCATTTGAAACGGGACCAGCAAGAAGAGCTGGAGCTGTTGTGAAAGATCTCAAACTGACGTAAAGTCAGCACCAACCATTCTTGCGACGGTGCGGTGAGCCTTGATTCATTCTTGGCTCACCGCCGCGGTGTTATCTAATACTGTTTGCTTGTCAAATCGCTTATTTGAATGTGTGTTCAAACTGACGAGTCCAAGAGGACGAAAAGCGAAGGGCAATTTGCTAATTTACTAAAAACGGTTTATTATAAACATAAGTACACCGTAAACAAAGGAATTAGTAAATATGAGCCCTGCAGCAGAAATTCTAGTAATTATTCTTTCGGTGGTCCTAACAATCTTCTTGATTTTTGGAATAGTTCTTATTATTTATTTGATCGTATTAACTCGTCAAATTCGCAAAATCACGAAATCCGCAGAACGTACTGTTGAGGATTTTGGCTCTGTTGTTTCTAAAATGTCGAGAGTCATTAAGCCAATATTTGTGGCTGAAACTATTAATAGTTTTATGAAAAAATTTAAAAAGCGAAGAAAAGGAGAAGATTGATTATGTCAAAGAGTAAATTTGCAGTTGGAGCATTATTTGGAGCGATTGTTGGTGTAGCAGCAGGCGTATTAACTGCGCCAAAAAGCGGTAAAGAAACTCGTGCCGATCTGAAGGCAAAAGCAGAAAAAAAGAAAGCTGAAGTTGGCAAAAAAGCCGGAGAAGTCGCTTCGAAAGTGACGGATTACTCAAAGGATGCCAAAACTAAAGCCGAAGAAATTGCTGGAAATGTTAAGACCGAGGCGATTGATCTTAAAGAACGCTCTGAAATGGCGGTCAAGGGTGCGAAAAAGGGATTTTTCGAAAAAAAATAGTAACTGATACTCCTAAATAAAATAAATGGGTAAACTAAAAGAAAAAGTAAAATCCGATAACGAACGTGGCGCCAGGCAAAACCTGATCGAGGACTTATTTTACGATTTCAACCGTTCCAAGGCGCAGGTATATCGTATGAATTTTATTAGAGGTATATTCTTTGGTTTCGGTACTCTTCTAGGCGGCACTATTTTGGTCGCTATCTTGGTCTGGATATTGAGTCAATTTTCAGCTCTTCCATATATCGGCGACTATCTTCGCAGTATTATTACCGCCTTGCAACATACCAAACCATAAAGCCTTAAGGGTTGTTTTTACTACAGACAAAACAGGTTGTTTTTCGGTATACTAGTAAGTAACTATGGAGGTAAAACTAAAGCCATCCGATTTCGTGCACTTGCACAATCACACTCACCACAGTCTGTTAGATGGCCTGACCAAAATCCCGGGTCTAGTCCAGCTCGTCAAAGATATGGGCATGGAGGCCGTAGCAGTTACTGATCACGGAACAATGTCCGGTAGCATTGAATTTTACAAAGCAGCAACAGAAGTGGGAATAAAGCCAATCATAGGCCTAGAGGCTTATGTAGCATCCAGATCCAGACATGATCGCGATCCAGCAAAAGACAAGCAACGCTTTCATATCACCCTACTCGCCATGAACACCCAGGGTTATCTGAATCTCATGCAACTGAGCACGCTTGCCAACCTAGAGGGCATGTATTACAAGCCTAGGGTTGACCACGAGATTTTAGAAAAATATAACGAAGGTATTATTGTTCTATCGGGTTGTGCGGGCGGCGAACTGGGCGAATACCTAATCGGGGATGACTACGCTAAAGCCAAGGAGACGGCTCTGTGGTATAAGTCAGTTTTTGGCGATCGATATTATCTGGAAATGCAGGATCACGACTGGCCTGAACAGATCAAAGTCAACAAGGGTCTCCAAAAGCTGTCTAAGGAAATAGACGTCCCTCTTGTTATCAGTAATGACGGTCACTATTTAGTACACGAAGATCAAGACGCTCACGAAATACTGCTATGTGTCGGTACTGGGGCATATCTGAGCGATGAGAAGCGTATGAG
Organism: uncultured Saccharimonas sp. (SeqCode); assembly: GCA_964593165.1. Taxonomy (GTDB): domain Bacteria; phylum Patescibacteriota; class Saccharimonadia; order Saccharimonadales; family Saccharimonadaceae; genus UBA1547. The sequence continues at coordinate 2,222 of CAZQGW010000029.1, read as the reverse complement.
CCTGAAGGACTTCGATCTGCACGTGACCGATCCGAAAGAAATTATTGCAAAATTCGGAAAAGACCAGCCGGAAGCTATTTTAAATACTAAGAAGATAGCTGATCGATGCTCGCTCAAGCTTGCCCTTGGTGAGATGTTGATTCCGCGTTTCCCAACGCCTGATGGTAAAACAGAAAAACAGTATCTAGATGAGTTGGTTTATACCGGTCTTGCCTGGCGCTACGGTGGAATTGAGCGCGAAATGGCCCTAAAAATGACCATTGCTGAGGCTAAAAAACACATATCCAAGGATGTCATGCAACGGGCCGAATATGAGCTCGGTGTTGTTAATGGTATGGATTTTAATGGTTACTTTTTAATTGTTCAGGACTATATAAACTGGGGTAAGGATCAGGGAATAATCTTTGGGCCCGGTCGTGGTAGCGGCGCCGGCTCAATTCTGGCGTATGCCCTGCGCATAACAGAGCTTGATCCTTTGAGATATAATTTGCTTTTCGAACGGTTTTTGAACCCGGATCGTATCAGTATGCCTGATTTCGATATCGACATTCAAGATACTCGCCGCGACGAGGTGATTGCCTATTGCTCGGATAAATACGGGGCTGGACGTGTGGCTAATATAGTCACTTTCGGCAGAATGGCCGCAAGAGCCGCAGTCCGTGATGTTGCCAGGGTACTGGAGGTACCTTATGCCGAAGCCGATAGACTTTCCAAGATGATTCCACCGCCGTCTCAAGGGAAACACATACCGCTTAGTGTCAGTATCGAAAAAGACGCTGATTTAAAGGCTGAATACGAATCTAACCCGACTTCAAAACAGGTGATTGATTTTGCAATTAGGTTAGAAGGTACCATTCGTTCACATGGCGTTCACGCCGCCGGCGTTGTGATCGCCCCCGATGACATAGTTAAGTTTATTCCTTTAGAAATGGCTCAAAAGGGCGTGGTTGCAACCCAGTACCCAATGGGTCCAGTCGAAGATTTGGGATTATTAAAAATTGATTTTCTAGGACTTTCAAACCTAACTACAATCAACAACACCCTGCGAATAGTGAAAAAAGTTTATGGAACCGAAGTTGATCTGGATAAGCTACCGTTAGATGACACACCGACTTACGAACTATTACAGAGAGGTGATACGACCGGAGTCTTCCAGTTTGAGTCAGCCGGAATGAAGCGATACTTAAGAGATCTGCAGCCGACCGAATTCGACGATCTTATCGCAATGGGTGCTTTATACCGCCCAGGCCCAATGCAGTTTATCGATAGCTTTATTAAGAGGAAACACGGCCAAGAAAAGATTACTTATTTGCATCCGAAATTCGAAAGCGCCCTATCGCCAACCTATGGAATATTGGTATATCAGGAACAGTTCATGCAAATTTCTAGGGACTTTGCTGGCTTTACTGGTGGTCAATCCGATACGTTACGTAAAGCTGTTGGTAAGAAAAAAATTGATCTGATGCGTAAAGTTCGGACAGACTTCATTGAAGGAGCCGTAAAACATAGTGGCGCCGATCCGAAACTAGCGGAAAAGTTTTGGACACAGCTAGAGGAGTTCGCTAACTACTGCTTTAATAAGTCACATGCCGCGTGTTACGGGCTGATATCATACTGGACGGCATATCTTAAGGCACATTATCCAGAGGCCTTCATGGCAGCTCTAATGACCAGTGATCAAAATGATATAGACAGGTTAGCAATCGAAATCGGCGAATGCAAACATATGGGCATTACGGTACTGCCGCCTGATATAAACGAAGGTTTCATCGAGTTCGCAATTGTTCCTGGTAAAAAAGAAATCAGATTCGGCATGGCGGCCGTTAAGGGTGTTGGCGTAGGAGCGGTTGAAGAAATCCTTCGCACTCGCGACATTGACGGCAAATTCAAGAGCGTTGAAGATTTTGCTAAGCGTGTAAATACCAGCCGGTTTAATAAAAAAGCTTGGGAGTCACTAATTAAGTCTGGCGGTTTCGACAGCCTGGGAGATCGGTCCGACCTACTATTCAACCTAGATACAATTCAAGCTTTTGCCAATAAGTTGCAAAAGGAAGCCATTAGTGGACAAACGGATTTATTCGGCGATTTGGGTGATTCGATGCAAATTCACCCGACTTTAGCGCTTCAAACTGCACCAGTAAAATTCTCTGACCGAGAAAGGCTGGCTTGGTAAAGAGAACTCATGGGCATGTATATAAGCGCGCATCCTCTGGATAATTACG
>CAZQGW010000028.1:0-8309 GCA_964593165.1 uncultured Saccharimonas sp. (SeqCode) | reverse complement strand
GACTTAAGGGCACTTTTACCGGCCATACTCTGTCTGACGTTGCACATCCTATCATTTTAGAAGCTATAACCTTTGCAGAGCCACCAGTATCTATTGCTGTTGAGCCAAAAACCAAGGCTGACCAAGAGAAGATGGGAATAGCCCTGCAACGACTTGCCGAAGAAGATCCAACCTTCCGTGTCAAAACTGATGAAGAAACTGGACAGACGATTCTTTCAGGAATGGGCGAGCTACATCTTGATATTTATATCGATCGAATGAAACGCGAGTTTAAGGTTGAAGCCAACATCGGTGCCCCACAGGTTGCATTTCGTGAAACCATTAAAGGAACGTCTGATGTTCAAGGTAAACATATTAAACAATCCGGTGGTCGCGGGCAATACGGTGACGTCTGGATTAAGTTCGAACCGAACGAACCCGGCAGGGCTTCCAGTTTATTGATGAGATTAAAGGCGGCGTTGTTCCTCAGGAATACCGCAAGCCGGTTGAAGCTGGTGTCCGTGAAACGCTCGACGGTGGTGTTATTGCAGGTTACCCGGTTGTAGACGTTAAAGCAACTCTACATGACGGTAGTTATCACGACGTCGACTCATCTGAGCTAGCCTTTAAATTGGCTGGCGCTACGGCTACCCGAGATGGCATCAAACAAGCCAATCCGATTCTTTTGGAGCCTATTATGCAAGTCGAAGTCACAACCCCGGAAGAGTTCATGGGTGATGTTATCGGTGACCTTAATGCTCGTCGTGGACGAATTGAGTCAATGGATGACTTGTCGGCTGGAGCCAAGCTAATCAAGGCATTAGTACCACTGGCAAATATGTTTGGATATACTAACGATATCCGTTCGATGAGCCAAGGCCGGGCAGCTAGTACGATGGAACTTGCTCGTTATGAAGAGGTCCCACCGAACGTTGCTAAGGAAATCATCGAAAAGCGTTCCAGCAAATAGTTTTAAAATAAGCTTTACTGATAGAAAAAATATCTGTATAATGACAGATATACGTCGCGAGGTACTTGTTACTAGCGTCACGGAAATATTAATCCGCTGTTAGCCAATGGTTATAGCGAAAAGGAGAACAACAATAATGGCAGATTTTGATCGAACGAAACCTCATGTCAACGTAGGCACCATGGGTCATGTCGACCACGGTAAAACAACTTTAACTGCAGCTATTACTAAGGTTTTGGCTAAAAGGCTTCCAAGCCCAGTCAACAAAGAAGTTCCTTTTGATAAAATCGATAACGCTCCAGAAGAGAAGGCTCGTGGTATCACGATTGCAACTTCTCACCAAGAATACGAATCTGAAAAGCGTCACTATGCTCACGTCGATTTGCCAGGACACGCTGACTATATCAAGAACATGATCACTGGTGCTGCCCAGATTGACGGTGCTATTTTGGTAGTTGCCGCTAATGACGGTCCATTGCCACAAACTCGTGAGCACGTTCTACTTGCTCACCAGGTCGGTGTTCCTAAGATTCTTGTTTACCTAAACAAGATGGACCTAGCTGATCCTGAACTAGTCGAACTAGTCGAAATGGATATTCGCGAACTACTAGCTAAGAACGGATTCGACGAAAATGCGCCAATCATCAAGGGTTCTGCAACCAAGGCTCTTGAGGGCGTCAAAGAAGATGAAGATTCAATCATGGAACTTGTCAAAGCTATGGATGATTACATCCCAGACCCAGTTCGCGACCTTGACAAGCCATTCCTAATGCCAATTGAGGATGTTTTCTCAATCAAAGGACGTGGCACAGTTGCAACCGGTCGTATCGAACAGGGCGTTATTAAGATTAACGACCCAGTTGAAATCGTAGGTATCCGACCGACTCAGACTTCTGTAGTTACCGGAATTGAAGCTTTCAAAAAGAATCTTGATCAAGGCCAAGCTGGTGACAACGCCGGTGTACTATTACGCGGTATTGAACGAGAACAAATCGAACGCGGCCAAGTCGTTGTTAAACCGGGTAGCCTGACTCCACACACAGAATTCGATGCAGAAGTTTATATCTTGAAAAAGGAAGAAGGCGGACGCCACACTCCATTTTCAAAGGGTTATAAACCACAATTCTATTTCCGAACAACCGATGTTACCGGTGAAGTTGAACTACCAGCTGACAAAGAACTTGTCATTCCTGGCGATACAGTCACTTTCAGCGTTAAACTCCTTGCTCCAATCGCAATGGAAAAAGGTCTGACCTTTGCCATCCGCGAAGGTGGTAAGACAGTCGGTGCTGGTGTAGTAACCAAAGTTATCAAATAATAGATAGTGAGATAACAAAAAATACCTCCTGAAATATGGAGGTATTTTGTTAGAAAAAAATTAATCGGATAGCGAAAACCCCGCCAGTTCCCGGAGGAACCTTTGGGGGTCCGCTTCAACGGGTGGCGGGATGCTAGGACAGCTTCTTGAAGAAGGCCTCACAGTGTCCCGGTCTCCACCAGGTCGGTCGGATGTACACACGTACCATGGTGCGATAGGTCGAGCCCGTGTCGGAGATCACCCTCATCGGAAACAGAGCTTCGAGCTCGGCATCCCGAAAGAAAGTGAAGTCTTTACGGCAACTGCGTGGAATCGTAAAGTTAATCGGCAAAGAGTGCAGACCTTCTCTCTCGAAAATGGCAACTGCGTCCTGGATTGACTTATCCAGATTCATCCTGAGGATGATGTTGTTTGCGGCTGCAGCCTGCTGCCGAGCTCTTCCAATCGCCGATTCGTCTAGCTGCTGTGCTCTTTCAGTCCCCAATTTTCCTTCCTTACGGTCGTTCCATAGAGGTGATAGCTGATATATTTATATCACACTTATGATTAACTGTCAATTGTTAATTATAAAAGATTGACAAACAAAGTAATACATGTAAAATAAGCTTTCGATGCAGAAAAAAAGATTTAAATCATGACACCTGAGAATCCGAATTACGCGCCTATACCCAGAGATAAGCCGCTCAGTATTTCTGATAGTGTCGGTGTCTCTATTGAAGCAGCTAAAATACTTGGTTTGGATATTGCAAGGGATCCCGAACTTTTAAGATCGGTATTAACAAATGATTACGAGCGACTTTTTAACGGACAAAGTAGACCAGGCGAAGCGTACATCCATCTAGATGTAGATACCGACTATAAATTAATACAAATGCTAGATGTTATTGATGATATTGAATACGATGGAACCACATTTCCGAAACATGACATTTGGCATCCTCATACCCATTGGACCGGTGGCACCAGTGAGATCAAACATTTGCTTGTTGGCTTAGGCAAACATCATAAACATGCGGATAGTTTTAAGGGCTCATCGGGTCAATCGCACATTGCGCTAAACGACGGAGAGAACTTCCTGGCACCGTTCGCACATTTTACCAATCAGCCATACGACAAACACAATGTATCAGACGACGATAGGGCACACGGCGTGCACACCCAGTTAGAGTCATTATCATTAGAAACGGCAAAATTTGAAGCCGAGAACCCTGGGTTTTATATGACCAGTTTGGATGTAGCTAGTTTTGCGATGCTAGTATTGCAAAAACGGATAAAAGGCGAATCTCTGCAGTATGCTTTTGGAGCGATGGTTATACCTGATCTTGGACGAAGAGCCTTGATAAACGAATCGCATGTTCGAATAGTTCACATCCGGGCAACCGGACAGATGGGATTAGGTAAGTTGCGTGGCAATCCATCGCAGGGTAGTGGGGTTGGGCTAATAATAGGCCATAATTAATACAACATGATTTCTGACGCGCTGCAATTACAAAATGATATAATCTAATCATATTGCTGAAATTATGAGTCTTTGGCAGTACGCATAGTCTAATTATAGCCAAAGACAACATCCTATGATATTAGGGTCCTGTCTTTGCCTAGAAGCAAGTGGGTAAAGAACCTGTCAAAACTCATCTACGGAGGCCCAGAATGGCAATGCGCACAAACGCATCAATTCTGCACCGGGCAGCTATGCCGTACACCGGAAGGCAGCTTCGTAACGCTGCATCGACATGTTGAGCCCGTCAATCGTTAAAGCGGCGTGCAAAGCATGGGAAAACGGTTGCCCTAAGATCGTCGGAGTACTTTACGTCGGTGACATGGCGTCAGAAGACGATATCATTCGTCATGTCATGCCGTCACTCTGCAACATGGGATTCTTCAAAGACGGCGATGACTACGAAGTCGTCAAAAAAGGAGACGCCATAGTCATCAGCAATTCTGGTGGGCAAATCGACCCCATCATATACAGAAAAGTCCACTAAGGAGCCTAGATTGGCGCAGTGCGAAATATGTCATGGCTACCTGCAGCGCGGGGAACGTAACGAACACCATCCCGACTTCCCACGTCCGAAACGAAAGAAGTCAGGAAAAGATGCACGAAAAGAACCCGCGCACAAACGCTGTCACCGCAACTACCACGCTTTTTTTCAAAAGCACTGTAGAAGCGCGAGACAGCGCGAACTCCGTTCCTGCAAGTACTGCATGTATCGCAACAGCTGTACCTACAGCACCGTCAGGGAGGTTTGATAAGAACTCACGATGAGGTTAGCAACCCCGTCCTTCGGCAGGCGAGCCGGGCGCTCGAAAAAACGCCCAAACACCCAGAAATTATTAATCATTAAATGCGAGCCCCCGCTAGTTCCCGGAGGAACCAGCGGGGGCTCGCATCGACGGGTTAGCGGGGACGTGGACTGTGTGCCGTCAACCTATGACGACACTGATGCTGTAACAGCCGTTGAACTTGAAGTTCGGCATGTTCAGCACCTCGGCGTGCACGCGGACGTTCCGGAAGTTGCTTGCCACAGCGGCCATGGCATCCCGAAGTTGGATGTAGTTCAGGCGCCATACCGTTTCGCGGAGCCTGCTCGGTATGCTGAAATACCTTACCAGGCAGGCCGAACCACCCCTCGACACCCGCTTGTCGGCCTCGATGATCGTTTCGCAGAGGTTTGCATCGAAACCGATGGTCTCAAGAATTTCTCGTTCTGTCGCGTCTATACTGGACATTGTTGATACCACCTCCTTAACAATGCTTTATATGACCGTTCAATATTTATAACACTAATTGGAAAATGAATCAATTGGCATAACAATCGTAATCTGTTATACTGATTGACATACAAAACTAATCATATCGAGAACTCGATTGTTGCAGAAACCAACTGGTCAATAAAAGAGGTTACGGTATAGCACATAAAGGAGCCATGCTATGGCAGAGAAAGCAAAAGAACAAAGCCCACGTATTCGCATACGTCTAAAAGCCTACGACTACAAAGTAATCGATCAATCGGCTAAACAAATCATCGATACGGCAATTCGTACCGGTGCTAGTGTTTCTGGACCCGTTCCACTACCAACCCGAAGAAGCGTTTTTACAGTTGTAAAATCTCCACACGTCTATAAAAAGGGTGGCGAAGCTTTCGAGATGCGCGTCCACAAGCGCCTAATCGACATTACTAACGCAACTCCAAAAACAATTGACAGCCTGCAAAACCTTAGCCTTCCAGCTGGAGTTGATGCGGAAATACGCATGTAAAATCATGGAACAAATTAAAATAACCCCGCTTAAAGCGGGGTGATTTTAAATGCTCTTCTCTTAAAGGCTCGTAACTTTGTTCAAAACATCAGAGATATTGATTTGGATCTGCAAAACCCAAAGCGCAAGTACAAGAATTAGAATCAAAAGAATCGACCAGTATACTGTTTGGTCGGTAATTTTAAATGACATAAATGGTACTGATTCTTTGGTTACCTTAAAGGATTCTAGCTTTGCGACACGTGGTTTTTTAGGTGCGGTTTTCTTTTTTACGACTTTTTTTACAGCTTTTTTTGCAGTTGCCATCTGTTAATACTCCTTATTGCTAATTACGCATATGCTTTATGACAACAGTATGACTTATTTCTCCGATAAACTCAAGCATTATGGTGATTAATTTTTTAAAATTTCACGATTTGTTTTAATTTAAGGAGATGATTGTCTTAAAATCAAGCAATAAATCGTTAAGAATAACTAGGTTATTGTCCCGAAAGTCGTGTTTTATTTCTAACTTCTAGCCAATAACCGTCATATAGCACCATTATCATGCAAAGTCGCGTCCGCCTTTTGTAGATATGGCCAGGCCTGATCCAGGGTCATGTTGCTTTCATGCAAAGCTGTCGCCAAGGCAACGCCGACATACCGAAAATGCCATGGTTCGGACTGGTAGCCGGTAATCGATTCGTCACCCGGCGGGTAGCGTAGGATGAAGCCGTATTTATACGAGTTGTCTGCCAGCCATTGTGCATCAGTTGCTGCCAAGGAGCACTGATCCAAATAACAACTCTGGCTGTAGCTATTTATATCTAATGCCAGACCGGTCTGATGCTCACTTTGTCCGGGATCAGCGATAGCGTCGTTAGCCGCAACCTCACCAGCTGTAGCCGCTAAAGTGTCAAAGTACGACTCCTGTATGGCTGCCGACCTGTAGCCGCTGCCAATCATCAGGTCATGACCTGCCGCTGCGGCCGCTTTGAACATAACAGCCAAAGGAACCCCGACGATTGATCGCAATGACATTTCTAATTTAGTTTTATCAGTCCTTATAGGAACGTTCGGAACTTTTAAATTCGGTGGTACATAAGTAATAGGAATCGGATGAGTCTTATTGACTATAACCCAGAGACTATCAGGCTTAGTATAATCGCTGACGATTGCTCTAATAGTTTTAGCGCCCGGTAGAGTTATATAAACCGGCTCTTCCTTCTTAGCCTCTATTGCAGCCGCTTTAGCACTGGCAGCGGCGGCTTTGGCACTGTCAGACTGCACACTTAGAAGCGCATATGTTCCAAATGCCACCAAACAAAAAAGAATTGCCAAAATAAGACCGGAAATAATCGGTTTTACGTCTCTTTTCTTCCACCTTGGCTTTTTATTTTTCATAATCTTATTAATATTAGCATATTAAGCGTCATAAATATTGACCGACAACAGATGGTGTGATAAAGTTAGACGGTAACTTATACGAATATATTAACGATTCTTGGTGAATTGGTAAGTCCAACAGATACGGATACTGCCTTCCACCAAGAATTTTAAGTGGGAGCAAAAGGGCTATGAAGGCACTTCTAGGTACCAAAATCGGCATGACCCAAATTATCGGCAGTGACGGCGTCGCGGTACCTGTGACGTTAATTCAAGCCGGCCCCATGACTGTCACTCAGATTAAATCCGTTGATACAGACGGATATTCTGCTGTTCAATTAGCCTATGGAAATGGTAAAAAACTGTCTAAGGCCGTTGCCGGACACGTTAAGGCCGCTGAAGTCACACCAAAGCATATCCGTGAAATCCGCGTCAAAGAACTACCCGAAGGCTTAACGGTTGGTAATAAGCTTGATCTGACTGATTTTGCAATCGGCGATATTGTCGATGCCACCGGGACCAGTAAGGGCAAAGGTTTTGCCGGCACCGTTAAGCGACATAATTTCATGACGAGTCGCCATACCCACGGCGGTCAGGGCGATGTGCGAAAAGTTGGATCAATCGGCTCAATGTATCCGCAGCATGTATTTAAGGGCAAGCGGATGGCTGGCCGCATGGGGCACGACCGCGTAACCGTCAAAAACCTGGTCGTCAGCTATATTGATACTGAAAATAACCTGATTGGTCTTCGTGGCGCCGTTCCTGGCCCTAAAAAAGGCCTAGTAATCATCGGAGGAAAATCATAATGGCTGAATCCGTAAAAGCACCAGTTGCAAAAACGACTCTTCCAAAGAATATCTTTGACGTCGAGGTTAATAATCATGAACTTCTGAAACTGGCTTATGACAGCTTCCTAGCGAATTCTCGTTCGGCCCACGCTACAACTAAGAAACGTGGTGAAGTTAGTGGTGGGGGTATCAAACCGTGGAAGCAAAAAGGTACAGGTCGTGCCCGTTTCGGTTCATCCCGTAACCCGATTTGGCGCGGCGGTGGAATTGCCTTTGGTCCAAATGGTACAGAAAATCACAAACTGAAGCTTTCAACCACCAGTAAGCACGTCGCCCTAAGGCAAGCATTGACCCTGGCTAATAAAGATAAGAAAATTGTCGTACTAGACTTTAAAACGACCGGAAAAACCTCCGAGGCTGCTAAATTCCTTATGACCAACAAGCTTGAACGTCGAGTCTTGCTGGTTGTCGATGAAAAAACACCTCAAATTCTACGAGCGACTAATAATATCCAGAATTTGTTGCTAATTCGTGCTAACTATTTGAGCGTGTACCACATTCTAAATGCCGATAAGATAGTACTAACTCCGAAATCAATCGATGTTATCAAAACGTGGCTTACGAAGGAAG
>CAZQGW010000027.1:0-8477 GCA_964593165.1 uncultured Saccharimonas sp. (SeqCode) | reverse complement strand
TTTACTATGGCTAATATTATTGCTAAGCGCAATCTTCCGACGCTTATTTTGGCCCACAACAAGACTCTAGCGGCCCAGTTGTATAGTGAATTCAAATCATATTTTCCTGAGAACGAGGTCCATTACTTCGTTAGTTACTTCGATTACTACCAGCCTGAAGCCTATATCGCCAGAAGTGATACCTACATTGAAAAAGACAGCAAGATTAATGACGAGATAGACAGGTTGCGTCACGCCGCAACGACCGCCTTGCTTACGAGGCGCGATACTATTATTGTCGCCAGTGTCAGTTGTATATATGGAATCGGCTCTCCGGAGGATTATGCTGATATGTCGATTACTGTAAAAACAGGCGAACGGCGCAAACAAGATAAATTCGTACGCTTGCTAACGGACATCCAATATCATCGGAACGATATGGATTTTCACCGCGGTACTTTTCGAGTTCACGGCGATATAGTCGATGTTTTTCCAGCTGGTAGCGATGTTGCATATCGGGTCGAGTTTTTGGGTGATGAGGTCGAACGCTTAACCAGAATTGATCCTTTAACCGGCGAAATTCTAGCAGAGCCAAATGAAGTTTCGATATTTCCAAGCAGCCATTACGTTACTCCAAAAGAAAAACTTGAGCATGCGATCGAAGGGATAAAAGAAGAATTTGCTCAAAGAGTAGATTGGTTCGAGAAACATAACAAGTTGCTTGAAGCTCAGCGTCTATCGCAGCGAACCAAATACGACATCGAAATGCTCGAAGAAACTGGCTTTGTCAAAGGCATCGAAAACTACAGCCGGTATTTAACGAATCGTGAACCTGGCGAACAACCTGCTACACTGCTAGATTATTTCAATGACGATTTCTTGATGATTATCGACGAAAGTCATATGACTTTGCCTCAGGTCCGTGGAATGTATAACGGTGATAGGGCTCGTAAGGAAGTTCTTGTCGAATACGGTTTTCGTTTGCCATCAGCTCTGGATAATCGTCCTCTCACATACGCTGAGTTCAATCAGCATATTAACAAAGTTATTTACGTTTCGGCCACACCGGGTGAATACGAACTGGCACATAGTCCAAAACCAGCGGAACAAATCATAAGACCAACCGGGTTGGTTGAGCCAGAAGTCGTTGTCAGACCATCGAAGGGGCAAATCGATGATTTGATTGCAGAAATCCGTGATCGTGTTTCGAATCAACAGCGCGTTCTAGTTACAACTCTAACTAAACGCATGGCCGAGGATCTTTCGACTTACTTGCAGGAAATGGACATTAAAACCGCATATATTCATAGCGACATCGACACGCTGGAGCGAGGGGATATTCTAAAGGATTTGCGAAGTGGAGTTTATGACGTGCTCGTTGGAATCAATCTTTTGCGAGAAGGCCTTGATTTGCCAGAAGTAAGCTTGGTAGCAATTATGGATGCCGATAAAGAAGGCTTCTTACGCAGTGCCGGTGCGTTGATTCAAACTAGTGGACGTGCAGCCAGACATATAGGCGGTAAAGTCTTTATGTACGCGGATACCATGACCGATTCGATGAAAAGAGCGATTGCCGAAATGGATCGACGTCGTAATATTCAACTTGAATATAATAAGGAACACAATATTACACCTGTCAGCATCGCCAAAGAGGTGGGCGATGGCCTTCGAGCGATTATTCCTAAAAAAGCGGATGAATCAAATAAGCTGAACCTCAAGAAGATTCCAAAAGACGAATATCCTGGACTTATTCGAGATTTGACGGGTCAAATGGAGTTTGCAGCAGCAAATTTGGAATTTGAAAAAGCGGCCGAACTTCGCGATCAAATCGCTGAAATCAAAGCTAAATTATAGCACGGAGCTTATTTTTCAGACTTAGTTAGCATTTTTTCGAAATACACTAGGTCTTCTTGGTCGGGCGTAGTTATGTCAGCATGCGACATCATTTCGATTTGTGCTTTCAGGGCTACTATTCGGTCATACATCTCTCTGGTTGTTTGGCTAACCAGATTAGGGTTGTAGCCTTCGTCAATTAGTCTTTCAGATAAATCATCTATCCTTGACTCAAGTTCATCTATTGGCATCCTGAAGCCGAGCGTTAATATTTCTTCGATTTCGTCAGCGTGGACACTAAATCTACTCAACCAGACTCTTAGTTGCTCGTCATTAGCTGGGCCGACTAGGCTTATTGCATCAACAGTTTGATTGCCTATGCATAATAAATGTAATGATTTGGCGACCACACCGTCTTCAGCTTTGATTGTTATTTCGGCAGAATCGGAGACCCCCTGCATACCCTTGATTTCAATAAGGTTTATTGTTACGCCGTCAGAAGTTGACTTACTATAGTAATTTATATTTTCAAAGCCGAATGGAGGCCAGGCCGTTTCATCAACATCCGCCTCTCCACTTATATTCATCGCGACTTTATACATCGCCACTCTAATTATCGAAGCGCGTATTAGCTCCCGCGCAGCGTCCATCTGGGCCTTCTCGTCAATATCAATTATTGCTCGGCGGTCATTTTCAGGTATTTCGCCCGGGTATAGGCCAAATGTATTCTTAGCCACCACACCCTCAGGTATATCGCCATCAAACTCCAGGTTTAATGACCCATCTGCGATAATAGTAAGCCTGCCTTCTGGATTTAATAGTGATTGCTCCGTTAATACCCTTAATACACCAAGTTTCTCTTGGTTACTATCAATGAATTCGCTACCAGTCGGGAATGGTTCCATAGAATTACATCCTAACACTTAGTGCAGACTTAGCAAGCATTGGCATTATGATTTTAAGAAATGAGTTGTGGGATGCCATATATTATGGTATAAATACCATTAGAACCTTAAAATTCAAGCACAGTTTGAGAACGGAGTCATATATTTACACGAAGCTTTGAATATATTGCGCCGTTCTCAACTCTCGCTCAGCGAGGCTACCGCGCATAGTGCGCGACTAGTATACCGACGGCAGAGAGGCGGACTGTCATGACGACACCCGCAACACGTAAGATAACCCGCAAGCAGATAGAGAAGCTTCTAAGCCTATTGTCGGGATCGACTTGCGAGGGGATGCAGAATCTTCTAGAAAACGGTCACCTGATCAAGACGATACTGAGTTACCCCAGGCCTATAAGGATCGACAGGTTTGCATTTGCCGCGTTTCTCGCTATGCAGACAACAGAGTCCACACGTCCGCTGTCGTCCATACCCTGGATGCCTGTCGGAGTTTACGTCGACCACATCATGGCGCGCAGTAAACTCCGCGGATGGGGTTTCACTCAGGCAGACGCAAGCAAGCTTAATGCCAACCTACACGACCACGACGGACCGCTTACACCCACCGGAGTGAGCATCTGGCTTGGCAGGGACCTCAAATTCAACTGGACCGAGATGACGGCATGGATCGAAGACGAGGTCAATAAGCTGGGATTCACTTTCCAGGACTACTTTGGGCCCGTCCGTATGCACCAGCTGTCGTTCTTACCTGGTAGCGAAGTCACTGGCAAGCGCAAGCTCGACGTCGTCGATCTTGATCTCGCTACGTTCTTGGGTTCCACCAACGGCGTGATTCCAATGAATGTTCGGTCCTCGCGACTGAAGTGGCCCGGACTGGAAGTTGCCACCCTGTTGGCGCTAAACCCGCAGGTGTATGTGGCGATGGATGGAGAGACCATCCCGTACTTGTTCGCTTCTGGGTTGGTCGTCGACTCCGATGGCTTGCCGGTGTTCCACTGCAATTCCGACGGGGCCTACGTCCACGGCAGCTGGGACGGCCGCCGTTGGCATACCGCGTCGATGGTTGCCTTCAGGGAGTAATTCGAACCTCGGTTTCTGGGTGTCCGGGAGGATCTTGGGCTTTTGTCCTTGGTCCTTCCGGCGCCCCGCCCGATACGATTTTTCTAAAGAGAAGCGTGTCGGGCTTTTTAATTTGTCAACAATTATGCTTGCAAAATTGCAAAAACTATGATATTGTTATCGTATTGCATTCGATGAAATGCTAGGGCCTCATTCTAAGAAGAGCGCACCCGTGACAAATTTACGCAAATTGCGTATGGCGCTATCACCGAATTAATCTCTTGTTTTTTATAAACTGCAAACCAATACTACTATTACTGAAAGGCTATTAAAAATGGCATATTATCAACGAAGCGGCGGACGCCCTAGCGGTGCTCGTACTTCAACATTTAACCGCGGTCGAAGCCGTGGCGGCAGTCGTGGACCTGTCAAAAAATATATTAACCCAAGCAAGTTTATCAACAGTGCGACCACGAAAGCCGAGGAGATTCCATACGAATCGAAATATAAATTTACAGACTTTAAACTTGGAAGTCAGCTGCAACATAACATCGATAAAAAGGGCTATATAAACACGTCTTCGATTCAGGATCAGGCAATCTTTCCGATACTAGAAGGCAAGGATGTCATTGGCATTGCCAATACGGGCACTGGTAAAACCGCTGCCTTCCTGCTCCCTATAATCGAGCATATGACAGGTGTAAATCTTCGACCCAGCGTCCTGATTATCGCACCGACGCGCGAACTTGCTCAACAAATTGACGAAGAGTTTCGTGCTTTCAGTCAAGGTTTGAATCTATATTCAGCCCTTGTTGTCGGTGGTGTACCCGCTGAACGACAAATTCGTGAATTAAAACGTCGCCCACATTTTATTATTGGCACGCCGGGCAGATTGAAAGACCTAATGAATCGTCGATTTATTCAGTTAGACAACATAACTACTTTAGTTTTAGATGAAGCTGATCGCATGCTAGACATGGGATTCTTGCCAGATATTCGTACGATTGTTGGTGCAACACCAGATAGTCGTCAAACATTGCTGTTCAGCGCTACTATTACACCTGAGATTTCAGCGATTATTAACAACTTTTCGAAAAATCCTGTAACGATTTCGGTCCGAACCAGTGAAACTAACGAACATATTGAGCAAGACGTCATTGAAGCGCGTGACAAGTCGCATAAAATCGAGCTGCTAACTGATATGTTACGCGAAGCCGATAAGTATGAAAAAGTACTTGTTTTCGGCGAAACGAAATTCGGCGTTCAACGGCTAAGCGACCATTTGGATAACAGCGGTATCGCATCAATAGCGATACATGGCAATAAGAACCAGTCTCAACGAGCACGTGCCTTGAAGCAATTTAAAGACGGACGAGTCAGAGTTATGGTCGCAACTGATGTCGCAGCCCGTGGTCTGGATATTCCGAACGTGTCACACGTCATCAATTTCGATACTCCACAAACTTACGATGATTATATTCATCGAATCGGACGGACCGGTCGAGCCGGAGCATCCGGTCACGCCCACACATTCATCGAAGCTAGACGCTAAAATAGTCTAAATTATAAAAATGGGGTAGTATTATTACATATGCTTATAAAAAATAAACAAAATTCATATGACTGATATTAAACCGATTACGGATGAAAATGATTTACGAAGAGAAGCCGCGGTAACTGAGGCTATGCATGCCCATCCGACCGCAACGCCGCCACCCATACCTATAGTCTTAGGCCAACCAGACCAAGGTTTCGGTAACGGTAGTGTGATTAGCAATCCCGATATCGAACCCTCTCCAACCGCAAACACGAACGTAAACTACCCCGGTTTTACTAGGGTTGAAAAACATGAGCCGTCTAGCCCGGTCGCAATACAGGACGAATCGAAACCATTTTCATATCGGGTACCGGCATTTAGCTATGTTTTAGTATGGATGTTTCTTATAGCTGCAGCCCTTACTGGTGCGGTAGTACAACAAATCATGTCGCTACAAAGTGATGCGGCAGCTTACGCTTCAAAATACGCATCGGCGTACCATTCGGCATATACAGCGCCAAGCATAAATTATTTTAATATCTATTTTCCATTAGCTATCACTATCGCGTATTGCATCGCGATGGTTTTAATTCTATTGAGCGCTCGTAGAGTAAGCCGTTATTTGGGTCTCGTCCTTTCAGCCAGTGCCTTGGGTTATGAGATATACGAACTAATTAAATTCTTAGAGCCAATCTTTAAAACGGCCTCAAAGTACGGTGAATCAACCGGAACGATACTTAACTCGTATCTTTCGATGTACATGGCTTATATACCGTTTGTGTTGTTACCGCTGGCAGCCGCGATATATTTGCTAACGCCAAAAGCAATCAAAGCCTATACATAGCTAAAGGCAGAATACTAGCGTTGAATCTTTTAACTCTTTGGTAACGGAGTCTATTATCTCGTCTAGGTCTTTTCGAGTGATAGTCCTTACGGAACCACTGCTCGGTTCGAATACTCTAAGCACGTTATCATCCATAAAGAAACAACAAAAGTGATAATCGTGGTAACTATGATTATTAAAGTAGTAGATATCGGTTGAAATAGTAATATATTGATATTGGGCGATCAATTTCAGTATATTCTCTCTGCTGATTAGTAGTGGTTCGTATGTTGTTGTGTTATCTTCGGCCTCCTCTTTTGCTAAACGCAGTAGAACATTGTTGCTGACGTACGCTTTTATATCGTGTTTGAATTCCTTTGATATTATATTCAACGTTTTTGCGAAAAAGGTTTTCCTTGATTGGTTCATACCGTCGCAAAAAATCTTTAATTGCTCGTCATTAGATATATTGGCGGCATACTTTGTGTTAAGCGTAAAGATAAGACAGGCAATGTAGCTGGTGCCGGGATTGCCCGGGATTAATTGTGATATAGGGCTTTCAGACTTTTTCATAAAATCATTATAGTACAAACAATCGATAATCTTAGGCTAAATGATTGACATTTTTAGCTTAAACATAAGCAATTCACGAATCTATGCTATATTTAGGATATCAGTAATTTAATCTTAAAAGAGGGTATAAATGGAACCACAATTTCAACCGCAAGTAGTAGAGCCTGTAGTAAGAAGAGATGGAAACTATAAGAAATACCTGATCTTGGCGGCAGTGGTAATCCTCTTTTCTGCATTAACCGGAGTTACCGTCTGGTATCTGATGAATAAACAAATTACGGACAATCAGGCGGCAAATGCCACCCAAGTCTCTGTATTACAAAACCAGATTAGTAGCTATAAGAAAACCAACACTTCATTGGTTGCGGCTGCAACCGCGACAAAAACCGCCAGTACATCCACCACCTTGACTAACGATCAGATTTTTAATCAAGTTGCAACGCAATTTGGTCTGACTAGGAGCAACATTACTACTTTCAAGATCTGGGGTCAGGACAAGGTGTCGTACGGCTTATTGACACCCCCGGGAGTACTCTTTGCTTATAAAGAGTCTGGACAGTGGCAAAAAACCGTTCCCGAACTAGCTATAGCAGGCTGTAGTGTTTACGCCAGCGTGCCAGAGCAATATAAACCGGTATGCGCCATCGAAGTGAATGGCGTAGCTGGTAGTGATCTAGCGTATCAAGCCGGTGATGGTAGTAGCATAAATTATCCCCAAAGCGCAGCTGTAAAATACATAGGATCGTAGTTTCTTGGCGCAGTTAACACTAGGAAAGTCTACCGAGTTAATCTATAATAGTCTGTATGACACAGATATCTCGTGATGATGTGCTGCATCTAGCACAGCTTTCTAAGTTGGAACTCGATGAAAGCGAAATAGACGGACTTCGAAGTGATATTAGTAATATTTTAGGCTATGTTGAGCAGCTGAATAAACTTGATACGACTGGAGTTGAGCCAACCTATCAGACAACTGATCTTAGCAATGTTTGGCGTGAAGATAAGGTGATTAATTACGGCATTACCCGGGAAGAACTGTTAGCTCGTTCGCCGGAAGTCGTTGATTTTCAAGTAAAGGTTCCGAAGGTACTGTAATTATGAATATCACCGACACTATAAACCAGATTAAAAATAGCTCAGCCCGAACGGTGGTTGAGAATGCTCTTAGGTTGGCCAAAGAAAATGAGTCGTATCACGCATTGCTGAGTTTAACGGAAGAACGTGCTCTAAAACGTGCTGATGATGCCGACACTGGCAAGCTTTCCGGTAGATTGGTCGGTGTTCCTTTTGTGGTTAAGGATAATTTTTTAGCTTTCGGTGCGCCGACCACGGCGGCCAGTAAAATTTTGGAGAATTTTAACGCACCACTTCAGGCTACCGCAGTTGAAAAACTTGAAGCCGAAGGAGCTATTTGTATCGGTAAAGCCAACCTGGACGCATTTGCTCACGGTGGAAGTACCGAAAACTCAGCTTATGGCCCGACTAAAAACGCTTTTGATACTGAAAGAGTTGCCGGCGGCAGTAGTGGCGGTTCGGCGGTAATCACGGCGCTGGGCGTAGTTCCATTCGCACTTGGTAGCGATACCGGTGGATCTATCCGACAACCAGCCAGTTTTAATGGGGTGGTCGGGGTTAAAACAACCTATGGAGCAGTCAGTCGCTACGGAGTGGTGGCAATGGCTAGTAGTACGGATGTAATTGGAACATTTGCTACCAACATTACAGACGCCGAACTGATTACAGACATTGTTACAGGCCGCGATAATAA
>CAZQGW010000026.1:0-8605 GCA_964593165.1 uncultured Saccharimonas sp. (SeqCode) | reverse complement strand
CTTGGCATAACGATCTTAGATAATCCGGAGCTTTTGATATTAGATGAGCCGACCAGAGGGTTTGATCCAGTCAATCGCCGACTTTTGATGAATATAGTTGAAGAACATCAACGAGCTGGAGCGACCGTTATCTTCGTGACTCACCAGATGGAAGAAGTTGAACGACTTTGTGATAGGATTGTGCTCTTAAAAGACGGGGTGGCACGGGCTTATGGTACCGTACCGGAAGTCAAGAAGAAGTTTAATAAAGCATCGCTTGACGACATCTTTATTGAAGTATATGGCGGTGAAAACAGACGACCGGAGGATGAAAAATAATGTTTAACCTAGGGACTGTATTTCGCTTTGAGGTCGTTCGTACACTTAAGAAGAGGACGTTCTGGATTATGGCCCTAGCCTTTCCGGTTGTTATCGGTGCAGTTTTTGGAATAGTTTATTTCTCTTCTCAGGCAACCAAGAAAGCCTCGACAAATGCCGGAAATCAAAAATTTTCTTATGTGATTACCGATCAAACCGGATTGATCAACAAAAAACTGGTCACAAAGCTAGGAGCTTCAGAAACAAAAGACCAACAGGCGGCTATTTCTGCAGTAAAAAGCGGTAAAATTGATGCCTATTTTATCTATCCTAAAGATCTGGCAACCAGCCAGGTTCAGATTTATGCGAAGGATGCCGGCTTGTTTGACGACGGAAAGTATCAGGATGTCGCAAGCTTAATCCTGCAGGATTCAGTCGCACCGACGGTAAACCCTCAAACGACGGCTATATTAAAAGACACAGTTAGCTATAACTCAACAATCTATCGGAATGGCGTACAGTTTGACGGCATAAAGGCTTTAGTTGCACCTGGTATTTTCTTAGTGCTATTTTACATACTGATTGCGGTGTTCGGAAATCAGATGCTGACAAACACAACAGAAGAAAAAGAAAACCGGGTCATAGAAATAATTCTAACTACAATCAAGGCTCGAACACTTATAATAGGTAAGATTCTATCCCTTCTGGTTTTGGCGCTGATTCAAGTCGTCGTTATATTGGTACCAGTTATTATTGTATATTCGTTGTGGCATAACCAGTTGTCATTACCAAACCTTGATCTTAGTAATATACCGCTTGATCCGATTCACATAGGAGTTGCGGTTATATTGTTCATACTAAGCTTTTTGATGTTTACAGGCCTACTTATTGCCATCGGCTCTGCCGTACCTACGGCTAAAGACGCATCTGGCTTCTTTGGGATCGTCGTATTGCTTCTGCTCGGCCCAATGTATGCCATATCCCTATTCTTTTCTTCGCCCGATTCTGGTATCGTCCGTTTCTTGACGTTTTTCCCGTTTACTGCGCCGGTTCCACTGATGGTTCGTAATGCTGTTGGAAATTTGTCTGTCGCCGATACTATTATTGGTATCACTATCCTTGCTATTAGTGCAGTTGTGGCCTTAGCGGTTGCTATTCGTATTTTCCAATATGGCGCATTGGAGTATTCAAGACGGATTTCATTAAAATCGATTTTCGAAAAACGTTAAGTTGCCGATTAACTCCTTAGCATTGTCAATTATTACGAACCACGTTCGTTTATATGGAACAATGTTCGTTAGTGTGCTATACTACTGCTAATGACTAATTCTCCTCAACAGCGCCGCGCCGCACGACATCAGCTATTTAACGGTGACCCTAGGATTTCATACTCCAGGCGTGGACCGTCTCGTCATAAAACGCCTATCAATGTCGATACTATGGTTGAAAGCGCGTTTAGTATTGTGGCCAGGGATGGCTACGAAGCTTTAACTATGCGAAGCTTGGCGGCTGCTCTTCAAACAGGACCAGCTTCATTCTATGCGCATGTCGTCAATAAGGCAGATCTTGACGAGCTTCTGGTTGGACACCTTTGCAATCAGATTAAAATACCAACCCCCGATAAAGCTAATTGGCCAGAGCAAATAGTCGATGTTTGCACACAACTTAGAGACCAGTACCTACGCTATCCAGGTATTTCGAGGGCACAGCTGGCTGTTGCTCCAGCTAATGTGAATATTCTGAGGATCAGCGAAGGAATGCTTTATATTATGATTGAGGGTGGAGTCGAGCCGCAAAAGGCAGCATGGACGATTGATGCTTTAATTCTCTACGTTAATGCCTACTGTTTGGAACAGTCCGTGCTTGAGCGACGTCCAGGACATTCTGATGGAACCTGGGTTGTCAGCCGAGAAGAACTCTTGCGTCGTTTCGCAAACCTACCCGATACTTTCCCGCAAACTAAACTATATGCCATGCAATTAACCTCAGGAGAGGGACATGAAAGATTCGAGTTTACACTGCGTCTAATATTGAAATCATTATGAAAAATACAAACAGAAAACCCCATCTCAGGCTTTGGATTATAGTCTTTATAACGATTCTTTACGCTATCGGAATGACAATAGTTCTTCCATTATTCCCCTTTCTGATAGGAAAATATCTACCTGCTTCACAAGTAGTTTTTGGACTTAGCGCCCTTGTTTCGGTCTATGCACTATGCGAATTTTTCGCAGCACCTGTCTTTGGCGCCATGAGCGATCGTTTCGGTCGGCGTCCTATTCTTATCGTCAGTCTACTTGGCTCAGTAGTAGGCTATTTACTTTTAGGTATATCTGGTGCGCTTTGGATACTCTTTCTAGGGCGTATTATCGATGGGCTGACGGCGGGTAATGTCAGCGCTCTATTCGGATATATAGCCGACACCACCGATAAAGAAGAACGTACCAAGTGGTTCGGTTACATCGGCGGGGCCATCGGCATTGGTTTCATGATTGGTCCCGGCATTGGTGGGTTGCTCGGTGCTATCTCATTAGCACTTCCCTTTTATGTGACCGCGGCTCTTATGTTTGTTAGCACCGCGATTGTTTATTTCGTTCTCCCTGAATCACTTTTGCCGGAAAAGCGCTCAAAAGCTTTTACATTAAAACACCTCAATACTTTTGCTCACTTCAAAGATGTCTTCACGCTTAAAAACGCTCGAATTTTTCTAATCATTGGATTCTTCTTTTACTCCGGACTCAGTATCTGGCAGTTTAACGCGGTGCTATCGCTAAAAGACGCCTTTCTTTGGAGTCCGGCAACGATAGGCCAGCTCCTAGTTATTATAGGTATATGTGACATTATTTCTCGCACACTTGTTCTAAGGCAGCTACTCAAAATAATTAAGGAACGCACCATTGCTATTACGGGCCTCATTGGACTTGCGCTCGGGCTGGGATTGGTCTTTATGGGCGTACAGATCATTTCCGTACCACTTTTGATTATTGGTGTTATCTGTCTTGTTCTTGGAGAAGGTCTATTTGAACCAACCTACACCGGCATGTTATCGGCGTCAGTCGAAGAAAACGAACAGGGTAAGCTACAGGGTGCAAGTCAAAGCTTGCAGTCGGCATACCTAGTTTTGATTCCAATACTCGCCGGCGTTGTCTATTCCGTTAGTCATAGCGCGGTCTATGCTATTGCTACCGTGTTGATGACGATT
The DNA here is from genome assembly GCA_964593165.1 of uncultured Saccharimonas sp. (SeqCode). Classification (GTDB taxonomy): domain Bacteria; phylum Patescibacteriota; class Saccharimonadia; order Saccharimonadales; family Saccharimonadaceae; genus UBA1547. The sequence goes on along the minus strand of CAZQGW010000026.1, from coordinate 5,106 downwards.
GGATTGATACTATTCTTACGAAAAGTTCCGAAAAACAAACAAATAATTGCAAAGTAAAGTCTATACAAGAGTTTCGAGCAAAAGTTATCTAACAGTGAAGGCTTCTTGACAGTCTGGGTGTAGTCCTTTAGGGACTCCGGTATTGGTTTGTTCGCCGCTATTAGCTCTATAGTTTAGCCAGCGTCGGAATTCTGAGAAACGTTTACATACGAGTTGTTCGGGTCTTTTATTATTTCTGTTCTCGTCCACAAGATATCTGCAGCATAACGAGCCGAGTACGATATCCAACCCATAACCGCAGTCTATGCCGTCGGCGCAATCCTCGTCGTATTCACCCTGTACAACAAGCTCTCTAGAATCAACATGAATCGATTCATCGCCTCTTCCGGCGAACACAACTTCACTATCAAAAGTGCTCGTATGTTTTAGTGATGGTATAGTTACTCCAGTACCAAACTCTTCGCTACTTACTATCATTCCTGATCTTATCATTAGTTAATAATATGTTTGTAGAATTTATCTTGCAAGCATGAGCAAAATGAAAAATGAACTCAAAAAAACGCGGCCTAACCAGCAGCGCTCAACTTGGTTGTTGGCCGTTTCAATGATTTTCTCTAACAGGATTACTCGATTTCTTCGCGAAGTTTCATCCAAATATTACCAAGTTGGTTCTGCCCATCATGATTTTTGCCCCATCCCCAAAATTCATCAGCATCATTCATCTCAACTATATATTTGTCACCAGAATCTAATAATGTTTTTCTTATGTATGGGTGTTGATTGAGTTTACATCTTATTAATTCTTCCATAATCTCAAGACGAATGGTTTTCCAGTCCGATCTATCTTGGTTTTTATTTTCGTTTGCAAAATCTGATGCTTCTCGGGGTGATTTACATAAACGGACTTGTTCCGCGAGCTCTGGGTTCGAATCTAGAAAATGGGCAGCTTGAAAAGCATGTTCGTTTGTAGGGTAAAGTTTCCCACGCCATTCTATTTGAAATGGAGCAAAATTATCAAAAACATACCATCCGTCTAAAAAGAATCCGGCAACGTCATCATTTTTCATTAAGTTTAGTATACAACAAAAAAGTTTCAAGATAAGAATCTTCTCGGCTAAGCATCTTTTGAGGTTTGGTAAGCCCTTCTGGTGTAAACCTCTACGATATAGATACCAACTTAGATTTCTTTGATTGCTTCGTCCAGTGCTTTGTTGTATTCACTCACGTCAGCGTTAAATTCCTTCTTGTATTCTTTTAGGGCTTGACGAGCGGCTTTGTCAACCATTTCTTCCACCCTAGACTCGCCAATTACTACCAGAGCTGATTGGTTATTATCGATAAGTTCGCCAATAGTTTTTAGATCATCCTTGGAGATATCATTAAAATTATGCCCAATAGCTGCTCCTGCACCTGCGGCCACTGCACCCGAAACAATAACAGACGGTGGAAATATTATTCCTAGTACCACCCCGACCACGAGTCCTTCCCTAGCGCCTTTACCAGTAGAATCTGTGTGGCGTTGTATATTCATCTTGCCCTCATTGTTTTTTACTACGATTCCAGCATCATATGTCCCCACCCAACCTTCTTTATGTAACGCTTTAAGCGCATCAAAATCTTCCTGAGCTGTCACCTCGTCTGAGTAAGCGCCGACGTATAAAAACATATTGTTCTTTGCCATATTTGAGATACCTCCTTTAGTTTTATACTGCTAATTTTAAGGCTTTAGCCGTAATAATATCTGTAAGATAAATTACAAAACTGTCCTTATACTCTGCCGGAGCTAGTTTTGTGTTTCGTGAAGAAATTAAACCAAATAAAAATTCCCCGATTTACGGAGTCGTACTGGGCGAGGCGGATTGACGGAGGTGGTAAAACCTCGACTGTCAAGCCGCCCCACCCATGGGCGAAGATGGTTGCTTCGACGCGTGCGTCAGCCGGCGCTGGATCTGATTCCAGCCTGGTTCTTCAGCCGCTGTTTGACGGCAGCTTCTGACCAGTAGCGAATCCACCGCGATATTCCGACGTAGACGAAAAAACCGACACACGCCAGAGCCGAAGGGCTCCAGATGTTCAGTAGTCTCATCTGTATCATGAACATAACGGCGATAATCAACACGCCAGCGGCCGTAAACCACAGGATGCGAATGGCATCCTGTTTGGCTCTTGCTTCGGCGAGCCGATCCTTGTCCCTCGCTTCACGGTAGTTATTCATGAAAAACAGGAAGCTTGCGAACGTGCAGATCGCAAAGAGCCCTACCGGCGCAAAGAAATCACTGCCCGCCTTTGCTATTGCACCACCTATGGCACACACGGCACTCATCCTCTCTAAAGTTGCTCACTTGCCTTTACATGCTTGTGAAGCGGTTATTATAACATACTACTTACGTTCCGTAAATGTAGTATAGGTGTAAGTTATGCTAAAAATAGATAAGCACATGATTGGATGCTTATGTTTGGCTGGGCATAAAGAACGATTATAGAACTTTAATAGGCGCAGAAGACTTAAATTTGAAAGAAGATTGCGAGAACGAGGAGGACGGCGATGATTAGGCCGTCCTTCCGCAGACGTAACGCCCGGAATCTTTGCAGTTCCCGGCTTTACGATAACGAAACGTTCTACAAGAAGTTTATGAACGACATATCGCACGCCAAACAGCGGGTATATATCGAAAGTCCGTTCATAACAACAAAACGTGTGCAAAAATTATGGCCGGCATTTGAAAAACTACGAAAAAGAAACGTACGGATTACCATTAACACTCGCTGTCCTGATGAGCACGAGGGAGAATATGTCAACCAAGCATTTAATGCTGTAATCTCTATGCAAGAAATTGGCATAGAAGTACTGTATACCGTCAAGCATCACCGTAAATTGGCGATTGTTGACGACGATATTTTATGGGAAGGCAGTCTTAATATCCTATCTCAAAATGACAGTTGTGAAATGATGCGACGTTCCGTATCGAAACAACTCGTCAAACAGATGGTGGATTTTATCGGGCTTTCGAGGTGGCAATAGTTTATAGGTATTCTGATCTCCAGGCGATCATACGTACTAGTTGCGATAGACGAAACGCATTGGCATGAGAGCAAAGACCTAAATACGAATCTACGTTTTCGCAGTTAATTTTCGCGAGCATGCGACGGCGAGTTTTTGTCCTCAATATCGTCGACTTCGGCTGCAGCACATAGCCCAGAAAATCAACTCCTTGGTTCCAACAACGAATACTTACCTTGTTTGGGTGTAAATCAAGCAATAATTCATCTTTTAGGAATCGTCGAATATGTTCAATCAGTGCGATTAAATAATCCTTGTTACTAGACACGATTACGAAATCATCACAATACCGAACATAATACTTTATACGAAGTACCTGCTTGATATGCCAATCAAGCTCATGGAGATATATGTTGGCAAAGAGTTGGCTGGTTATATTGCCAAGCGGTATACCCTTGCCAGTTTCGCTACCGTGGCTCAAAATAATTGTTCGGATGAGTTCCAAGATTTCTTCGTTTTGAATGCGCCGAGCGATAAGATTCAGTAACATCTCGTGGTCGATTGAGGCAAAAAATTTGCGGACATCGCACTTAAGTACGTAAACCTTCTTCGTATTGTTGCAACTGGCTTTACGTAGAAAGGACCTTAACCGAGTTACGCCGGCATGCGTTCCTTTGCCGACACGGCATGAATAACTGTCGTGTACGAACCTCTTTTCAAATAGCGGTTCGATGGCCGTTACAATCGCTTGGTGAACGATCCTATCTTGCACGGTTGCTTTGTGGATTTGACGTTGTTTTGGGTCATGAATAATAAATTTTTGGTAGGCTTCGTGGCGATAACAACCGGAGGCAAGTTGCTCGTGGAGAACGCGCAGATTACGAGACAAATTCTTTTGATAACCCGCAACATCCTTTCGGGACTTTTTACCTCTGGAAAACTTCTTCCACGCCCCGGATAATGCTTTAATAGAAATAATGTCATCAATAGTTACAAGGGAGGAATAATTTTTAGCATGGTTATCGAGAGAGAGAGAGGTTCCGCGCTGCGGAAAGTCCCTATTGTCAGTAGTATTTACCATCTGTACCAATCCTTTCATGAATGTTTGATCGCGTTTCCAAAATCTGAGCGCTACGGTCTGGGTGCAACCTGCCAGGACGAAATACTAGAAATATTGCGGTTAAGTTTACATGCGGCGAGTAGCAACAATCCTGCAGAAAAATCTTATCATCTAAAAGAAGCGTCCGTGCGTCTGGATAGTCTTCGTTTGCTTTTCAACCTCTGTAAAGATTGCAAGTGCGTTTCCAACCGGACCTACCAGCAGCTTGATTCGACCTGCAACGAGATCGGCCGCATGCTGGGAGGCTGGTTGAAATCTATCGCGAGCAGTCCCTGACCGACGGCGATGCCCAGTTGTCGTTCCTGTTGTCGGCCCAGTTGTCGTTCAGCTTCAGCTGACGGTCATCGTCCCACCGGTTGAGGTACGGCACGTTCGACCAGTCGGTATAGCGCAATTTGCCATCATGAGCCACTAAACCCGGACGCATCCAGATTTTGTATTTTATGCGAGACATAGATCATCTCCAGCAAATTGCACGGAGTGCTCGATATTTTGCCTGCATGCTTATTTCATCCGTAAACGAGATAATTCTGTCAGTTTCAAAACACGGGATAAACGATGCGCATCCATGAACGCGCATGCATTAGCTTATCCACATCCATTTTAGCAAAAAATTAAAACGCCTCTGCTAAAGCAGAGGTATAAACGAGTGATGAATATTCAAATTAAGTGTAAGTACCGGTATCCGAGAGGGCCAGCTGCCAAGGGCCAAAGCCCAAAGCAACAAAGCCCTCCCGGATACCAAGGAACCAAGGTTCCAGTGTCAGCACTCCCTGACCGACGGCGATGCCCAGTCGTCGCTCCTGCTGACGGCCCAGCCGCCGCCCAGCCCCAGCAGACGGTCACCGTCCCACCGGTCGAGGCACGGCACGCGCGACCAGTTCCCGTCATACTTGAGCTGAAAGCCGCTCAGGTTCGGCGTCGAAGCGCCGTTGAACCAGGCGAGCGGCCAGTTTGGGAACTGGATCAGTGCCGAGAACACCTC
>CAZQGW010000025.1:0-8963 GCA_964593165.1 uncultured Saccharimonas sp. (SeqCode) | reverse complement strand
GGTCAATAACGGTCTTATGTATTCCAGAGATTCAAAACCGTGCCGTTTAGCAATTACCTGAGCGGCTGGCATTTTGACAACAGGATTAACTAGGGCTGCTACTTTCATTTCATTAATAACCGACGAACGCGCAAACCATACCTTTCTACACGCCAATAATGTCTCTTGTGTCAATTCTATATCCCCAGTATCACAAAGTCCGGTTGCCAATTCATCACGATGCTCCATCTTGTGGTCTACGCCAGAATAGGTTTTACGCTTTACAAAAAGTGTACCCATACTTGATTCCCTATTAAAGTACAATGGTAAGTCAGGACAATTAGCCGCTTCTTGGATGCCCATAACTGCTTGTGTAATGACTTCGGCAACTTGGTCGGCTGCGTAAAGTTCCGATCCAATTAAAATATCATACTGATTGAAATGAATCAGCTCGTGGGTTCGGGTTGAGTTGCGTTCGCCGGTTAAATCTTTTTCAACCATTGCTTATATTCTTATATTGCCATGGGGATTAAGCAAGCTATAGCACTTTCTTTGGACAGGATTATCTTCCCGTTTCACTTTGATCATCCGTTCATCTGCTGAAAATCTTAACACTTTTAGCACCATTCGCGACAACTTACGCAACCTATGATTATTTTTGCTTCACAAAAAGTAGTAAACCCAAATCGCTTCCACGAATAACCAAATTAATAACCCATCGGCGGATGGGTTATTAATTTGGTTGCCCAAGTGCATTTAAACTGGAACCTTATCTGTAAGGAGCTTGGGCGATGGAAAGCCCTGACTAGCATTAATAACCCGTTAATATCTCTCCCTCTCAGGATTAGAACATAGCCAGAAAAGCAGACAACATAATGGCCATCAGCTATAATTCAACCATGACAGTTATACTAGCAGCTACATATGACGAGGGAGCGGGGGCTATCATAGTATCGGACAAGATGCGAACAACTACCCATCAGTTAACAGGCGAGGTTTTCACAGTTGAAAATGATGAAGTTAGAAAAATATTCAAACTCAACGACACCACAACCATAGCCTATAGTGGAGACAACGAGTTTTGGAGCGAGATAATCAAAGCGGTTGAACAGGAAATCCACAAAAGTGATAAGTTTAAAAAAGTTCGAGCGATAATAGAAAAGAAATACCATATAAATTACGTTCGCTATCAATGGAGCGAGGTGCTGGGGTTTTTAGGTTTTGAGAGCGTAAAAGACTATAATGCGAGAGCGCCCAAGGAGTTATCCCAAGATCGTATCAAACAGATTGACGAACGTTTAATGAGTGTTAGAACCACTGGCGAAATGGTCCTGGTGGGTTTAGAGAATGGTAAATATGAAATCTATTCCCTTTACGACCCTGGAATCTTCAAACCAAACAGTTATGGATTCTCAGTTGCGGGGAGTGGAATTACATCTGGCGGCGGACTAGTTGTTGAACAATATCTAAAAAAAATGAATAAGGCACAAGTAAAGAAGCTCCTGCTTGCAGCCAAAAAACTAGCCGAGAACGACACGGGCGTAGGTAAGCAAACACAAATAGTATGTCTACCGTAGACGCCAAGTAGTTAAAACATCTAGGACTCTACCCCTAAACGCATTGCTGCCTCATTTTCCGTTTTTATTCTTTTTTTGATTACTTGCGTATTCTCGTAACCACCTCTTTTCATCAAACTTACTAAAGTTTTTTAATATCGGGTGTTGCTTCTCCCACTCCATGCGTTTCTGCCTACCTATTTCGATAATGGGTTCATTTCTTTTATTTTCTCGGGCTTTGTATGCTTTATAGTCGGCACTATTTACGTTGATAATAAACCATAAAATAATATACACCACAACTATCCAGATTATTACTGATACCATATTTATATAATCCTATTTTTAATCCTTTCCTTTATGTCGTTTCTCCGCAAACAATCTCGTTATTCAACAATTGTATTGACTCGAAATTGAACTAAATTGATTTAATAACTGAGTCATTTGCGTATTATCGTTGTCAATTGATTGAGTATATTGAGAAGAGTCCGGATTGGCCATTTCTAAAGCATCTAATGCATTGAGTGATGAATTAATTTGGGTCATTTGAGTAGATATTGGCTCAAGAGCGGCGTCTTTTTGTTGTTGACATTGCTGAAGAGCTACCTGTTGTTGTTCAATTGCCTGTTGTTGCGCTGCGGATGCGGCTTGTTCTTGTTGCTGTAATTGTTGGTTGTTGTTTGAATCTGTAGCAATCTGCGCAGCTTGATTAGCAATCGCCTGTTGGGCTGCAGCCTGTTGACTCAGTGCACTTGCTAGTTCGCTGTTACCCTCATTTGTATATTGCTGCGCCTGTGCTTTTAGTTTATCTGCAGCCACTTGATCTGCGTTTGCGGTAGCTTGATCTGCAGCGATTTTTGCTTTTAAGACTGCTGCTGATTCTGTAGAGTTTGTATTTGGACTAGTGCTGCCCAGGGATTTGTTTGCCGAGCCTGTTATGATACTGCTTGTCGATGATTGGTTGTTAGCGTGAATATAAAATATTCCCGCTGAAAATACTCCAATCACAACAACAAATGAAGCTACTATTTTTATTATTTTAGAGTGTGTAATCGATTTATCGACCTGTCTTACTTCATCGGCAGTAAAAAGAAGATTACTGTTCACAACGTCAGGCTTGTTACCGTTTTTTTGACCTCTAATTACCGAGCCATGGTGTTGGTTTCTATGACGCAGTAGGTGTTTTCTTTCAGGTTGTACCTTCATATGGATTCACCCCTTATTTGACACTTTTTCAACTTCATAAGATTTAGTTTGCTGAGAAAAACAAGTCATTAGTTGATGTAATGCTACTTATCGACTGTAGAGCCATAGGCATCATTTGTCTAGTCTATGTACATAATGACAACTACAAAAGTACGGAAAACATTTGGTAAACAGGTCCGAGCTTTACGATTAGCCAAAGGCTATTCCCAAGAGACATTTGCTGATGCTGCTGGGTTGCACCGTACGTATATAGGCTCGGTTGAACGAGGCGAGCAAAACATATCTATCGATAATATAGCTAAACTTGCTAAAGCTTTAAATATTTCCCTACAAACCCTATTCAAAAACCTGTAAAAGTTATACAATATTTACTAACAACAGCCCTGAGGTGAGCTGTTTTTTTATTATAAAATACTTGGGAGCAATTATGGGCAGACCTACAAAAATGACGAATCTGGTGGTCAAGAAACTTGAGGAGGCTTTTGCTCTTGGATGTACCGACCTAGAGGCATGTTTTTACGCTGATATTACTAAACAAACACTGTATACATACCAACAAAGTCAACCTGAGTTTCTTGACCGAAAAGAGGCGCTGAAACAAAGACCTGTGCTTGAGGCACGACGGTCGGTCATTAACCATTTTAAGGATAGCGGTAATCTGGCACTCAGGTATCTTGAGCATAAGCAAAAGGATGAGTTTTTTCCTAAACCACAAGACCCTGTTGACATTGGAAGGGAGAGTCAGCGAACACTCCGGGCTATGAGCGATGATGAGTTTGACAAGGTGATTGCGATTTATTTTGAAAAGGCCCACCCCAACTCTCGTTATAGGCTCGTTGAAAAGGTAGACGGGAATGATAAGGTACGGCTCGAGGACTAAATAACTCATTTTATACCTAAATTATATTAAAAGAGATGAATACTTTTACACTATAAAAGAATAGTATTCCCCCACTATAAAAAGGGGGAAGATTAGGTGTGGATAGTTATTAGATATTTTACTCTTTTCTGTTACACGCCTATAATCAAAAGAATCACCCGGGGGTTCTGAAAAACTTGAAAAACAATCAGATTTACGTGCCAAAAAACAATCGTGAATGGTTTTTAAACTACCTGTTTACTGACCCTGATTTTATTAAGGAAAAAGACAAGATTATCAATGATATCAAGGCGTTAGTTGGAGAGGAAGCTTTCGGTATTATGCTCCTAGTAAGTGACAAGCAAACCTTCGCAGATCAACTTAAGGAACTAAGTAAATATCCGACAGCTGGTTTAGTTGGTGCGCTTCACCCGAATCAACCTAAACTTCAATACGACCCAGACAGCCAAGCGACCAAGATACTTAAACGGATTGATGCCATGGCTGATAACTTTGATGTTACTGTTGCCACCGTAGAACAGGGTGTCAGATATACTCCGATAATCCCAGGGTTAGCCTTGAAAGCCGTTCCATTAGTAAACATCGAGGGTAATCAAGTTGTAATACGGCTTAACGGTACTATGAAAATGTCAGACATAAAGTCGGCGTATGGGCATATCTCTGAACTACAAAAGGAATTGCCCGATTATAAGACTAGGAACCGTTCAAAGGTTAGACCAGATTTAATCTATGCAATCTACAAACAAAGACTGAAAAAAGTACCATTTAGTAAGATATACGAAATGTACGAATCAAAACACCTACCTGGTTATAGTGGAACCATTGCGATAACCGGTCCAGATAGTCTAGAGCGACAATACAACAAGTATAAACCAGCCATTTAGCTGACTCGTTAAGCGGGGTCTGTAATAGTACAGTTACCGTCGTATTGTTATGCTTAATGATAGAAGAGAAGCCCATTATAACGGTTAAAACTGCACGCAAATTACTAGGTAAGTCTAGTAACGGGCTTTCCGATGACCAAATAAGAGAACTACTTGTCACGCTACAGTTGTTAGCACGGCAACAATTAGGGTATAATGGTTCCAAGAGTTTAATAAACAATGAATGATTTATCTAACCCTCAAACAAGAAAACGGGCGCTTGCCTACGTAAGAATATCTAGTATAAGGCAAGTTGACGGTGAAAGCCCAGAGACACAGAAGGATAGAATCCAACAATATGCTGATATCAACGGTATAGACATAGTGGAATGGTTTTACGACGAGGCTAAAAGTGGAAAAAGTGCTGAACGGGAAGAGCTACAGAATCTGTTATCCTACACATTAAAGTGTAGAGATAAAAATAAAATCGATTACGTAATAGTGTACAAGATGACTCGTGCATCCCGAGACCTTGATTCGTATATCGTTAATATAAGAATGGTCCTAAAATCACGAGGCATATCAATTCGTTCGGCCACGGAACCTGGAGTAGATGACACAAAGCAGGGTAAGTTTATGGAGGGCCTTCTGGTTTTGCTTGGCCAGTTAGATAATGATACTAAATCAGAATACACCGTAGATAATATGAAATCGCTTGCAATGCAAGGTTATTGGCAACACCCGCCCATCGTTGGATATTCACCCCATAGAGAACCCAATAACATCGGTAAGCCAAGACCAACCTTGAAACCTAATGCCTCCGCTCCGCTCGTAAGAGATGTTTTAGAACGTTTCTCTGAAGGCAACATAACGAAAGCCGAACTGTCACGCTATGCAGTTAATGTTGGTTTGCGTAGCCGTTACGGTAAAAAGTTAAGTCAAGACTCCATTAATCGTCTAATTAAATCCCCTACTTACGCAGGTTACGTCGCTGATAACTTCACCGATTACAAACTAGTTGAAGGAAAACATACACCTATCATCTCCAAAGATACATATGAAACGAATCAAACGCTACTTTACGGGCCTATGACAAAGAAGGGCGAAGCACGTAAGCAAAATAACCCCGACTACCCGTTAAAGGGTCTTATACGGTGCCCTAACTGCAATCAAGCATTATACGCCTCGGCACCTAGAACTGGTGGTGGAGGCACATCACCACGATATCATTGCTCCAGATCGAGCTGTAAGGGTCTGGTGCGTTCAATTAAGACAACAACAATGCATGATAGTTTCATTACCCTATTGAGTCAGGTCAAGCCCAGTGAAGATGTCCTGAGACTCTACAGGGAGGTTCTAATAACTGAAGCTAGTCAACACCTTGGCAAATTAAACCGAAGGATTAGTCGTTTTCGTCGAGAGCTTGATGTTATAGCCGATAGTCGCATGAATGCGATTAAAAAGTACAATAATGACACATTCACCCTCCAAGAGAAAAAGGACCTTGTCGACGAGCTAGACAAGGATAAACTTCGTATTACTGGCGAGTTGAACGACCTAATTAGCCTGCAAAACGTTCAAGAAGCTGATATAGAACTAGCTATCAACATAATGGAGCAGGTCGATCAACAATGGGAAGGATCAAGCCTTGATAATCAACAAAGGTTCCAAAGCATGCTATTCCCAGAGGGTTTAGTATATGACCATACGACAGGTGCGTTTGGAACCAGTCAAATTAGCCCACTTTACAGATATGTACCAAACAAAAAAGACTCCGAAGCGCCTTCGAAATCTTCTTTGGTTGCGGGGGCAGGATTTGAACCTGCGACCTGATGGTTATGAGCCATCCGAGCTGACCACTGCTCCACCCCGCGATACAAGAATGTTTGTTCTTACAATAGATTAACAGGTGTAGAATGTTTTTACAACCTTTTAGCTTGAAATGTTTTTGTTATCAGTGCCAAACAAAAAATTCATCCACTGACCGAAATTACTGATCGGCACGACTTTTGTCGTCGTTTCAGTAGTAGCTGCGTTAGCCGCCGCTATTACCGACGGTGTATTAGGTGGTAAAATCAAAACGCTTTCACCTGGCGTGCCTAACCCCAGCTGCTGACGAACGGCCAATTCCTTATATTCATCAGTCTGATAGTACCTTTGTTCTAGCTTGGCATTTTCGGTGTCCAACTGAGCTACAATTAGTTGCTGTGATTTGTTATCCAAGTCTTTTTGTAGAGAAAAATTTCGTTGCATCATAGTCAGCGATCCCAGTATCCAATTACCGGCAATAATAAAGGCCACGAAGATAACGACATTATTAAGTGTTAGGTAGTCTGTTTTGAACCTACGATACGACCTGCGAATGTTTATTTTTTTCATAATAGTACAAAGTTATTATAGCCCAACAGGGTGAAATAGGCTATAATGTCCTAAGGTCTGGGGGCGTAGCTCATCGGTTAGAGCAGGCGGCTCAAGAAGCTCATTCTAAACTATGTAGACATGGCATGAATGATATTGCAGGGCTACCCGAGAAGTAATTCTCGGACGATATTCTGTCAAATTCGGGGAAATCTTCGTTCGTGTATAGCGAATTGATAATCCCGAGCCAAGTCCCGTTCACGCGGGAAAGGTGTAGAGACTAGATGGCAGACATCCTACCGTTAATGGGGATGAAGGGATAGTCCAGCTCACAAATTCGAAAGAAGTTACGAAAGTAATAGTGAGAAGCATAACCACTTGGTAGTTGGTTCGATTCCAACCGCCCCCACCAATAAAAAATGACCCGATGGGTCGTTTTTTATTTAATACCGTTCTGTTTTAAAAACTTTGCGAACTTTGTGTCCGCGCCACGAAAGTGGACTAGCAACCACCTTTCGAGGAAAAATAACAGGTCTACACCCAGTTTTTTAGGTTTATCGCGCCTGTCCGAAAAACTCTGAACCTTCATTCTTAGTTCATTGTGTGCCGCCTTATGGGTTTCGGCATCAGGATAATGCAATTTGTCGAAATACTCTTCCTCGGTTTTGAAATGATGATCGGCGTAATCAGTGAGGTCTTTGATAATTTCTGGTACTTTACTGGTGTTTTTTGACTCCAGACTCTCATACAGCGTGTTCAGAAGCCCTACAAAATGTTTATGTTGTTCATCGATTACACTTACGCCGACAACATAACTATCGTCCCATTTGATTTTGGTCATAACTAACTCCTCTTTACTAATCATACCACTTATCCACATTCCACTCTGTTATTTAGCAATTGTTGAGCTTATAATACCGACATGATTATTCGCGATTATGAAGAAAAAGATTATGAGCAATTAGTCGAAATGATTGACGAGTTTAATAGCTATATTGCTAGTATTGATACGAAAAAATTAGTCAGAGATTTTAAGAACCGCGATGAGGCAAAAGCTTATACCGACCAAAGCCTTAAAGATGCACATGAAAGTGATGGCTTTTGTTATGTAGCCGAGGAAAACGACCGAATGGTTGGATTTATCCAGGGAATTGTCGATAAAAATGACAAAGACATGCTAACTAAGCTGAGCCACGTGCCGTTTTACGATGGCTGGATTGGTGAATTCTATGTCAAGCCGGAACTCCGTGGCACAGGGCTTGGTTCAGAATTAATCGACAAGGCTTACGCACACTTCAGATCTAAAAATTGTCGCCACTGTTGCCTACTAGTCCTTTGCGACAATAAAAACGCTATTGATATATATAAAACTATGGGCTTTGAGAACAGATATCTAGACTTAATCAAAGAGCTGTAAATTTTAAAACAACCCGCTGCTTGTAGGTTATTTTATAAGGCTTCTTTGTGTTTTTATAAAAGCCTCGCGGGCTTCTTGATTATCCTTGCCACTGTATCTTTTTATCAGCTCATTCGCGTACATCAAACTGTAAAAATCTTCCTCTAACCGATCTTCGCCGCTATCTAGCATTTCTTTCTTTCCACTTGCCAAATCTACCTCTTTTTCGACAATATCACGGGCTTTCTTTTTTTCCTCACTAGTACTACCCTTACCAAGCTGAGCGACGGCTTCACTGGCTACAATCAGACGCACAGCTCTTTCCCCCAGATTGACGTTTGTTGGACTATATGCGGTTTTTACATTGCTCACATCCCCATCGGGCAAGATAGCTTCCTCTTGTGTTTCGCCTTTGTCGTCAGGAACCTCACCACTCTCCATAGCGTCGCGCTGCTTCTTTGTAATACCAAGAAGTCTGTAATAAGCCTCGTCGTACGAACCCAAACTGTTCGCGACAGCATCTAGCCTTGCGTCGCCAATACCCTTATCAAGCAATAACCTATCAAGAGGCGCGACTTCGTCACCAGCACCGCTGGAGTCTGGTTTAATTCCTTCGATAGGCCTTTCCATGAGCATATTATAGCATAAACGGTTTGATAAATCAATTTGTATGCACTTACTCACTACATCGTAGACACTTCGGCTCGCCGAATAGTTATGCCCAT
>CAZQGW010000024.1:743-9073 GCA_964593165.1 uncultured Saccharimonas sp. (SeqCode) | reverse complement strand
CTAAGGCTATGCAAAAAATGCAGCCGGAACTCGCTCGGATAAAACGAGAAACCAAAGGCAACAAACAGCTCGAAGGCGTCCGCATGATGGAGCTTTATAAGAAGCACGACATCAACCCCTTTCGTTCGATTCTAGTTCTTATAATTCAAATCCCAATCTTTATCGCACTTTATCAGGTGATTCAGATATTTACACTACACCGGGACAAAATCGGCCAATACACCTACGGATTTCTAAAATTCCTACAACCAGTTCAAAATTTAATTGCTCACCCCGACCAATTCAATCAGTACTCGCTTGGAATTATCAGCCTGACGCAGCGAGCTTTTACGGCCAGCCCGTTTAGTATAAATATTGTCCTTATGATCTTGGCGGTCGGTGCAGCCTATACGCAGTACATTATGGCCAAGCAGATTATGCCAAAAACCAAGTCCAAAAAACGTTTACGCGACATTATGGCAGAGGCTGCTGACGGCAAGGAAGCCGACAAAAGTGAGATGAGCTCAGTCATGATGGGTTCTATGACTAAGTTTTTGCCAATTATGATGTTTGCTATTATCATCAACCTGCCGGGTGCGATCGCGCTTTATTACACAGTTTCGAATTTAGTAGCAGTAATTCAACAGGGCCGAGTTCTAAAAGAGGATACCGATGAAATGATAGAAATAGCCGACGAAGTACCGGCTAAACAGTTTAAAAAAGCGACCGCCAAAGCGCGGGCCAAAGAAGCCGTACCAGCCACCGTTATACGCATAAAAGCCAAAGACAAAGCTGGTTGGAAAAGTAAGCAAAAGGAGTAGTTATGGACAAAGAAGAATCAGTTCAATTCGCACAAAAATACCTTGAAGATTTATTATCTTTTTTCGGAGCTAACATTACGGTGTCTTCAACTTGTGAAGAAGATGTCATTGAGTTATCGGTTCCCTCTAACGAGCTTAACAGCCTGCTAATCGGCCGCAATGCCGAAACGCTACGCAGTTTGCAATACATTGTCTCGACCGTCTTACGCAGTAAAGACGCGCTTCTGACGCGTGTTAACGTTGATATCGCCGACTATAAGAAGCAACGTGCCGAACGGATTGCCGCTCAGGCTCGTGAATGGATTGAAGAAGTCAAAAAGACGGGCGACTCAAGGGTTGTCAGTCTAAATGCGGCCGATAGACGAATTGTCCATAAGGTTGCCAGTGAATACGGGGATATCCAGACATTTTCCGAAGGTGAAGGCTTTGATCGTAAGATTACAATCGCTCAAGCTGGCAGTTAAGGCCTGATGTAGTTTCTAATAGCGTCAATGTATACGCCGTAAGTTTGTTTAGCCATTCGCTTCCATGAGTATTTTGCAACCTGTCTGTAACCCTCGGCAATAAGAGTGGTTCGTAGTTTGTCATCACTCAAAACCTCGTCGATCGCCCTCGCTATATCATCAGTACTTAGAGGGTCGAAATAATGTGCGGCATTACCGTAGACTTCGGGTAGGCAAGTCGCGTTGCTGCTAACAACCGGAGCCCCATATCCCATAGCTTCCAGTCCCGGTAACCCAAACCCCTCCATTAACGAAGGGAAAACATAGGCGGCGGCGTTTTTAAAAAGCCAATCGCGTTGAGGTGTCGGTATAAAGTCTGTAAAAAGAATGTTTTTAAAGCCGTTAGCCTCGAAATACCTTTTATTGATTTGGGCGCTGGCATTCAGTTTGCCGACTAGGATCAGTCCTAGATCCGAGTATTTTTGCAAAAGCCTTTGATGAGCCTCACCTAGGCGGCGAATATTCTTGTAATCGCTTTGTTGGCCGACGTACATTATGTACCTGCTATAGGGGTGTTTATATGGCAAAAGCTCGTTAATAAATATGTCGGCTGCCTCGGGGGTCACGGCGACTTTGTCCGTGGTTAGTTTTGTATCAAACTTTAGTAGTTCATTTTTTGTGAATCTACTTGGCGTTAGAATAAATCTGCTAGTTTTTAATACTCGCTTGAAAACAAAACGGCCAATAAGCTGTTTGATGTGGAAAATAAGCCAGTTTTTATCTGAGTTATAAGTTTTTAACAGGGTTAAGTCGTGGAATGTTGTGACATGGGGTCCTTTATAAAAAATAGGTTGTTGGGGCATGCAAAAGTGCACCAAATCGGGGTGCAGTTCATCTAGAAACTTTTTGTAACCAGTCTGTTCAGCAAAAGAGTAGTTGTCGAATTCAGCTACATTAACTCTGAAATTATCTGCGGTCGGTTTCCAGTAATCTTTATCTTTGGCCCGTACTAAAACTGTGTATTTGGTAACTTTGTCAATTTCTTGCAGGTAGTGTAACAGTCGCTCGACATACATTCCTGTCGAGGTGTTAATTATTCTGGCATCGATCGCAATATGACGCATTAATTCAAGTATATCATCAGATTGGGTGCTTTTTAGCCCTATCGTTCTCCGAGTGAAGCTTCGATAGTTTCAATAAGAGTATCAGTCGGTAAGCACCAAACCCCTTCGTCTATCCGGCTAAGTTGTTCCGGACCTTCTCCTGGCTCGATGGGAACTTTCTGGGTAAACACGTCTATAGGCACATTGGAACAATCGTCAACTATGCCAACGGTTCTGTCTGACGCTTGTGCAACCGTGAAGCTGGTGCCGGGAAGGTGTATGTGTCTCCTAAGGTCCGTACTTTGATCCCAGGCAACTAACGGTCTTCGTTCTCTTGAAAAATCTACTATTTGTGCGCCTTTACCGGATTTATATCGCGCAAGGATCGTGCTGTCAACATAATCTGGGCTAGGCATACCGCGTCGGCTTAATTTTGTCGTTGCATCGATAACAAACAACAATTCGTTATTAGCCTTCACCACAGCTCGCAATACTTGTTCGTAGTCTCCCATAGCCTCCGAAGAATATGCTAGGGCTTGTTCTGGTGATATTGGTAGGGGAACTTCGTGCACCACGCCGGGCACTAAGCGGCTGGTTGTGTAACTCTCACGGAGTCTGCTAAGAAGCGCCTCTTTTGGTGTTAGTTCATTATTTTTCCCAAGTTCGCCCTGATCGGTCGAAGCCATAAAACCCCCGGTTTTCACAGTTACTATTACAGGTATAATAGCATATCCTATACGCAGCGTCGATTTGATGGTTATACTTATTTCTTTATGAAAACAAACTTACGATACATCAAATAGTTCCAAGTCAACGATGCAGCGGTTGCCAGCCCCTTAGCGAAAAACAGAACTATATATTTAGTTTTAATCCATCTACTAACCCATAAGATTATTTGACTGTTGGTAAACCAAGTTCCCAAAACCTTGTCTACCCCAGCGATGATTATTGGTTGGATTACCCAGAGACCAATTATTGTGATAATTATAAAATACACCACATGTCTCTTGGACATCTTTCCGGCCCTGAAGGTAAATGACTTGTTTGTAAAAAAGCTGAAAACCATCGCGAACGAGGTTGAAACGTAATTACTTGGGATTTGCGGGTATCCCATTTTAACCAGAGCGAATAGGACGAGAAAATCAAGAGCCGTAGCGGCTATACCGACAGTAGCGAAGCGGATTTGCTCAGCGTACTTTTTTATCAGTTTTTTCAATGTTAGTTTCCTCGATATAATAAAGCGGTCGGTTTTTGACCTCTTTGAAGATACGTCCGACATATTCGCCAATAATACCCAGAGACAATAACTGAACACCACCGAGGAATAGCACGACTGCGATTAACGACGGATAACCGGCGACCGGATCGCCGAATGCGGCAGCCTTAACGACTACCCATATAAGGTATAAAAAGGCCACGAATGATACTATTACTCCAAAAAACGAGGATACCCGAAGCGGGGTTGTCGAAAAGGATGTAATTCCATCAATTGCCAGATTCATCAGTTTTCGGTAGTTTTGCTTAACTTCACCGGCGGCTCGCGGGTCGCGATCGAATGTAATCTCTTTTTTCTTAAAGCCAACCCAACTGAACATACCTTTGGTGTATCTTTCTGATTCACGCAACTGTTTTAAGGCTTCAACGCAGCGACGGTCCAACAAACGAAAGTCACCGGTGTTCTTTGGGATTTTGATAAGCTGCCCCTGAGTCATTTTGTTTAACAGCCAGTAATAGCCATTGGCCGTAAACATCTTTATCCAGGTTTCACCTTCACGACTGTTACGTTTGGCATAAACGTCGTCATAACCCTCTTCCCAGAACTTAATCATCTTTGGGATTAGTTCGGGCGGGTCTTGTAGGTCTGCATCTATAAGAACGCAGGCATCACCAGTTACGTAGTCCAGCCCCGCTATCATAGCCGTTTCTTTACCGAAATTGCGTGACAGGCTGACGTACTTGATTCGGTTGTCTTTCTTGGCGTAGCCCTTAATTATATCTAGGGTTTTGTCTTTGCTGCCGTCATCGGCAAATAAAAATTCAAACGCATATGACTTATTGTCGTTGGCTATTTTGCCAAGACGTTGGTAGAAATTATCTAAAACCTCTTCTTCGTTGTAGGCTGGGATAAGAATGCTAATTTTTTTCATCAGTACTAGTATAACATTTGTGGCAAGCGTTTATTGACCCAAAAGCTCATTTACTTTTTTATAAATAACCTCAGAATTCTTTAATGGCGAAAACTCGGCCAATCGCTTTTTGCCCTTAAGGATTAATTCTTTTTGAAGAGACGGGCTTGTTAATAGCACTTGGATTAGTTGCCGGAAACCGTCACTATCGTCAACCTTTGCAAACAGCGCAGCATCACCAGCAACTTCACGCAAAACTGGTATGTCGGACGCAATAACCGGACAGCTGCTGGCCATTGCTTCTAGAATTGGGATACAAAAACCTTCATAGGTCGATGGCATAACAAATAGACTGGCATTTTGGAACAGGGCTGAGGCATCATTGCTGTCAACGAAACCGATATGGATAATATTTTCGCCGGCTTTTAAGGCATTATCTATGGCCTTTTGGCTTTTTTCCGTTTTCCAGCCGTTCCCGCCAGCCATCACGAGGCAATATTCCCTTTTGATGGCATCTGGTAATTTCCGATAAGCTTCAATTAGCGTCGGTAGATTTTTGCGTGGCTCTAAAGTCCCTAAGAAATAAATAAAGTTTTTCGTAGGAATATTATATTTTTTGTGAATTTGATTATTATTTTTCTTAAGAAAGATCGGATCGGGAGGTATGGTCGTAACGATGCATTTTTCGGGTGATATTGAAAACTCTTTTACTATCTCAGCCTTTACGGACTCAGACGGTGTGATCACTATATCAGCTAGTTTAACGGTGCGGGGGACAACTCTACGCAGGTGCGGAAGGTTATTCTTTTCTATGGTATCCGGAAAATATATATATGTGAGGTCATGTATTACTGTGGCGCGCAATTTGGATTTAATGGTTGGCCAAGTCGCAAAATTCGGAAAAATCGTCAAATCCACTTTTGGCAACAGGATGTCGAATGGGGGGGCGAGATTGTGGCTTTGTGCTTTTGCATATACTCGCAGGGGGAACATACTATTTTTTTCGAGAGGATTTTTTAGTTGAATTTTTGGCTCTGGCTGGCGATTTAAAAAATCGAAATAAGAAGCGCACGTTTCGATTTTAGGGTTCTCATCTAATGCTTCGACCAGCATTTTCGTATAGCTGGCGACTCCCGATAGGCTCTTGCTTGCTAGGCTACTGATCTCAACGCGAACCTTCATTTTTTACTACCTTCGTAAAGGGGTATAATCTTTTCTTTTACAATCCGGTCAAACTGGAATTTTTTTATATATTGCTCGCGGGCGTTTCTAGCCAGGGTCTGACGAAGTGCTTCGTCCTCATGTAGTAATCTCATAGCACTACATAGCGCTTTTGAGTCTCTGACTGGCACTAGCAGGCCAGTCTTATGGTCATAAATAATCTCCAAGTTTCCGCCGACTGCCGTTGCTATGATGGGCATTTTCATCATACAAGCCTCAACTAAGGCTTGACTAAACCCTTCTTGATAAGTTGGGATAATAAAAACATGAGATTTGTTAACAAAATCTAGTGGGTTAGGTTTAAAACCCAGAAACGAAATTGCTTTATTATTCTTGGCAAGTTCTTCAAAGTAGCCTTTTTCCGGACCATCTCCAATAATGTTAAGTCTTGTGTTTGGAAGTTCTTTATTTAACTCATTAAATGCCTCAATCAGTTCTCCAATGCCCTTATCAGTAACAATTCTACTCGCACTTACGAAAGTAAAAGATTTATTTTTTTTCGTTTCCTTATAAACATCGAAGGCGCCGTAATACACAACACTCATCTTTGCTTTCACGATCCCATTAGGAATATTCACGGATATTAGGGACTTGTCTTCTTCGCTGACAACAATTATTTCTTCAGTGAAATGGGCCGCAAAATAGACCATTTTTCCAATGGGGTTTTTATACCAAATTTTATGATTTAAGAATATATATTTTAAGTCGGCATAATCACTCCACAAAACCCGTATCTTTAACGTTCGCGCAGCGAAAGTGCCAGCTATAAAGTCGTCCTTGCTTTGCAGATGAACAACCAGCGGACGCAGTCTTATAAAAAGAGAAAGGTAATAAAAGTATAGAATTATTTGCCACACTATATATATGGGTGTCAACAGTACCCGTACGCCGCTCCAGTTCTGGTTTGACCACCACCAGGATTTCATGTGAGGGACGGATTCATCCTCTGCAAAATCAAGAAGCTTTTCGGATCCGGACAATACCAGGGGTGATAGACTGCTATTTTTTGCTACTTCCCTTGCAATTAAAACAGGCACGCGCTCGCCGCCGCCGAAATCAAAGCTTTTGGCATTGCGGATAATAACGATTCGTTTTTTATTCATATTCTATTAACAGTATACAGTAGCAGCCAAGCTGGTATAATGGTTTAAAGATGAAATACTTGCATTCGCGTAATCGCGCAATCCTGAGCGAGATGGTTAGAACCGACTTTAAAGTTAGGTATCAAAATTCAGTACTTGGTTACGTGTGGTCGTTGTTAAAACCACTGTTCCTTTTTGCCATTCTATACATCGTATTTACATATATATTAGCGCTTGGCAAAGGAGTTGCACATTACCCCGTGTATCTACTGACCGGTGTTGTTTTGTGGAACTTCTTTGTTGAATCAACTATGATTGGCGCCAGTTCGGTTGTCGCTAAGGGTGACCTTATTCGGAAAATTAGTATCCCAAGGTATCTTGTGGTCATATCAAGTTCCCTGTCGGCACTAATAAACCTTCTTCTTGGATTTATCGTAATATTTATATTTGCCCTATTCAACGGCGTGGTCCCGTCATTAAGCTGGTTTTTAATTATACCGATTATTATTGAATTATTTATTTTTGCATTGGGCGTATCCTTCTTACTTTCCGCACTATATGTAAAATTTCGTGACATCACATATATTTGGGAAATCTTTCTCCAAGCAGGCTTTTATGCGACACCTATCATATACCCACTATCAAGAGTACCCGCTGCCTATCAAAAATGGTTTTTCATTAATCCGCTAGCACAAATTATTCAGGATGCACGTTATGTGGTGGTCACAAACACCAGCACAACGGTTTGGTCTACGATACACTCGGCTGCAGTTTTTATTCCATTCATAGTCATTATCGTCATCGCAGCTGCGGGCGGTATATACTTCAAGAGCCGATCAAAATATTTTGCGGAGGAAATATAGATGGCGGATAATATAGAGGTTGCAGTTAGAATTCACAATGTTCACAAGAATTTCAATTTGCCGCAGAATAAAAACTCGACATTTAAACAAGCGGTGGTAAATATTGTTAAGAAGAATAATAAAGTCACCCAGAAAGTATTAGACGGTGTCAGCTTTGACATAAAAAAAGGTGAGTTCTTTGGGATCGTCGGCAGGAATGGCAGCGGGAAGAGTACCTTGCTAAAAATATTGGCCGGAGTTTATTTCCCGACAATAGGATCAGTGTCTGTGAATGGGACACTTACGCCATTTATTGAACTTGGCGTAGGCTTTAACCCAGAACTATCCGGTCGAGACAACGTATTTCTCAATGGTGCACTCCTTGGATTTTCTAGGAAAGAAATGATGTTGATGTACGATGATATCGTAGATTTTGCGGAGTTAGAGCAATTTATGGATCAAAAACTAAAAAACTACTCCAGCGGTATGCAGGTTCGCTTGGCGTTCTCCGTGGCGATTCGGGCTAAAAGTGACGTTTTGCTCATAGACGAGGTGCTTGCTGTTGGTGACGCAAATTTTCAAAAGAAATGCGTAGAGACTTTTGACGATATGAAAGAGCAAGGCAGGACTATAGTGTTCGTCACTCATTCCATGGGCTATGTAAGAGAATTTTGCGACCAAGTTGCAGTTATTGATAGCGGTAAGCTCTTATA
>CAZQGW010000024.1:0-733 GCA_964593165.1 uncultured Saccharimonas sp. (SeqCode) | reverse complement strand
AACTCAATTTTGAAAAAGAGAGCTTAAGGACTGAGGCTGAGAACAAGGAAAAACAGGGCAATATAAAAAGATTTGGCAATGGCAAGGCACTAATTGATAGCTTCAAGGTTTTTGACAAAAATGGCAAGGAAACATATAAACTTGCATCAGGGGAAAAATTTTCCGTAGGACTAGGGATTACTTTTCATGATAAGGTTAGTAACCCAACCGTAGGTATCATGTTCAGAAAGGACCCAGGAGAAAACCTATTCGGTATAAACAGTCTATATAATGGAGAAAGTTTTGGGGAAAAGAATAAGGGAGACAGGTTAAATGTCCGCATCGACGGAGTTATGCCGTTGGCATCAGGTTCATACTATGTGTCTTTTTCCGTTTCGGATGCTCGGTCTGCCGGAAATTACACGGAGCTAGACAACCTCAATAACGTCATAAAAGTAGATGTTGAGGGTAAGTTGACATGGGGACTGGTGGCCTCGGAAGCCAAAATGAAGGTCGAAAAATGACAAAAACAGTTACAAAGTGCATGTGGTGCGGGTCAAGGGATTTAAAAAAATTTGCTCATCGCAAGGATGGCGTGGGAATTCTGAAGTGTAACAACTGTGGTTTGTATATGGTCGACTCGATACCCGACAATCTAGAGGAGAGCTTTTACGACGAGACGTATTACAATGCTAGCAATACTAATGTAGATACTGGCTATGCGGAAATGTATGACCTCATGGCGCCAGCGTTC
>CAZQGW010000023.1:0-9195 GCA_964593165.1 uncultured Saccharimonas sp. (SeqCode) | reverse complement strand
GGTTTTACTATATAAGGCAATAAGCTTATCGCTATTGTTGACATTGTTTAGTCCGGCAAAAACAGCCGCCAGATAGTCGAATGCGACACACTCTGCGATTGATTTCCCAAACTTGCTCCAGGTTGTCGGTTGATCGCGCCTTAAATCCGAATGGTCGATAATATCATCTATGATTAAAGTTGAATTGTGCAAAACCTCAATCGAAGCGGCTGGGTAAAGCAAGCCCTCCAGATCACCGCCAAAGACCTGTCCGGAAAGAACGACGAGAGCTGGTCGAATTCTTTTACCGCCAACTCCACACTGGTAATAAACGACGTCAGCACTGCTTGCTTCAACGTCCTGAACTAATAATTTTTTTAAGATTGGTTCGACTGAATTATTAATTTCGATTAATTTTTCTTTTAAGCTGGCGTCTTGCATTTGTGCCTCGTTGTTTTAAGGAAGCAGATCAGAAGTTCGGCTTCTATGGTAATTATTTGAGCTTTATTATAACATCAAAGTATGACAAAAATAGCTATTATAGAGGACGACCCAGTTATAAGCCAAATGTACCGATTTAAATTCGAGGCTGCAAGTTTCGAAGTCCAGCTGGCTAACAATGGCAAGCGTGGCGTTGAAATGGTCAAGACTTTTCAACCAGACCTGATTTTACTAGACTTACAGATGCCTGAAATGAACGGCGCCGATGCACTCGAAATTATCCGTAAAAACGAATGGGGCAAAAACATCCCAGTAATTATTTTGACAAACATGGGCGAAGAAGAATCACCGAAGAAACTTCGAGCCTTAGGGATTCATAGTTATATCGTCAAGGCAAATCTGACGCCAAACCAAGTTTTAGAACGTGTCAAACAAGCTCTGAATATCGTCTAAATTCAAAATGAAAATTGGAATAATTGGACCAAATAAAATTTATGATACAGACGTTGTCGAAAGAAAACGCCTACTTGACCGCGTCGCAAAAATAATCGCAAAAAGCGGAGATGAAATCGTTCTAACAGCCGATAAAGACTCACTACTGGAATATTTTGGCAATAGGTATACAGAATTTGGTGGTAAAAAAGTCTGGCTGGTTATTCCAACACAGGATGAGAGCCATGAGGTTTATCTCAATACCAAAATGGGCGAGATAATCGATTGCCGGGATTGGGATATCCAGGCCAATGAATTCAACAGACAAAGCGATGCATATGTCTGCGTTGGGTATGCCTGGGGCGCGATGAAGGAGATTGCCTGCGCTCAATATTTTAACAAGAAGCCAATCTACATACTAAAACAGTTCATATCATCCGAACTTCCCAAGGAAGTAAATTTCCTAGTGGAATATATCGATATTCAAGACCTTGCGTCTGCCTGCTCCAGGCTGCGATAGATATGTAATGTTCCAGGAATTAATCTGTAGGCTGGCCTTTTTTCGGGAGCATATATCACTAGGCTTGCTATTTCGTTTTTACAATTCGAACATATCAGCTGATTTGATCCTATAATGTCGTCAGGCCAGACGATTCTGTCCAAATAACACCTTATTAAATTACCTTTGCCGTCTTTTTGATATATCATTATCGGCTCGTCGCACTCAGCACAGGTAATATACAAGAACTTCGAATTACCATCTCGAAACTTTACATAGTTGTCTTTTTTAATCTTGAATTTATTTGACGGAAATCGCATCGTGCTTAATGTCTTGCTGACCCTTTTTATTGGCGATTCTTTGAGCGGCGGTAATAACGTTATCAAATAAAGCCGAAACTGTAAGTGGCCCGACGCCACCGGTGATTGGAGTCATGATTAAATCTTGACGGCTTCGCACATCATCTGCTAAATCACCTACGATTTTTCCGTTTAGAGACGCTGTGCCGGCATCAACTACGACTGCATTGCTTCTAAGCATGTCGCTTTTAATCAAGCCGGGCACCCCAGTTGCCGTCACAATCACGTCCGACGCTTTGATTTCCGCTGATAGATCGGGAGTTTTGGTATCGCAAATAGTTACGTCAAGCCCGGCACTCCTCCATAGTTTTGCAAGTGGCGCACCAACTAACTTACCTTTACCAATTATTGCGATTTTTTTACCCGTTAATTCAATATTATATCCGCTCAGCAGCCAATCTATAGCACTGACGGTAGCTGGTATGTATGCCGATTTTCCGCCTAGGCCATCGATGTCTTTTTCGGGGGCAACAGCCGCTAAGGCCTTTTCTGTCAAAACTTTGTCCGCCAGTGGTAACTGAACGATTATTCCATGAACGTTTTCGTCTTCGTTGAGTTTTTCAATCTTTTCTACAATATCGGCTGCGGTCGTATCGATGACGTCAACCTCAATCAAAATATCCTCGCCATAGGCCGACTTTAGCTTTGCATACTTATTAATGACGTGATGCTCGCCCATCTGAACTATTGCTAGGTGTGGGATAATCTTCCAAGATTGGCGCAGGGCACGCACCTGCTTTGCTTGGCGTTCTTTAATATAGCCAGCGATTTCTGAACCGTTTAGAATCTTCATTAAGACCAGTTTAGCAAATATTGGTCGCTAGGTATAATTTAGGTTGTACAAAAATTAGTGTCTTCTATATAATAAACATAAGTATGAACGAAGATAAGGATGGGCAAATGTTTGATTTCGAGCGCTTTAGACGAGCAACTAATTATTTAAATGCAGCTCAAATATTTTTACAAGACAACTTTTTACTGGAACGACCACTTAGGTTTGAAGATATTAAGCCTCGACTCTTAGGCCATTGGGGCTCGGGACCTGGTGTAAATCTTATCTATGCTCATCTGAACAAATTGATTCAAAAAACCGGACAAGAAATGATGTTCGTCTTAGGTCCGGGGCATGCTTTTCCTGCACTTCAGGCTAATCTGTTTCTAGAAGGCAGTTTAGAAAAATTTTACCCGGAAGCTACCCATACCTACGATGGCATCGCCTACATCTGCAAGAACTTCAGTTGGCCGTATGGCTTTCCAAGTCACAGTAATCCCGGCACGCCCGGTGTCATTCTAGAGGGCGGTGAACTGGGCTATTCCCTATCCACTTCTTATGGTGCGGTCTTGGACAACCGAAATTTGATCGTTGCCTGTCTAGTCGGTGACGGCGAGGCTGAAACCGGTCCGGCCGCAACTGCTTGGCATTTGAATAAACTAGTTAATCCAAAAACAAACGGCACGGTTCTACCAATCCTGCATCTCAATGGGTATAAAATCTCGGCACCGACAGTTTTCGGACGCATGACAGACGATGAACTGAAATCTCTGTTTTGGGGATACGGCTATGAACCCCGCTTGGTTTCCGGTGACAATCTGGACGAACAATTAGAAGAGGCTCTAGATTGGGCACACAAATTAATCTGGAGCATTAAAGAATCACCAGAAGAAATCGTTGCTCCACGTATGCCAATGATTATTATGAGATCCCTAAAGGGCTGGAGTGGCGTCAAAGAGCTAAATGGTGACAAAATCGAAGGCAACTGCCTGTCGCATCAAGTCGTTCTAACCGAAGCCAAATCCGATCCAAAACAACTGCAAATGCTGGAAGATTGGTTGAAATCGTATAAATTCGAGGAATTATTTGACCGAGAACATGGTTTTGGTGATTTCGTTGAAAAAATCTTACCACCTGAAGATAAGCGCATGGGTATGAACAAGCACGCCCGTGGTGGGGATGATGTCTATAAACCGCTAATTCTGCCACCGGCTGAACAATTCGCTGAAGATGCTGAAAAACCAGGCACAATCGGCTCATCCAGCATGCGACGTAGCGCTCTTTATCTAAATGAGATTTTTAGGTTGAATAAGGATAATAAAAACTTCCGCTTCATGTCGCCTGACGAAACTTATTCCAATAAGTTGGACGAAATCTTCAAAGAGACTAGTCGTGCATGGGTTTGGCCTCATAAAGATTGGGATAAAGACATGACGCCAGATGGACGCGTTATGGAGATGCTGAGCGAGCACAATATGCAAGGACTGATGCAGGGTTATGTACTAACCGGACGGCATGGTATGTTAGCTAGTTACGAGGCGTTTTTGACTATTATCAGCAGCATGGTCGATCAGTATGGCAAATTCCTAAAGCATATGCAGGAATATAACTGGCACGGCGACTTCCCTTCTCTAAATTACATTCTGACCAGTTCGGGTTGGCGGCAAGATCATAACGGCTTTAGCCACCAAAATCCTGGATTTATTGATGATACGTTGCGTCGTCAGGGAGATTTTGGAAACGTCTACTTCCCGGCGGACGGTAACACCGCGCTCGTAGTCCTAGAAAAAATGTTCAGCTCAACCCGCAAGATCAACGTCATGGTTGCTGGAAAAACACTGGAGCCACGTTGGCTGACCACTGAACTAGCCAGAAGGCAGTTCGATCAGTGCATTATGACCTGGGACTTCGCTAGTGACCCTAATCCTGATGTAGTCTTGGCTGGAATCGGCGATTATCCTACTAAAGAAGCCTTAGCAACGATTAGTTTAGTTAAAAAAGAATATCCTGATGCCAGACTTCGTTTTGTAAACATCAACTCGCTTACCAGCGGCCGACACAGCCACGGCATCGGTCGGTACGGCGAATATGTATCCGAAAAAGAATTCGACCGTAACTTTACGACCGACAAGCCGGTCATTATGACCTTCCATGGTTATCCTGAAACTATCAAATCAATCTTGTTTAATTACGACGTTGATACGACGCGCTTTGACGTTCGCGGCTATATCGAACACGGTAGCACAACGACACCGTTTGATATGCAAGTTCGCAATTTGACCAGTCGTTATCACCTACTGATTGCAGTTTTTGAGAAACTAGCCGCCGCCGGTCGTATACCAAAAGAACAAGCTCAGGACATAATTATCAAATACCAGAAGAAAATTACCGAAAACACCGAGTACGCTAAGGTTCACGGCGCTGACATGCAAGAAATCAACTCTTGGACATGGAATGGCGAAGGCATTGCACCAGATATCGCAAAACTAGCCGATTCCGTAATCGATGCTTAGATGAGCGCGCTGCTTGAATATATCTCATGCCCTGACTACCAGTTTGATAGTTTGGATTTGAATAAAATCAGTCAGTGTATTGATAGATCTATAATTAATAAATTCGCTGATCAAAAAATTGTAATACGTGGCATCCAATCGGAAAAACACGATATTCCAAAAGATAAACTTGTCCAACTAATATTAGACACCGGAACTGACAGGCACGGCGCAAAAAGCGACCATGCTATAAAAGTAAATGATCGTCCGATTGATTTATTCGGCTTCGGTTGTAAAGCGCATGGGCCACTAACATTATCGGTGCTTGAAGGTTTTCATAAATGGAAACCGATGTCACTTGAAAGACCACAACTTCGAGTAGATATCTGGATGATATATGACGCCAATCAGTTGGAGAATGTTGAATACAACCATAGTTATTACAATGTTAAGGCTAGAGACGGCTATTTATTTAAGAATCCGAACAGCAAACCAGATGCTCTACTTGGCGTGTTTGTAATCAACTAGAACTGGTCTCGTTTGTCGTCTAGGAATTTATTCCATTGCCTGATTAGGCGCAGGATTGTTTTTAACGGCAGTTCGATTAATGTGTCCATTGCTAGCGCAACAACGTTAACCTTTTGATATTTATCGGATATCCATTTGCCCAGGAAGGTAAACGGGGTGAAAATAAGCTCTCGGATAGTAGATATGGCACCCTGCTTGACAGCAACAAGCTCCAGTTCGCGCACGATTCGCGACAATCTAAACCCTAGGAAGCTAGCAGCGGCGATGAAGACGAAGAATATGAGGCCGTTAACTATATTGAAGCCTAGCAGCATTAAGATGTTCGCAACGATTGCGAAGATGACCAAAAACATCAGAGTGTAGGCTATTGAAAAACCGAGTGGATATTTCCTCTCTTTGAATGGAGGATAAAGACTGGAGTTCGCCTGTTCGCCATATAGCATATCATCGGCATATACGCGCATAGCCTTGGCATTGGTCGTGCCTGGAAGCTTGAATCCTAAACGCAGAATTGCTAAGTAAACTATTGGCGATAACAGATTGACAATAAATGGTGTCACCATTAACGCGCCCACTGTTAGTAGATCATACGGCACTTCGATCGCCACGCCGATAATAGTTTTAGTAATTATCAAGAAAATAATACTTTTTATCAGGCCTTTGTTGAGTTTTTGTTTGGCTTTTTTGTATTCTTTTTTAATCTGGTCATTATACGCACTGTCGAATTTACTGCTGTCCTTTAGAATCTCGTCGACTTTATCGTTGTCCTGAATCATGTTACGAAAGATTCGAAGCGGTGCGCCGTATCTATTGATATAGAGTGTGATTTTATTTGTCAGCTCTGACGTATAAAAATCGTCAATAGTTTGATGGAACTGGGCATAGGCGTTGATATTTTCATCTGACGTTTTATACAGTTTCTGCATATCGTAACGAATAGCAGCTAGATCAGACTTGAACAGCGAACGATGGACGGCAATATATAGGCTAACCTCGAAATTATCGTCCATCGGGTTAGTTGATTTGAAGGAGTTCTTATTCAAGATAGAATTATAGTGATGATAAGCAAATTGGATAAATATAGGTTGGATATAGTTCACGACCAGGATGTCTTCGCTACCTATTGACAGTAGATCCAGTGTCCAGTTTCTAGCTGTGTGCTCATCGATCCCGGCGGTTTTTAGTCGCCAGTAGTTGTTATAATGCCTGTGTATTTCTTTGCCCAATGTGTCAATTAGCTCTACCGGCAACGAATCGTTCTTCAAATAGCCGGATTGCGTAAGCTCAATTATCAGCTCTTCGGCCACGGTTTTACTAGCAATGGAGTGGCTGTGAAACGATACGCTTCGGATGAAAAACCTACGGATTGCGTTTTGAATTAACAGATGCTCTTGGGCATATTCAGCGGCATTTCGCAATTGTTCATAGGCGGCAGAAACCACACTACCAACACCGGCAACGCTAATCATCCGGCCTTTATATTCGACTTCGCTGGCGGCTTTAGCCTCTGCTAATTGGCGACTTAACTGCAGGCCATTTGCATTCAGTTTTTTATCCATAATAACTTTCTATAGTTTAGCCTGTTGTTTGGGTTTATTCAATGGGTATGGACTAAAAACTAAGGTGTTATGGTTTCTTAACCATCTCATTTAGTCTGATTTGAACTATTTCCCGCAGCAATGGCTCCGGTATGGGATTGTCGACCGTAAATCTGATTGCGCCCTTCGATAAATCGTATTTCTTCAGCTTGTTTTCTAGAACTTTTATGGCCGTTGCAGCCGGATACAGGCTTAGAAAGTTTTGATGAGCGGAAAAACCTACAAAAAAGCGTTTTTTATACTTGAAACCCGCTACACCATAGACCATCGCCTCTTCGGCCTCAGGTTCAACCTCTTTTACGACTTGCCGGATTTTCTCAAGTGCCGACCTCGTAGGTTTATCGACACTTTTTAAATAATCGTCGATGACGGTCATTACATGCCCATAGATGACATATCGGGTTTTAGTAGACCTAGTAGATTCATTTCACTGTCGCGAACATAAGCTAGTCGCCCAACGCCAGGAACGTCATATGCCAGTAGGTCGATTCGACCACCGTTTGTGGTCACCTTTTCTATTACCCCGTCAATATCCTCTACCGAAACCGTGCAAACGAATGCGTTCGGCGACGCCTTGCTATCCGCTGGTGCTGGGGCGTTTCGAAGCAGCATTCCCCCGTTTACCCCCACTTCAGCCGGGCCGTCCGTTATCTTGCCCCCTGGATAAACCAATGTGTAGTCCATCTCCTTAATGTAATTAAAGGCCCAACCTAGGACCTCTGTGTAAAACTTTTTTGCTCGCTCCATGTCGTCGACATATATTTCAAAGTGTACGATATTATTTCCCATATTTTAATCCTCCTAATACTATTCTAAGCTTCATCAACTTATCTTTTGCTTAAACTATGACGAGTTAGGCTAGTATGGTTGGCGTATGATTGTTCTTAGTTTTTTTGGGTCGGTGCGACGCGGATTACCTAGATAGATTTCGTGGTGATGCTTATTGGTTTCATTGAGCTTTCCGCCCTGATCTTTAATATATTCATGCAAACCCATGACTGTAGGGCCCTCATCGGAATATGGCCCTATATACATAACCTGCGCTACGCGGCCTTCGTCATAAGCCTCTAGACGGATTTTACTGATTGACGCTAGTTTCTTCTTATTTGCGACCTGATTTACGGCGGAGTTGAACATCTTCTTGGTAATAAAGCCCGGCTGCATAATCATGGCGGTCCACAGCCAATTACTCTTGTCCTCGGCCGAGAAATCCTCTGTTTTCTCAGTCCACCATAACCCCTCTAGTGGCATGACGCCAAAATCCTTGCCGAGTTCTTTTTTGCACATAAACTTAAGGTTGTAAGCCACCGGATATAGAGTCTGGATTGCGTCGATATATTCCTGCGAACTGTTTGGATCGCCGCGCCCGTCAATCATTAAGTAATTCATCTTTGGAACGTTGACGGTAATTGGTTGGCCAACTTTGCCATTATAAAGTTCTTTTAGTTGTTTTTTATAATCAATTTTTTCCATGAATTTATTATATATCAGCTAGTCTTGGTGACGCTTGGTATCATTTGTCAAATAGTTAACAGACCAAAGGACACGACTAGCTGATAATTGGAATGGAAAGGGGGAAAAGAACTACGGGTTTGGAGTTGTTCAATAGCAAATCTAACTATCTAAAGAATTTGAGGTAAATATAATGAAAGATATAGATCAATCAAGAACAGCTAGCGTACTTACGCTTATCGTCGGGCTTTGGGTGGCGTTTTCTCCATTGTTCATTTCAGTGTCCGGGTTTGCACTTGGCAGCGTAATAGTTCTAGGCGCAATAATAGCCATCGCCGGTCTCATTCAGCTTTTTTGGGAGAATGTTTTACCAAGTTGGGTCAGCGGCATAGCGGCAGTTTTACTTTTCATACTGGCTTTCATTCCGATGAGCCTTGGGATGTCGGCGGTTTGGAATATGCTTATATCAGGTATAGTTGTATTCGTACTGGCAATCTGGGATGAAGTCGAGGTATCACACCTAGTAGGCGAAGATCGACGAAGCCATCAGAACTAAGCTTTGCAGTTAGACGATGTAGTGTTTGGTCGGTTGGATGGGCTTTTTGAATTATAACTATTCGTCGTTCAGATTGTGGATTTCTAA
>CAZQGW010000022.1:1129-9525 GCA_964593165.1 uncultured Saccharimonas sp. (SeqCode) | reverse complement strand
AACTTTTGAAATTGACGGCAACAAGATAACGATTGTGCTTTCAACTCAAGCCATACGAACCCTAAGGAAAAAAGGTATCCTCTCATAAGAAGACGCACTGAACATTAAAACCCCTCGTTTCGAGGGGTTTTAATGTTTGTCGAGTATTAGTGTAAACTAACTGACTAAGTACGAGTGATCTTTATTATTGTCAGGGGCGCTTGTATACCTAGTTGTTGTTTTGATTTATATTTCACAGTCTCCTCAACTGGTGCACCTAATTCGGTAATGAATTGGCCTAAATCGTTTTGCGATACCTCGTATTGGAGTGTTTTGTCGGCATAGTGAACTGGGATAACGACTTTAGGGCTCACTAGCTTGACCAAATTTGAAGCCCCAACAGCATCTAGTGTATAGCCATTTCCGCCGACTGGAATAATAAGAATATCTAAAACGCCCATATTCTCCAGCTGTTCGTCAGACAGTTTCTCGTATATATTACCAATTATCCCAATTCGAGTCTCTCCCACCTCCACGCGATACATGGTAGATAACAGCCCTTCGTTTTCGGAGTCTATATGTCGACGCACCGGTACTCCAACAATATCGAAATCGGCAACCCCATATTCGCCCGGGCTATCAATCAACAACCTAGAGTCAGGATTTTTTACTGCAAATCTCTCTTCTGTTACTAATTCAACCGCTTCTTTGATTGGAACGTCCTTCAACCCAACAATTGATAGCTTTGGATCAACGATTAATTTGGCCTTTTTTGTACTGATGACCACACAATTAGCACCCTTGTATTCAATTTCAAACATTTATCACTTTACTTCCTATTGCGGGTTTATTAATAACGTTATCCGTATCGACAATTACTTTATTCTTACCGTTAATAATCTCAGTGATAAATCTATCTCTTACGCTGAGTCTGTAATAGAAATCGTCATACGATAACACGCTGTAATTTATCTCACGGCCTTCAGATTTTTCTATCTCAGCTATTAATGATTTTGTTTTTGCAGGAGCAATATTGCCAACCAACAACACATCAACGGGAGTACTCGAGCCCTTAACCAATACTCCGGAAAAAACAGCAAGGCGAAGACCAGAAATATCGTGCAGAATAGGACTGTATTTTTCTTCCGATAAATCGGTTGGCTTAATGTTAACAATTTTATCATTGACATCCCCATCTCCGAATATAGCCCTCAACGGAACGTAATAGTCGAATCTTTGGTTGACTTGATAATATAGTTTATTATCAGAGCTATCACTGGTAATCACCCCAACCTCAAGCATATTAGACAACTCTCGACGCACCGAATTAATCTGTTCGTCAATCTTTCGAGTTATTTCACGCACAAAAAAAGACTGCCCTGGATTATTTAGAAAAAGATGCAGTAACTTTACCCTAGTTTTGGAACCAAACAACGCATCTATCATACACACACTCCGAATACTTTTATTACACTTATAATATCACGGTTCCTCAAAGATGGCGAGTTTGTCATTTAAATAATATTCCGCATCATTTAAAGAAAACCATTGAATAAATCTATTACGACGGAGCCAGGTTAACTGACGCTTCGCTAGACGCCAATCCAATGTAACAAATCGAGCTTTAAGCCCCTCTTGGGTAATCTCGCCATCAAGTAAACTATGGACTAGTGGGTATATGTTTGACTTCATAGCCTCGCTCGCCCATCCAAATCTATCACCAATCATTTTCGCCTCACCTATTACACCATCGTCAAACATTTGTTCAGCCCTTTGGATAATTCGTGATCGTAAAATATCTTTTTCTGTAGTTATTCCTACAATGATAGTTGACTTAATTGGCTTTAGTTTTTTCGTTGGAACTACTCCGTTCATCTCTATTGCGCGCGTAATGTACCGTTTATTCCTTAGATTTTCTGGCAGAGATATTTTATTCTTCTTGCAATAGATGAGCAATTCATCCAAGGTCATGTGTTGTAATTTAGTCCTAAGGATGACGTTTCGTTTTGGACCAAACTTATAATCAAAAACAACCGAGTCTATATATAGTCCAGTCCCACCAACCAAAATCGGAACTTTCCCACGTGCTCTAATTTCGTTAATTTTTTCATCAGCATATTTTTTGAAATCAGCTACAGAAAAATACTCCCCGGGTTCAACTAAGTCCAACCCCCAATGAGGTATGGAACTACGTTCTTTTATGGTCGGTTTTGCAGTGCCAATGTCCGCCCCTTTATAAATCGACCTCGAATCTGCACAAATTATCTCACCATTGCACTTTTTGGCAACGTTAACTGCCAATAGAGTCTTTCCACTAGCTGTTGGACCAACTATAACTACTAATGGTATCTTTGGATGTTTGACTTCCATCTTATATCCTTAAAATTATCAACTATATAATTAGTGCATGAAACCCCTTCGGATTTTAATAATTGTTCCTGAACATCACGCCCACCATGGAATCCGGATGCAAGGCCACCGAATCTATTTACTAATCTGTGCCAAGGCAAGTCCTCAAGTCCAAAGTGTGCAATTCCACCAACGATCCTGGGCGCGTTCGCATGCCCCGCAAGTGCAGCCAAATCACCGTAAGTGGTCACCTTTCCTTTCGGAACCTGTGCAATCAGGTCGTATATCTTGTTACGAAAATCATTCTTAACCATTAGTCTAGAGTTGTTGTAGATAGTCAGCTAAATCATCTAGTTTAACTTTTTCTTCCTTTTGTTGGGTTCTCACACTAACTTCGCGTGCATCCTTGTCCTTTGGGCCTACAATAAACTGGACAGGGATTTTCCAGCCCGAAGCTTCTCGGATTTTCTTGCCTAGAGATTCGTTTCGATCGTCGACCCTATAACGTATCTCGTTGTACCTAACTGGCTTCATAAGTACTAATTTATCAAGTATTGATTTTATATCGTCTACATAATCTGAAACTGTATCATTAATTGTAAGAATTCGGATTTGCTCTGGAGCCGCCCAAAAAGGAAACCAACCAGCGGTGTGTTCTATAAATACGCTCAAAAAGCGTTCAATTGACCCAAGTATTGCACAGTGAATCATCAAAGGCATCTTTAAACTACCATCCTTGTCGGTGTACTGAAGACCAAATCGATTCGGCTGAACAAAATCTAACTGCACGGTCGCAACTTGATGCTCACGACCCAAGGCGTCGGTCGCCATAAAGTCAATTTTTGGACCATAAAATGCCGCTTCGCCATCCTCTTCGAAATAATCCAATTTATTTGCAATAACTGCGGTTTTTAGTTGGGCTTGGGCCGACTCCCACCAGGATTTCTCGCCTAGATATGCATCACTATCATCGCGATAAGATAGACGTACGCGCAGTTTCATCGATATTGTTTCGTATAACTCGCGGGCAGTCGCAAGTAAATTACTTATCTCCTCTTCCACTTGTTCCGGCATACAAAATACGTGACTGTCGTCTTGCGTTAGAGAACGTACTCTATCTAAACCACCCAGTTCGCCTGTTTTTTCGTCCCGATAGTCAGTTGTTGTCTCTAGGTAGCGAACGGGTAAATCCTTATAACTGCGTGGCCTACTAGCATAAATCTGAGCATGATGCGGGCAGTTCATTGGCTTTAGGGCCATCTTGTCGGTAGTTTCTTGGCTGGTAACCAAGAAAAGTTCTTCACCGAACTTTGCCCAATGACCTGATTTTTTATACAAATCAATTTTCGTAATATGCGGTGTCCAAACCTTCTCAAAACCATAACCTATTCTAATTTGATTCGAATATTGCGCCATAATGTCACGTAAGACCGTCCCACGCGGTGTAAATAAAGGTAACCCGGTACCAACAAGCGGTGATGTGGTATATATATCAAGTTCTTTACCTAACCGACGATGATCTCGAAGTTTTGCTTGCTCCATACGCTCCAAATACTCATCCAGTTCTTTTCGAGTTTCGAAGGCAACACCATATATGCGCTGAAGCATCTTATTCTTTTCGTCACCGCGCCAGTATGCTCCTGAAATCTTCGTAAGCTTAAATGCGTCTGGATTAATCTCTTTAGTCGAAACCACATGGGGACCAGCGCAAAGATTATCAAACCGACCAGATTTATAAAAACTAACCTTTTTTTCGCCGCGCGCCTTAAAATCATCGATAAACCCGGTTTTATATGGATCGTGTTCATAAAACTTATAAGCCTCGGCAAAGTCAACGTCGTGCTGTTCGAATTTTATATCCTCCCTAATTAACTCTTTCATCCGCTTTTCTAGTTTAGGTAAGATATCCGGACTAATAGCTTCAGGCAAATCGTAATCCTGATAAAAACCATCTTCAATCGCAGGACCAACACCCAATCCGGCATTAGGATATAATTCATCAACAGCCATACTCATTAGATGCGAAAGAGAATGACGAATGGTTTCCAGTTTATTATTGTCGTTTTTTTCTGATACTGCCATTTTAGACTCCGTCTGATTTATTTTACTAATTAAAAACATGCGATTTTTACATTCAAACCCACTAATAAAGGTTCAAATAGGTATATCGCATGTCTCGGGTCCGTATTGTACGGACGGTTCCACCGGACTTTTCCGTTAAAAACGGAACACTTATGAAGTAACGTTTCGTACATCACCACTCCCCACGGAGCTCGACAGCTGGTTAGACTGCTTCATAGCTCATAAATAATAATACCATATTCTTGCGTCTCCACCCCTATTTTGATATTCTAAGACAAACGGGTCCTTAGCTCATTTGGCTAGAGCGCCACATTGACGTTGTGGAGGTGGGAGGTTCGAATCCTCCAGGACCCACCATTTGTAGATTATCATCACAGAATTGTGATGGTTTTTTTATACCCATATTACTTAAGTTTTCCACCTGGGTTAAGTGTCTTAAAATTGAATGCATATATCATAAGTAGTATATTTTATCTTAATATGTTCTATTGACATTTCTAATTGTTTATGCTAATATTTAGAAATGGAAGAAAAGCAACAGATTACCACCACCCATACGTCATCAAAGCTTGAACGTTTTGTACTTGGCTTTGAATACGATAAAACCCTTCAACAACTGAAGCGCGAAGTTCGAATTCGCACATTGTAGTAGAGACTTCTTTTACTATCACCCGAAACACAGTCGACCGCCTTTAAGGCGGTCTTTTCTTCGTATTCTGAAGTATAGTATTTACTTTGGTGCGTGTCTAAAAAGACGTTTCCTAGGTTGTTCTTTAGCAAGTTTTACTGTTTTATATGTTGCTTTATCCGTAACGTCAAACACCTCTAGGTACCGCCCTAGGAATATTCGGCCTTGAGAATCCAATGCCGCCATTGAACTGTAAAGTATGGCGGTGACAGGCATTAAAACCCACTGAGCTAACATCCAAAAAGTCCTGGTGCGTTTATACCGCTCTGGACGAGGAGGAAGCATTTTAAATGTCAAAAAGATGGTAATAAAGAGCCCAATCAAGGCTACTTGCTGAATTGAACTGACCACATCAGGCAACTGATGAGCCGCTACGCTCCGCTGTGCGTCGCTATTGATAAATAGGGGTACCCAACCACCCACTGCCACTAATATAGACACACAGGCCAACGTTACATGCCCGTCAAGCAGCCTCAGAAGCCGCGCAATGCCACCAACCAACGGAACGTTACGGTCCTTTGAAAATATCCTTACAGCGACATACGGAACGTCTGACGCGCCGTACGCCCATCTTTGCAGTTGCAAAAACTGTGCCTTTAGAGTTTTGAGGAACGTATCCGCCAATACTGCGTCTTGGTAAAAGGGAACATAAATCGGTAAAACGGTATAGTTACCTCCAAAATGGAAATAGCTGCGCCAATATTGATGACCATCTTCCACGATCGTACGGGTACTCCAGAAATTCATCTCCTCAAGAGCGTCCATGGG
Source organism: uncultured Saccharimonas sp. (SeqCode) (assembly GCA_964593165.1). Lineage (GTDB taxonomy): Bacteria > Patescibacteriota > Saccharimonadia > Saccharimonadales > Saccharimonadaceae > UBA1547. The sequence goes on along the minus strand of CAZQGW010000022.1, from coordinate 3,659 downwards.
CTGCGAATGAGAAGCAAAATTACGCAAAGTATGGGGGCGCATCGAGCTGATAATGGTCCAAAATGAGTTTCCTGTAGCGATAACCCTCATAGGCGCTGGCGCATCCCAGATATTGTTAAAATACAAACATACCGGTTGATAAGACAGACGCTTCCGATCTTCATGTACTATATATTCATAGGTTATGTAGTCAAAATACGAAGGATAGGGCTTGTTGTCGCAATCCTGGGACGTAACCATAACATACTTTGGCTTTATACCCTCTTTTTTTAGCCATTTTTTCAAAAAATACCCGGCATATGTTATATTCGGCCCCTTACCGATAACCTCGTTTGGCAAGTCCGATGGGTGTTCCACTACATGAAACGCAAGAAACTTGTCTCCGAACTCCTTTTTCAGCCTGTATGCGGTTTTTTTCGTTTCCTCGCCGCCTCTTTGTTCATAGCCATAAACAACAATCATTTTCTTTTTATCATAAGTGCTGTCTACGAATGATTTAATCGTGGGGGCAATCACCTCGTAAGATTCGTTATAGGTAGCGAGGATTATGGCGTTATACATCTGTGATGGTTTCGGGAATGACTTAGGATTAGCTGCTATCAATCGCAAATTCTCTATATGGGTTGCTGTTTCGAATAATTTTGAACGGCTGTTTTTCATTACTTCATATGATTCCTCGGCGTTTTCCAAATCGGCCAACCGACTGCGCCATTCAACCCTCTCTGCCGCCTCAAGCCGTCCCCTCCCCTGTATTGTTCTGAAGGCAATCCCGACCGCTTTAACTAAGAGTGTAGAAATAACAAACAGCAAGTAAATAGATGCCAAAGTGGGACTTATTAACGACAGGACAACTAGCAGAATAAGTGCCCCGTAACTTAAAAAAGCGGGCAACATTTCGAACAAACGATATTTTAGTGTTCTTTTGCCTAATGGTATTTCTAAATCAGTCATATGCCTATAGTAGAGTTTGTAATCCTAATATTGTTGCTGCCGTCACATATCCTACCAAAACAATACCTATTCCAAACCAAGCAAACATAATAGCCATAGGATGGCCCTTCGTGATTAACAATTTTACAGAGATAATAGTGTGTAGTATTGCTACGATCAATTCGAACGCGATAAAAACCAGGGAATAATACCACTGATCGAAATAAAAATGCGTTATGCCAAATGCAGAATAATGAGATACCAGCTGTTTTTCACTAGAATGAATCGAAAGTCCGAGCGTGATTGACGCAATAATAGCCATCAATATCATCAAAGATATCAACATTAACAGATATCTATCTGCGACTAATTGTTTAAACGATTCTTTGATAATTTTTTTCATAAAATTTATACCCAAATATTGATATATGGAGCCGCTGTCCGGATTCGAACCGGAGACCTACGCTTTACGAAAGCGCCGCTCTACCAGCTGAGCTACAGCGGCACTCAGTTGATCGTAAATTATTATAGCATCACACAGCGACAAAATAAACGACGCCAATCTGTTGCGCTACGGGTTGAAAGCTGCTAAAATACCTTAGTCGTAAACCCTGGGCTCGTAGTGAAGGGGTTATCACGCCTCCCTGTCACGGAGGAGATCGCCGGTTCAAATCCGGTCGAGCCCGCCAAAATTAATAAATCACCTTATTAGGTGATTTATTAATTTTTAATAATAGCTGAATATTGTAGATAGCAAAAAGGTCCGAAATACAGTGCTAAGATTTAGTAGTTCTCTGCCTAACCCTATCGATAACCCACCGATAATATTCGCCCAAGGGTTTGTAGGGCACATATTTTTTACTCATCTCCGAATCGTTCAGCTCATTTTCGAACGTATCAATTGGTACAAACTCTAATTTTTCAACTTCATGATCGGGCATGGACAGGTCATCAACGCTACCATTATATTCGTAAAAAAAGACATGGCCAATCTCATTGTCTTGCCAATTTACCCCCTCAATAGGCTGCGAAATTATATATAATCCCTCTGCTTCCAACTTTCCAAACTTTGGATTGAGTCCAATCTCTTCCTTCATTTCTCTTACTGCCGATTGGATTGGAGTCTCGCCCGAATCTGTGTGTCCTGAAACAGATATATCCCAAAGACCCGGATAAATATCTTTGTCCTTAGCCCTTAATTGCATCAATATTTCACCCTTAGTGTTGTAAATCCAAACATGGGCCGCATTATGCCAAAGTCCTTGCTCGTGAATTTCTTGTTTTGTTTTTACTTCGCCGGTAGGATTACCGCTTTGATCTAAAACATTAATTAAAGCCTGTTGATTACCCATTATAAATACCTCGCTGATTCCTTTTTACCATAATATCTTTCTAAAAACGACTTTTTGTAGTCGAAAAAACTACGTTCGTTAATACTATGTCTTATATTATCGACGGTCATAACAACAAAGCGTTCATTGTGAATACTAGAGAGAGTCAAACCAAGTATCTCATTCGCCTTCATTAAATGATGTACATAAGCTCTGCTGTAATTCTTACATGAGTAACAGTCGCACTCACTGTCAATTGGACCGAAATC
>CAZQGW010000022.1:0-1119 GCA_964593165.1 uncultured Saccharimonas sp. (SeqCode) | reverse complement strand
GAAATCGTTCTTAAACTCACTGTTTTTTATATTTAAACGCCCATCGTACGTAAATAATGTTCCGTTTCTTGCCTGCCTGGTTGGAGCCACGCAGTCAAACGTATCTATACCGTACTCAACGCCTAAAAACAGATCTGCGGGTTGCGCCCCCATGCCCAGTAAATGGCGCGGTTTGTTTTCGGGTAATATACTGCAGGCCCATCCTAGTGTTGTAGAAAGTTCTTCGGGTTCGAATATACCGCCAATGCCATATCCATCAAAATCGTGTTGAGCAAAAAAAGTTGCGCTCTCTTTTCTTAGGTCTTCTTCACGGGCACCCTGCAGCACGCCGAAAAGAGCTTGAGGTGGAGAGTTATTTGTTAAATGGTCGACATTTAACTCATTGTGTCGCACTAAGCATCGCTCTGCCCAAACATGTGTCCTGTGCATGGCTTTTTTTACATATTCGTATCCGGACAAAGGAGACGTTAATTCGTCAAAACACATATGTATGTCTGCACCGATTTGATGTTGAATCTCCATTGAAGTTTCCGGTGTCATAAACAGTTTCCCACCATCAAGATGCGATCGAAAATGTACCCCCTCGTCGGTAACTTTTGTTAACTGCGATTTTGTGTGTACTGCCTGAGCAGCATCGCCTTTTAAACTGTTACTAGTAAGGTCAATACCCTTCTTGTATGCCATCCCTAACGAAAACACCTGAAAACCCCCGCTATCTGAATATACCGGCTTATCCCAGTTCATAAACTTGTGAATACCATCGGCGCCAGCGATTACACCAGTACCCGGGCGAAGCATTAGATGATACGCATTTACTAAAACCGCCTGTCCACCTAAATCCAAAACCTGTCCCGGAGTTAAGGTTTTTACTGTAGCCTGTGTGCCGCCAACGATAAACGTCGGCGTTTCAATCCTGCCATGCGGGGTTTCAATGACACCAGAACGCGCTAGGGTGCCCTCTAGTTTATTTATTACCGAAAAAGTTAGCGGTTTTTCCATCACACTAATGATATCAGCATTGGAGTTTCATTACTAAACTAGATTATCGTATAGGTGTTATCACGCCTTAATCTGACACATACTTATTGAACACTAGTATAAGATCGTAGCTTCTCTTGT
>CAZQGW010000021.1:0-10142 GCA_964593165.1 uncultured Saccharimonas sp. (SeqCode) | reverse complement strand
CTCATCTTACGTCTCCTTTTTGCTGTGTTGTTTGACCTTAACTGTTTCGACCTTTGCTTCATGATGAACCGCCATCCAAAAAACTTTTTGTGTCAAGGGTGGCCGCACGGCACCCCTGCGGCCACTTGCGAAGCCCTTGACATAATAATTTTTTGGATAAAATGGCGGTGAGTAAGCAAAGGGCGAATCTGTTAAGGGCGATTTTTACAGCAGAAAGGAGATGTGAGCCTTCTACAAATGCGGTTAGTTCCTATCAGACAAACAGGAAAGCCTTTATGGTGAGCTGGTGGGACTTGCCTTTGTGAATGGGTTTAAAACGGTTGGTATTACTAATTCCTTTGAAATCTTCTTATAGAATTGTTATAATCTCCATCAACATGATACGCATCAACAAAAACATACTTCTTGCCCAAAATATTGACGGCTTTCTTACAAACAGAGAAGGCCAGCTTTTGTATAGTTTAGCTAAGCAAAGTGTTACTTACGGCAATACCGTTGAAATCGGTTCATGGAAAGGAAAATCTACCGTATGGATTGCCCAAGCCCTCAAAGATAGCGGGAAACCTCGCATTGTATATGCTATTGACCCGCACACAGGTTCTTCTGAGCATCAAAAAGATAATACAAAAATTTGGACTTTTGATGAATTTCTAAAAAACATCAATAAAGCTGGCGTATCATCATTTATTCAGCCTATTGTGAAATTTTCTAATCAAGCTGTCCAGGACATCCAAGGGCAGGTAGGATTTCTATTTATAGACGGTGGGCATGAGTACGAGTTTGTCAAACAGGATTATGAACTATTTGCTCCCCTCGTTGTAGAAGGAGGCTACATAGCCTTTCACGACACGCCCATACCTGGAGTCAATCAATTCATTACAGAAACTTTGCCCAAGGCTAATGTTCAGAATGTATATTTTACAGATTCGCTTTTATGCGCCCGCAAATGCTTACATGCAAGTAATAAAGAAAAACTCAAAACCCGTATCATGCTTTGGCTTATTAATCAACTTCAAAAGACCTGCCACTCTAAAGCCCCCAAGCCTTTGCGAAAGCTCTCTAAAAATCTAATAAAATTAACACGTGACATTATTTGCTATATCTAATGAGGGCAGCTCATCTCTCAGTTTATTCTAAATTTTATACGCTGTCCTGTTTTATAACGAATCCTCAGCCATTTCAAAGGATTCCACCAATACCTACGTTCAATGTTGCGCCAATCTTCTTGACTGATAGAATGTTGGTTGACTAAATTCTTCATTACAGATGGATGTGTTCCAAAATAAATAGGAAAACGGTTTAAATCCCCAAATTCATAACGGCCCGTCTTTTTTTCCTGCCCACGGTCATCACCCCATATTTCTCCTGAATTAATCCGGCGTTTAGCCATAGCCTCTGGAGTAAAAACCCAACCATAATGATAAATAAAACATCCGGTATTTTTTGTCCGTAAATCTTTCCCGTCTTTACGGCGGAAGGCAAAAGCGTCGCCATAAGATTCTATGGTTCTATTGTTACGGATAATGCGGTCCTGTTTTTGATACCAGCCTTTATCGATACGGTAACGGTAATGACTACCGTAAAAATGAAACCATTTGAAACGCAAGGCATCAATGGATGGTTCATTCAAACATTTTTCCATATATTTTTTGAGCAGTGGTAAATCTGCTTCATGAACAACTTCGTCAGTCTGCAAATAAAACACCCAATCACCCGTGCAATGACTTATAGCAATATTCGTCTGTTCAGACAAAACTTTTTCTTTATTAGTGAAATCCCATACGGTTTCCACAATTTTTAATTTAGGTGAACTGATACTTTTAATCAATGAGAGAGTGCTGTCATCACTTTTACCGACATTGACAATAAATTCATCGCAAATTGGCAAAATTGAACAGATAGATTCAATAACAGGATACTGAAGTTTAACAGCGTTACGAACTATGGTACAGCCGCTAATCTTCATTTTTCTAACCTCCCATCATCATAAGCTTTTTGCAAAATCATAAGCCAATACATCTGAGATGTTATAACCATTAAAACGCACCAAACTAAGCCCTGTAGGCCATCTTTATAACCTTTTTTACGAACATAACTTTTCCAAAATAATTTCAAGGCCTTGAACGTAAGACGATTACGAATATCTTTGACATCTAAACTTTCATTCTTGTTCAAAAATTGGATAGCCGTCACTTCCGCATAAGAAAGATTCTTACCTAAAAAATGTCCCATTGAATCAACGGGGTAATGTTCAATGGATGCCGCAATCTTAGCGACATCTCCTTGGACGCGCAATTGCTCATGAACAGTCCCCTCCCACGTAGCTGACCTGCGGTCATATAGTCGTAAGTATTCACCAGAACCGCAATGTGTTAATACTTTACCAAATAAAACATTAACTCGTATCAATGTGTACGCTTTAGCATGGCCCTCTTTTGAAAGAATATCTTTAATCATGTGTGCTGTTGAAAGAGGAACCACTTCGTCAGCATCCAGTTGTAAAATCCAATCATTAGAACTAATTGCTGCGCCTGTATTCCTTTGCTTAGACCAGTCCTTGTCTAATGCTTGTGTAATAACTTTGGCCCCGTATTGCTCACGGGCAATAGCAACAGTACGGTCGTCCGAATGGTCGTCCACAATAATAATTTCATCTACCCACCCTTTGAGGGCGTTTAGACATCTGCCTATCCTTGCTTCTTCATTTTTGACAGGAATCACAACAGAAATCTTTACCGACATAAACATTTCCCTAAAAATAATAAAGGCAATTTACGTTGAGATATTGTCATTTGTTCGTAAAAGACATGGTAACATAAATCAAAGAAAATAAGTCAATATTTAGAGAAAACCACCTCAATCTCTCCCCCTATTCAATCATGGCTCCATTTTCAATTCTCAATATCGTTCGTACCCTCTCTCCTGCTCTATTTCTTGATGTTGCTTTAATTGGATAGGTATACTTGAAAGCTTATTCTCAGACTTTTGCCTTTCAATCAAATTTTTCTTATATTCATAAACATCCTTTGCGGCCTCCATAATATCTTCTCTTTTAATACCGGCTTTAAGATTTAGCGACAAAAAATCATTGAAAGCATCAGGGTTGAAATAATCCTTATCTTCCCTACCGCCAGTTCTTTCTTTGGGGTTAATAAATTGATGGTATTCATTTGCTAACCATTCTTCTAGGTCAACGCCCATATCGTGAGCCTCCATCATGTTTAAATCTTCTTCGCTGACCATTAATTTCATAAATAGTTACCCGTTATAGAAATCCCCTAATTTCTCAAAACTTACCAAATTGACTAAATAGCCACCATCTGCGCTTTGACATTATCCCTGAAATTGCAATTTCTATATCTTTAGACATTCCCTTGGATTCTAATACAAGCTTGTAATTCTCTATTTGTTCAAATATTAATTTGTCCAGCAGGCTTCTAGTAGAAACAAACGGAGCATTCTTAACCATTTTTGCAATCCTTGCGCTAAACGCCGCTTGTACGTTTTTCTTTGATTCTTCTATTACCCCTCCATCTTTCTCAACACTAATGAAATATTTATACCCCGAATATTCTTTTAGCTTATTATCCAACATCTCGGATAAATTCATACGATAGCCGTATTTTTGAACATATCCTAACTTTTGAGCCGTACTATATTTTACATGATTCCAATTTTCATAATTCCTTACAAAATAATCATCCCGTTCACCTAAGTGGCGAACTATCCGAAATAATATTTCATTAAGCACATCATCATGCTTATCGTCGGAGTAAACGTATTCCAATATAATATCGAAATAATATAAATAGAATATCAAAAACTCTACGGCGACTTGATTAAAAATATTTTGTTTTAAAGTATGGAATTCCTCTCGCTTCCTAAGATACACCATTGTCTTATCCCATCCCTCAATGAGAATGAGCACGACTGCATCAATGGGAATGAAAAATTTGTGAAATTCTTTTTCCATAAATTATCACTCTCCTTAAATTATTTATCTTTCCAGTCCATATTCCTGAACACGTTCTTGGGCCTGTTCTTGAACTTTGTAATCTAACGTCGTTCCTTTAGAAGCATCGATCCCCCAGGATTTCTTCATTTCATTGATGACTTCAAGACGTTCAGTCTTTTCAAGCGTCTCCGGTAATCCTTCACGCTCAATGCCGCGCTCCCCTGCTACAATATAAAGCTTTGTTTCTTCGCGGGCACGGCTGATTTGCACGTAAGTATTTTGTTGTGATGCCATGGATTCTTCCGAATAGCCAAATACTTGTGTTCGTTCAACCGTCGTCCCCTGAGCCTTATACGTCGTAGATGCCCAACCATAATCTAAATGCTTGTACTCTTGCACATTGATTTGCTTTCTCTCTCCGTTATCAAGAGTAACATCTATGGTATTATCTGCCTTATGCGCTCGCTCAATCATCCCGCGCTGGCCATTACGGACATCTAAATCGTAGTTATTGCGGGTAAATATTACCCTGTCCCCTTTAGCAATTTCAATTGTCCTGTGGCCGTTGTCAAATTCAATACCATTTTTACCAACTACCTCTTGCTCCTGTAATTTGGAACGGATTTCTTCATTGATTGTCTGCGCATCAAAGGCCCTGTTTGTGACGATGATCCCCTTTGAGTAATCTTGTGCGTTCTTTTCTATGTAATCATCCACCACCGCACTACGCGCCTGGGCTGCATCTTGATAAACATTAATTTTCTTGTGTTGATCTAAAACCTCTAGTGCTTCGTTAGTATGTCCCTGTGCTGCCACCTTAACGACTTCTTTCATCCAGTCGTCACGCTGGCGTTTAATATCTTCCATAACACTCGCATATTCCGGCGCAATTTGGATTACCTTTTGATCTATGGCATGAAGTATCCCGCCAGCCGCTATCGGCTGTAATTGCCGTTCATCACCCACTAAAACTAATTTTGCCTGCCTCGCATATACCTTTTCAAGAACTTCACCCATCTGCTTGGAGCCGACCATCCCCGCTTCATCAATAATAACAACGGTCTTATCATCAATACCGGGGCGCAAAAGCCAGGAGGCAATTGTTTTTGATTCGATACCGGATTCTTTTTGCAGATTCTGGGCCGCCACACCGGCCAAGGCAATTCCCTGTACCTTATACCCTTCTTGCTCATAAGATTCACGAACTGCGGCAAACATGGTAGATTTCCCTACACCCGCGCGGCCTTGAATAACAGCAATGCCGCTTGATCCGGTTGCTGTTTTAATTGCGTTTTCCTGTTCTTCACTAAATTTAAAATTACCTTTCTCCGTCTGGATACCTCGTTCAATGGCCTCACTTGAATCAACGCCATATTGCTTTTTAATAACCATGCGCTCAACGCGATCCATGATCCCCTGCTCAATTTTGGACATACTTGGCGTTGTTAAAATACCCTCTTCAAGACCAATAACATAACCTTTCTCTTGCGCCACTCTTGCTAAGTCTAGAACTTCTTGGCCGCTTCTCTCGCCCATTGCTGCCCTGCCTGTCTCACGCAATAAATCTTTATATTCAAATGTTGATTCTTGAGCTGTGAGTTTTGTCCCAGCTTCCGATAATATTGCATACTCGCCCTTTTTTCTATTTGTTGCTTCTTGAAGCTTATGCTCTGCATTAAGCCCTATACCAGCTTCTCTGGCCTCTTGCTTCCAGGTTTCTTCGCGCTCGATCAGACTTGTATTAACTTTATCCGGCCTTGTTGCCAATACTATGCTCCGTGTTCCCTTATGTGTTGTGATTCCGCGCTCTTTGGCTATAGTATCGATTTCCTGATCACGTTTGGAAAAAACCTTCTCCGCCTCTTGTGAGACATTGCTTAATCTAAAAGTACCGCCCGGACCATTTTCAATTTCATAGCCAAGCTTTTTCATCTCCCAAGCGAGTTCTACTTGGTATAAAGTTCCGGCCGCCATTCTATGCTCATAGAATGTGCGGCTATCTATCGTCCCAACTGTGCCATCATTCCTGACTGAGAAATTAGACACCACTACATGAGAATGTAGCTGGGGATCACCCGCGCGGCTGGTGTAATGGTTAAAACGCGCGGCCACAAGGCCAGTAGACTCATGGATATAGCCTCCTTTGCCCCTCCTTGTCACTGTATTGGCTTCCAGGTAGTCAAACGCACACTCAACAGCCTTCTGGTGTGCCTGTTCGATTTCTTGCCTGTGAGAAGGATCTGCACCGGCCCAAACAATGGACACTGACTTAGGCGCCGAATAGGTTAAATCCCAGCCCATCTGTCTGTTTTCTTTACCCGCATTTTGGACTTGTTCACCTGCTACATAACCAGCCAGCCCCAACTGAAACTCACTACGATCAACTGCGTCCTCAAGCCCAAGTTCCTGGGCCCCACTACCCATCCATTGACCTTGATGATCTACATCATCCATATAATAATCCGCGGAATGTTCTTGATAGTAATTGGCGGCAAGCCTTGCGGCACCACCACCCGACCCAAGGTTTCCTAAAGCTCTAAGTGACATCATTCTTCAACACCTCACACCAATGGCGAACTTAAAGATTATCTTTCCTCTTCATCCACTCCGCTTCTTCAATTAACGGGCTATCTTTAGGTATCTGCTTATAGGGCCATCGAACATGCAATAAAGGCCATCCAGAGATACGTATCACACCCTCCAAAGGGTCAAAATGGACGATTTGTATTGGCAGAAATACCTTCTTAATTTTCATAATATTCTGTTTACTCTCAGTTGTCGTCTGTCCTTCCCAAATACTACCCGTAACACTTCTGGAAGTCTGTGTCTCTATAACTTCCTGCTCCCCTAAAATCTCTGAGGCCCATTTACTGGTTATGGTATCTTCACACTTCAAAACAATCATTGTTGAAAACACATTTGCAATAGTTTGGGCTAGATTATCACCTACATTTTCCTTAAGCTGTCCTAAATCTTGAATACCAGCCACAACGCATAAGCCCTTTGATCTGCCTTGAGTAAAAGCATCTACCAATTTTTTTAAATTTTCTAAAGTCCCTAACTCATCTAAGAAGAGCCATATTCTTCTGTTAGGATCATCTGGCAAAGAAAGAATTTCCCTAACAATAAGCTGAATGGCAATATCAGCAGTAGACTGAGCTATCACATCATATTTAGAAATACCACCTATAATCAAAAACTTAGATTTACCATGAATCCAATTCTTTATCGACACTCCTTTGCGCGACCAGACCTTGGCATACCAACGAATATTTTTATCAATTTCAGTATTCAAAGTCGCAAAAACATCATTAAGGGACTTCCCATCTGCCTCAAGATCATTGACAACCGATCTGCCCGATGGTGTACTTGAAAGCAATAATATCAGCTCTTTTCTTGGCTTACACAAAATATCATAAAGATCGCCCCATCCCCACTCTGTACCTTGCTCAAATAGATATATTAATACTGCCTCTAATATGCGCCTGGCCGTTTTACTAAAAAACGGCTGTAATTCCGTAGGATTCACTGGAATAATAATCTTTGCTAATTCCTGACAATCATGTTCGGAGTGTATTTCTGCAGAAAGCTACCATGCAAGAGAACGCTTATCCCAAGAAGCCAAAAGATCAACTCCTGGCTTCCCAACCCAAGATTCAGTATATGTCCCCTTTTTGTCCCAAATAACGGCTTTATCACCCGGTCGCATATAGACCTTCTCAGTCATAGGATAAATTATCTGCGTTTTACCTCCTCCTGGTGACGCTATTATTAAACAGTGTTGTGTTTCCCGAGACCTTGGGATGGATTTATCTTTCCATATCGGTATCCCTTCCTCTTCTCCTTTAACTACTTCATTCTTAGTTAACACATCAAAAGCCTTGTCGCTTTTATTAGGATCAACAAGCCTAGCCCCCCTTTGATAATCACCTTTATTATGAAAATAGCCCTCCTTTAACATCGGTATATTGAAAACATTAAACAACAAAGTAAAGAGTGCCCACATTGGCACGCATTCAACCAAAAATAATCCTCCCCACCACCAACTAATCCCTGCCATTTTTAAAAGCATGGTTATTGCTACAAAAACAAGCACGAAATTCCGTATAGAATCGGTAAACTTTTCATCCCATTCCCATACCATTTTAAAAAAGGCAACTAAAACAGAGACCCCCAACATTATTGCCGTATTCGTTACCATTTGAATATTCAAGCCAATAAACGTCAACATATGCCCCAGGGCGCTTTCTGGTAGATTTGCGGTCCAGATAAGAAAATTATCATAGGTTAAGTAATTCTGCAAAATATACAGGCCAAGAAAAAATGACAAGAACCCCTGGACCACAATTGTTATCAACCATGTCAGACCTACCCCTAGAACGCCTCCAAGACTTACTTGCTTGTTCATTTTTTATTCCTCCCTTTGGTCATACTTATCTAAAAGAAGCTGTGATAATTTCTGGACAGATTGGTCATCGGCTTTGAGCGTCCGGCCCAGGGCTTCTGCCAGAATTGGAATGAGCTTGCGGATGGCGCGTAAAGTAACGGTGGCCTCATTATTGCCTGTTCTGCGTAAGGAATCTTTTAAAATTTGACGGGTATAGGCTGGCAGGGAAAGGCCAAAGGATGTAGCTTTGTTTTTTATTTCTGTAACTTCATCATCAGGGAGATTGATTACTATTCTGGCCATTTGATTCCTTTAGCACCAATAGGTGCATAATGTCTGCTAAGTTTAGAATACAACTATCCCATCATCCTGCTTTGGGCTGGTCTTGTCAATTATTTTCTTATTCGGGTGATCCGGGGATAGATATGTAGAATAAAAATGAGTGTGCTCTCTCAATGACTCACCCCGCGGCAAGCCGCAAGGTATCTTTTCTCTGAGCTGGCCTATTCCATGATCGCGGAGAATCAAGGCTGACTCAAATGCGTCTATTGTGTTGATGCTATTACCCCGAGGCAAGCCTCGAGGAATTCTCTCGATTAAATAATTGTCGTTGATCCGGAGTCAAAAAAAATTGCGCAGCGGCCTAGGCGGCCAAACCAATGCCCTGCCAGGTTGATTAAAAATCCTTTTAGGGGGCTGATCCGTAAAGCCCCCATCTGTGATTTTAGAAGTTTAATGTATACTGATCCACTCCTGTTTTGTGCGGATTACGCCCTGGACCTGTAACGCCGCGCAATGGATTCCCATCGCTTTCCACAAAACTAAACAACTCCTTGAAACTGTTTTCTTCACCCCCTGCCCTATAAAGCTTCCCTTCCTTCAATTCATCCAAGGTGGTAAAAAAGAACCTTTTGGGATTTACAGCTTCTTTTATTTCCTGGCCGCCTACCTTCCCAAATTTCAGGCATTCGTCGAATCTTTTGCAGTAAATTGAGAACGTCGCTTTATCTCCAAATACAAAAAGGACAGCTTCAAAATCGCTTCCGGTTCCTCCGTCCTTGGCGGGCAAGTCAATGCTTACCTTGGCTTTCATCCGATATTCTAAATCACGGATTATTTCCACCCAGGCAGTAACATTTCTCCTGACGTCTTCGTATTCAACTGCTATTCTTGCCTTCTGGCCAATAACAAACATCCCATCCGGCAGCCGCCCCCGCAAAACACTCTTGTGACGCAACCCTAGGCCTCTGCCTGCCCTTCCTCTGGCCTTAACATGATCCTGGCGGATCATCCATTCACTTATCCAACGGCCTTTTGTCGCCCCATTTTGAATGCCTAAAAAAGCTCCTATCACCCCTGAGTCATGAAAAAAAGTACCCGGCCTATACCGCGCTGGCCAAAAGGAATATTTATACTCCAAAAGAGCCTTAGGAACCTTGGCCAACCCATCCTCCGTAAGGTAGAATCCCGTTGTCTTGACTGGATCAGAAATATCAAAGGCCTTAATCAGCTTGTTACTCAAAAAATACTTAATGGTTCTACGCATATCATTTACATCAAGGAGAGTAGATCCTAATAAATTTAAGTCCTTAGCCGTAACATAGCGAAACAGAAATATAAATGACAATACCTTGCCAATTCGACGATCCCTCTCTTCCTTAGTTATCAAACCTCCCATATATTATTACCCCAAAAGAGTGATTTCATCCTATCTGGTTTTTGCCCGTTCTCTTGCCTCAACCGTAAGCATTCCCCTTCCACCCGTGAGCGTTAACTTTTTGCTTTTCCCCCCTATTTGTG
>CAZQGW010000020.1:0-10566 GCA_964593165.1 uncultured Saccharimonas sp. (SeqCode) | reverse complement strand
CGTCAGTCGGCTTTATCTAGAGGAACTATTACAAAACTTAATAACAAACGCTATCAAGTACACGAAAAAGGGGAGCGTGAATATTATTGTAAAGCAAAAAGACAAAGATATTACATTCTCCATAAAAGACACTGGAATTGGTATTAGTAAATCCGATCAGCAGAAGATTTTTGGGAAATTTTACCGTAGCGAAGACTACCGGACACGCGAAAGCAGTGGAACCGGGTTGGGTTTATACGTAGCAGCAAAACTAGCGCATAAAATCGGAACTGTCGTTATGGTCAAAAGCCGGTTGAATTTCGGCTCGACGTTCAGCATCACTTTGCCGGCTAAGAAAGATTAAAGTGTTATTGACTAATGGTGGTATTTCAGCTATATTATTAGTTGACAGTCTGCCTATGCAGACTATTTAATTTACCTAAGGGTGAGGAGTGAACGAAGTGGCCGTCAAGGATAAAAAAACTGAAAAAAAATCAGTGACAAAAATCATTCAGCCTAAAAAGAAACGAAGTAAACTTCTTGTTCCTTTTTTTGCAGTTGGTGGCTATTTTAAAGGTTCTTGGCAAGAACTACGTCAGGTTCGATGGCCGAATCGCAAAGCTACCTGGGGATTGACGGCAGCGGTTATTCTGTTCACCGGACTGTTTGTCGCACTAATTGTATTTTTAGACTGGGTTTTCAGCTCACTATTTAATTTAATAATAAAATAAAGGAAATTATGGCAAAGAATCGATACGACTCATCACGTCAATGGTATGCAATCCACACCTACAGTGGATACGAAGAGAAAGTCGCGGATAGTATCAGGCAGCGAATTAACGCTGTTGATATGGCCGACAAAATCTTTGATGTTATGGTACCAAAAGAAAAGCAAATCGAAATCAAAAACGGTAAACGAAAAGTTGTTGAAAAGCGAATCTTCCAAGGTTACGCCTTGGTCGAGATGAAATTGACAGATGAAACTTGGTATATTATTCGAAATACGCCTGGTGTGACTGGTTTTGTTGGCACCGGTACTGAACCTACACCAGTCTCGGAACCTGAAATCGTCAAAATCAAACGAAGAATGGGCGTTGAAGATCCTAAGCACAATATAGATTTCGAACTCGGTGAGGTTATCAGTATTACTGACGGACCATTCAAAGGATTCGATGGCTCAATCGCTGAGATTGATACTCAAAAAGGTAAAGTAAAAGTAATGGTGAGTATGTTCGGACGTGATACTTCGGTCGAGCTTGACGCTCTACAGGTACGTAAGGTATAATACCCCAGTTACGCACTCGTCTAACGAGTACAAAGGAAAATTATGGCAAAGAAAATTATCGGAAATCTAAAGTTACGTATTCCAGCTGGTCGCGCCACGGCCGGACCTCCGGTAGGTTCGACACTAGGTCAGTGGGGACTGAATATGATGGACTTTATTAACCCGTTCAATGAAGCGACTAAGGGCTTGATGGGAAAAGACGTCATCGTCCACCTGCAAGTTTTCGAGGACCGTACGTTCGCCTGGAAATCGCTAGGCCAACCAGTTGACGATTTAATCATTGAAAAAACCGGCATCAAAAAGGGAAGTGGTAAACCACACAGTGAAAAAGTCGGCAAAATCACTCGCACCCAACTAGCCGAAATTGCTGAACTAAAGAAGGACCAGTTAAACGCAATCGACGAAGAGGGTAGGATAAGGATTATAGCTGGCACGGCCCGTTCAATGGGGGTTGAAGTCGAAGGCTAAAGCTTAAAACATATCAAGTCCATAAATAAAACCAGCTCCTTGTGAGCGGTTTTTTATTTGTGTTTTACGATAGCATCAATCTTTTGCTCGATATGATTTTGCCACCAAGAGACAAATGCCTGCTTGGATTCAAAATAGGATATCAGTTTGGCCTTTAGTGCCGTCTCTGCTATCATCAGTCTTTTTTCTTCATCACTGCGATTAGGTAGCATGAACATTTCGTTATCGGCCAGATCTGATAGTGGTACGATCGGTCTGCCCGTGCCGAAGTAGTCGACATGGGCATGATTTGGAGTCAGTGATCTTAAGAGTAAGCCTAGCCCTAACTGTTTTGCGCCCGGACCATCAACTGCCCAGTCGCGGAGTTCTGGTGCTTTTTGTAGCACGCTCGTTGCCATCGTGTCGATCTTATCGGCGTCCTTAGCCCGAACGCCTGTAATCGACCGAGTCGCGTAGTTAATAACCGACATCGCCGGATTAGGAATCGGGACGCGCATATTTTTGACTAATAGGGACCACGTTTCCATGCTTTCTGGTTCAAGAGGTACAGCAAAAGGGAATAGCGATTTGACCATTCCACCGCTAGATACCATTCCTTCTGGTAAATCAATGCCGCTTGGTCGACCGTAACGGTCTGATACTACAGCCAGAACAGCCGCCATACCAAATGGATGAGCTAGTTGTTTACGTAATTTGTCTCCAGAAACAATGCTAAACACCGATTGCTCCAATTCAGCCCCGACAGTTACGTCCATAAGTCGTTCCACTCGCGCAACATCAATCGGGTTACTCGATAAAACCAAGGCGTCTAAATCACGTAAAGTCTTAGATTTATCGTCCCTAATAGTAGGCAAATAAAGTGAGTCGGGCGCGATGACCTCCTTAGCTTTGAAATTAATAAAAGTCTCTGGATTCATCAAGGCAACAGTATTAATACCGCCGATGATTTGAACGTTGTGAATAGATTCTTCTTCAAGAATATCCGTAAACGGCTTAATAACATCTATTGAGTTAGTCATATCTTATTATCAATTATTATAACACTATGTGTGGGTTTTTCAATTCGTATTGAATAAATAAGCCTTATCTGTTAGAATTAGGTCACTAAAGTCAATGTTGGGAGATGCTAAGACCATCGTTATTACCACAGAAAGGATCAGACTCTAATGGCAAAAAAACCAGAGCTTTTAGAAAAAGCAAAAAAGCTTAAATTAGAAGTAACACATAAAAACACAATTGCTGAGATTGAGGCTGCGATTAATGCTGCCGAGGCAAAACTTAAACCTGAAAAGGTTGCAAAAATCGAGAAAGAGACCGCCGTTAAGCCGGAAACGACCGAGACTGAAGCTAAAACCGCTAAGGCCGGTAAGCGTAGCGAAAAATCAATAAAAGAAGTCGAAGACAAAATTGCCAAGGAAGAACGTAAGGAAAAGGGCGACGCAGCCCCACAATCTCCAGACGCTGTGGCGCATACTAAAAAAGGCCCGAAGCCAGTTACTCGTCCACTAATTGAACGTCGTGGTAAAAACTACCAAAAAGCTGCAGAATATGTTGATAAGGCAGTTATTTATCCATTATTCGAAGCTCTGGAAATTGCCGTAAAAACTAATCCTAGCAAATTTAATGCAAGTATTGAAATGCACGTACGACTTGGCGTAGACCCTCGTCAGGCCGATCAGAATATACGCGCAACCGTGGCTTTGCCTAATGGAACGGGCAAAGTCGTACGAGTCGCCGTATTCGCCCCCGACACCGAACATGCAGCAGCTAAAAAGGCCGGCGCTGATATTATCGGCGACGAAGATTTCTTACAAAAACTCGATAAAGAAGAAATCAACTTCGACGTGTTGATTGCGACACCTCAGTATATGCCAAAATTAGGAAAATACGCACGTCTGCTTGGACCACGCGGCTTGATGCCAAACCCTAAAAGCGGTTCGGTCGCAGCAAATGTCGCTAAGGCAGTTACGGAAGCCAAAGGCGGAAAAGTCGAATACCGTGTCGACAAACAGGGTATAATTCACTTAAGTATCGGGAAAGTGTCATTTGGAGCCAAAAAACTTGAAGAAAACGCCAAAGCTTTCTTTGACAGTCTAAAATCCCAAAAGCCTTCTGGCCTAAAGGGTACATATGTAAAAAGCATGTCAATTAGTGCAACTCAAGGCCCTGGTATAAAAATTGAGAACGTAGTAAGCTAACTCGTATAATATCTGGAGTTGATATGTCTGAACATAACGACGAATCGGAGGTGGGAATGAAGCACAGATTGTCAGAACGCGGTGTTCTCGGCAATGGTTCCAGCCCGGAGGCTAGATTTGTAGCCAGTCACGAAAAGCTTGATAAATATATTGAGGCCCTAAGAATACTTCAACAAAGAATCGTTCTGACATCTGGTACTTTTGATTTGTTACACGTTGGTCACGCAAAATACCTTGAAGTCGCAAGATCATATGGGGACGTATTGGTTGTCGGTGTTGATAGCGATTCGAAGGTTCGCAAAAGAAAGGGGCCTGAACGCCCCGTTGTTCCAGAGGTGGAACGTGTAAATATGCTAGCTCACCTTCGTTCGGTTGATATCATTACCCTGAAACAACCAGAGGATCCACACTGGGATCTAATTAAGCGAATCAAACCCGACACGTTAATTGTTACACAAGAAACCTACGATGACGACACCATAAAAGAACTTGAGGAAATCTGCGGCCAAGTTGTTGTATTGGAACCGCAGGCAACTACGTCAACTTCTGCTCAAATTCGCAGACTGCAAATCGGATGGTCGAGTAGAATTCAAGAACCCGTCGAAAGACTATTAGAAGAACATCAGGCTGACCCAGGGCTTAGACGAAAAATCGGAAGAGTATTAAGTGATCGAAAAGACTGATAATAGCCCAGAACTTTTTGCAGGATACATTCCCGTTGTCCATGACGGCTATATACGGGCCTTCGATCGTCACCCCGACGCCAGAATCGGCGTTTTCAACAAAGACATCCTTGAGAATATTCCATATACTAGAAAAGACATCCGGGCATTAAATCCGGAAGATGCCGTACAAGCCATAAGCGGGCTAGGGAGAGAGGCCTTCGTTATGGGACAATTGAGCTTGCAGGAAGCTTTAAAACGACCAATTATTATGCCCGAAGATGATATCACAAGAACGCTTATCATTGAAAATCCAGATGCCGATATTACCACGGAGCCGATATTTTTGCGTTGGGATCGCGACAATTCGACAGAAAAACAAGCCATTCTTCCTGATAGAATCGTCAGGATAGATGGTGACGATTCTATTATCAAGATGCTTGACGAAGAAATGAACCAAAGCGCAAATTGGTGGAGACATGTCGGTAGTGTCGTTATTGATGCGGAAAATAATATAATACTGAGAGCTCATAATAATTCGCTTCCAACTGAATATACGTCATGGATCGAAGGCGATCCGCGTATCACTGCTCATAAGGGTAATGAGATCGATAGATCAATCGACGCGCATTCTGAAATAGTCAACATCGCAGAAGCAGCCAGAAGGGGTATAGCGCTAGAGGGTAAATCCATTATGGTCACTACCTTTCCGTGTCCTTATTGCGCCAAGGCAATTGCACACAGTGGAATTAAATCGTGCTATTTTATCGAAGGCTACGCAACCCTGGATGGGCAAACTACGCTGAAAGACGCTGGCGTGGAAATCGTCAAAATCGAAACCGAACTTCCACCGGAAGACCCTCGTTCACTAAAACCATACCCGAATAAATAGTTAGCTGATTTTGAACCTGACCTTTTCATCGGCTGGTTTATCGACAGACGGAACGATTAAATGCACGTGAAGGTGATTAACAGAAGCTCCGTTTTTTGACATATCGCCGAAACGCATACAGAGACCTCCCGTAATAATGTTGAACTCTTTTTCAACCCAGACCATATGTTCCAATAATTCGTCGAAGGCGCCTTTTTTCAAATCAGATAGTTTTTCGGCGTGGTAATTAGCTATTGCTAACAAATGAATATCTGTGTATTTATATGGCCATTGATTTTTTGTTACCGTCCAATATGCGCCTTTTCTGAGCGTTTTTTGTTTATGGTATTTATCTATATTTTCTGGGCAAAATGGACATTCCTGATTTTCAGCGATGTTTTCCATTACTCGGCGCTGTTCATCAAGCCGGAAATTATTTAGATTAACGAATGACTTATCTTTTTTCATAGATTACGAAACTATATGGATATATATTATCACTATCATTAGAAAATTGTTGTTCATTGGTTTTCTTCCAACGTTTATCTAACACGGGAAAGAAAGTGTCAGCACCACGAATTCTTGCATCGACTTCAGTCGCATATATTTTTTCTACATCACTTAATACTTGATTATAGATTTCTCCGCCACCCATTATGAAAGCTTTGTCATATCCCGAAGTCATTGAATATGCCTCTTCAAGGGAGTGGGCGGTTTTAATTCCGGGAATTTTTATATTATCACCTCTGGTTATAACGATATTCTGACGATCCGGAAGAGGAGCGCCAATAGAATCAAAAGTTTTGCGACCCATAATTACCGCCGCATTAGTCGTTAGTTCTTTAAAATGCCTGATATCTCCACGCATTTCACCTCGGCCCCATAACAATCCACCGCTTATACCGATAGCGCGTTCTTTATCATATGCGACAATGATGCTTTTTATACCGGTGTCCCCCCCATGTTCATCGGTGGGTGAGTGAAGTAATCCTGAAGCTTAAAGTGTTCGACTCGAAAATCCTCAAGTTTTTTAATGGTAGGATCAATGGTTAAGCGCGGGAATGGATATGGTTCTCGATCCAGGAGTTCATCAACTTTTTCAAAATGTTGATCGTAAACATGTGCATTGGAAATTTGAAAAACAAGTTCTTTGGGTTTATAGCCCGTAACTTGTCCAACCATCATCAATAGTGCAGCATAATGAACCATGTTAAATGGAAGCCCTACGGGGACATCCGCACTTCGCTGCCAGTGAACTAAAGAGATTTCTCCGTTCTCAGTATCAATGTTGTAATGTTGTAGCCCATGGCAAGGAACAATCAACACCTCTTGTTGACGACCTGGAGCTCGGCTAATTTTTGGTGGAATAAACGGACTTATAATATGGGTTCTGAGTTCAGGCCGAGCTTTTATTTGTTCGATCATGTTTGCATACTGGTCAAAGGTTTTATCGCCGTCTGGAAAATCGTGGAAAGCGGCGCCATACGAACCGGGTCCCAGATCGCCAACTTCAAGTCCGCGTTTTTTCGCTTTTCGTTCAGCTTCTTCGCCAACGGTCCATGGCTTCCAAAATTTACACCCGTATGACTCCAGTTCTTCTTGAGTCCTGGCTCCATGCATAAAACCAATTATTTCACCTAATGCCTGCTTAACAGGTCCGGTTACGGGTCTTAGGTCACTATTTTGTTCATGGTTGGCAATGTTTTCATCAGACGAACCCATAGTTAAATCCCGCTCTGTAATTAAAGGAAATCCGCCTTTAGCCAGATCAAATCTCATCATATGCCCCAGCACTTCCTGCGAGGCCGACTCCATCCCAGAAAGAGCTTTTTTTCCAGTCTTTCTGATTCTCAAAAGCAAATCGTGATATTGCAAATCTGGTTCACGATCAGTTTTGTATGTAAACGGTTCGGCTTTTTCTTGGTTTGCCACTAGATCACCCCTCAATTTTCTTGATTTACTCTACTTAATATTATACCAGTATTTTTTCTAGTTTCTCCAGACATCCAAAGCATTATTGACAACAGATGAACAAATTTGTTATACTGCGCCGTAGACATCACCAAAGACAGTAGCCGTGGAAACACTTAATTTGCTACCTAGGATTATGTAAACATACATTTTTTTGGATTTTGTAGTCTTTGGCAGTGCGAGAACCAGGGACTTTTTTGTTCTCTCGCATCTGTCTGAACGTTTACAATTAGGTCAAATATTCTAAATATCAACTGAAGAAAGGATTTTTATGGCAATTACACGCAATAAAAAGAACACTTTGGTTGCAGAATTAGCAGAATTATTCGCTGGCGCAAAGGGATCAGTAGGCGCCGCCTACACCGGCCTTAGTGTTGCCGACATGCAACAACTAAGAGCTGCAGCCCGGACTGAAGATGTAACTATCAAAGTTGCGAAGAATCGTTTGGTTCGCGTGGCATTTGCTAGTGACAGCAAGCTTAAAAACGCGGATACAAGCCTACTTACTGGACAATTAGTTTATGCTTTTTCAAGCACTGACGAAGTTGCGCCAGCTCAAGTTTTGGCTAAATTCGCCAAAAGCCATCCGGCACTAAAACTAATCGTTGGTTTTGACAATACCGGCTCCGTACTTGATACGGCGACCGTAACGGCACTAGCCGCACTCCCAACTAAGAATCAACTTCAGGGTCAGCTGGTCAGCGTACTAGCAGCACCGCTTAGTGGATTCCTTAGTGTCGCGAATGGCACGCAGCGAGGATTTGCTCAAGTGCTATCCCAGCACGCCGAATCAATCTAAAGCTAATTTTGTAACTGTTTAATAAATTAAGGAGAATATAACCATGGCAGACAAAGAAGTAAAACTATCCACTGCTCAAACAAAGATTGTTGATGAACTTAACAAACTTTCAGCATTGGAACTAAGTCAAATCGTTAAACACCTGGAAGACGAATGGGGCGTGAGCGCAGCAGCGCCAGTAGCAGCAGTTGCTACACCGGCATCAGAGGCTGCACCAGCCGAAGAAGAGGGTAAAACAGAATTTACCATCAACTTGAAAGAAGCTGGCAACCAAAAGGTCGCTGTAATAAAAGCAGTTAAGGAAATTACTGGTTTGGGACTCGGCGAAGCAAAAGCGATAGTTGACGGCGTTCCTTCAACAGTAAAAGAAAAAGCTAATAAAGAAGAGGCTGAAAACGCCAAGAAACTGCTCGAAGAAGCAGGTGCAACCGTCGAATTAGCTTAATTTTGCAAAAAAAATATTTGACCGACAAGTAAACAACAATTATACCGTCCACCCATATGGACGGTATTTTTGTTAATATGCAAGTATAAAATATACAACGCTTATTAAGCTACATCATAAAATTATGTGGAAAAACGGATTTTCCTGTTGACATATTGTGTGATAGTTGATATATATTAAGTAATATAAGGCCAAAAATAAAGACAAAAGGAATTGCGAGTAACCATGTCTGAATTACCAGAAAAGCAAATAAAACGATTACACAGTCTCATGCAGGATGCAGAGACTAACTTAGCTGCTGCTAGAGAGTTATTAATTAGTATAACCGGCGACGATGGCGCTCCGATTACGCCAAAATCCAGTAATACTGAGGATGTTAAGGGGAAAGTTATCGAGGGGGTTTTTGATGGTCAACGAATGGCCGGACCAGATGGTAAAGAATATCCGGTTCCAGCAAATTACGCCAGTAAGTCGAAACTCGTAGAAGGTGACATATTGAAGCTGACGATTACCGACGACGGCGGATTCGTTTATAAGCAAATCAGCCCTATCGAAAGAAAGCAGATTATTGGCACACTGGTTCAGCACGATGGTGCATACTATGTGGAAGCTAATGGTCGCGAATACCGAATTCTACTGGCTAGTGTTACATATTTCAGGATTAACGTGGGCGATCAGGTTACTATTATTATTCCTGCCGACAATCCGGACGCCGACTGGGCTGCCGTCGAAGCTGCTTTGTAAGAAGACTTACTCTATACTTCTAGAATTTAAAAACATAAGCTGTTATTATATGGTTAAGTAATAATTAAGGGGGAGTTATGCAACCTGAATATAATCAACAACAATATACAAGCGTACCTACAGAGCCGTCTTTTAAACCAAAGAAGGGTGGGTTCAACTGGAAAAAAGTCCTACTATTCGTATTGGTAGCAATATTAGCAGCTGCATTATCCGGAGCTTCGGTTTGGGGATATATGTCCAAAGAAAACAACAGTAATAGTAATTCGTTAAACGCTCAGATCACTACAAAGAATAAAGAAATCTCAGTCCAACAAACACAAGTGACAGCCCTACAAAAGGCAATCGCGGCTAAAACTACAACAACATCCACCTCAACCCAACAGACCAGTAGTACCGATTTATATAAGTCTCTTCTTTCGTTCTGTAGTAATGGCGGCTACACCGTTCAGCAGGTTACTTTGACAAATCAAGATACTGGCAGTAGTTATTTTGCAAATTGTGCCGTATCCAAAGGCGCTGCTAGCGGTTATCAAATAACAGCAAAGTATATTAATGTCGAGAGCACTTGGGCACAGCTTTACAGCGGACAGGGTCCGGCAGCGAGTTCTGTGTGTACACAAAATGACATTCCAACCATCCTTGGCGTTTGTGCATAATATAAACAACGGTTCTTAGTTCAAATAAAAGTGGCCCTAAATGGGCCACTTTTATTGACAAAATAAACAAAAGCACTATACTGGTGTTATTCACTGAGGTGAAAACAAAAATGGTAAAAAATACGGCATTATAAGCACGCGAAAGTGCGTATAATCGAAGCAGACAGTTGATTTGGGGGAGAAAACAAACAGTGTCAAAAGCATTGTACCGAAAATATCGCAGCAAGTCGCTCGATGAGGTAATAGGGCAAAAACACATTACAGATATTTTGTCCCGTGCGATCAAAGAGGGTCACATTTCTCATGCCTATTTACTATCGGGTCCAAGAGGGGTAGGCAAAACATCCGTTGCACGCATACTCGCCCATGAAATTAACAAGTTGGCATATAACGAAGAAGTTACCAACCTTGATATTATCGAAATTGACGCCGCTAGCAATAACGGCGTAGAAGATGTTCGCGACCTTCGTGAAAAAGTTCAAATCGCA
>CAZQGW010000019.1:0-11142 GCA_964593165.1 uncultured Saccharimonas sp. (SeqCode) | reverse complement strand
TATGGGCATAACTATTCGGCGAGCCGAAGTGTCTACGATGTAGTGAGTAAGTGCAGCTAATTTGCGCCCCATAAGTATAAGCGCTATACTTATACGGAAGTAAAACTAGGTAAAAAATGGACAAAGAACCCGAGTCAAAAACGGAAAATACTTCCAATGAACCGCCGGCTCCCGAAGTGCTAAGGGCTCAGTTCGATGATCCGTCTAAAAGCACACCAACG
Organism: uncultured Saccharimonas sp. (SeqCode); assembly: GCA_964593165.1. Taxonomy (GTDB): domain Bacteria; phylum Patescibacteriota; class Saccharimonadia; order Saccharimonadales; family Saccharimonadaceae; genus UBA1547. The sequence goes on along the minus strand of CAZQGW010000019.1, from coordinate 10,921 downwards.
ACAGGACCGGTAGCCACGCCTACCAAGCTAAAACCTAGACATAATATATATAGGCCCAGCCATAAGGCGACTTTTATAGGTTTAGCCGTAGTGGTTGCTATTCTAGTAGTTAACGGCGGAATCATTCTTTTTTTAATGAATATACAGGGAAAAAACAACTCAGAAGTTACGATTGGCGGGGTCAAAATCAGCCCGCAAGTACTGCAAACTTTGGGGGTTAGTCGAAACACTGTCGGTAAAAGTGGCGCTGAACTGGTCGTCAATCCGGATGCAAAGTTTATCGGCAATGTGACGGTCGGCGGAGATATTAGTATAGCCGGTCAGCTAAAAATGAATAGTAACCTGCTAGCTAATGATGCAACCTTTACCAAACTACAGGCCGGAGACACATCCCTGGGCCAACTAAATGTAAACGGCGATGCAACTATCAGTAATTTGACATTAAGGAGTAACTTGTCCGTTGCCGGCTCAACAACCCTGCAAGGACCAGTAGTAATTGGTCAGCTACTTACTGTTAACAATAATATGAACGTAGCGGGAAATTTGGCTTTAGGAGGGACGCTATCGGCCAGATACTTTGATGCTAGCAGCTTGACGTCTGACACGACACTTACAATTGGCGGCCATATTATTACTCGTGGCTCGTCGCCGAGTGTTTCGAGAGGCAGTGGTTTGCAAGCACCCGATACGATATCACTTAGCGGTAGCGACACCTCGGGTACGGTAGATGTTAACATTGGCGCCGGATCCACTAGAAGCGGTATTATTGCTAATATAACCTTTGCTAATCAGTATAGTAGTACGCCGAACGTAGTTATTACACCGGTGGGCCCCGGCGTGTCAGACGCCTACGTATTTCGTACTGCTGCCGGTTTTAGTATCGGAGTCTCCTCAATCGGGATTGGCGGCCACTCATTTGACTATATCGTCATGAGTAATTAGATATTAACGAATATCATTACTTCGTTGTCGCGGACTGTGACGATGCCATTACTAACATTGAAGGCTATTGGGTCTTTTGCGGTTTCGATAATTATCTCGCCCGGACTTAGGATGGAGAAGAAATCGGCATGTTCGGGAAGTATATCAAATTTACCAACTTTGTTAGTCGCAGTTACAGCTTCGGCTTCGCCATCATAATACAAATTGAAAGGACCTCTTGCAATAACCTTTAACTTTCCTGGAGTTTCTGATTCTTTCATGGCTGCTTTTCGGGCTGGGCTTCAACTTTTTGCTCTTCGGACTCTGATTTACTATTAAGGATTTCTTCTATGCCATCCAAAGTCTCTCCGATTTTGAAATATTGTCCGGGTCGACCGTTATAGCGTTCGGCAACGGAGAAGTCCTGTGAGAAGAACTGAATCAGTTTCTTGGCGTTTTGGTAGTCGGTTCTGTCGATTGGTGACAATTCATTTTCACCGACAATAGCAATAATGTTCTTTAGTGAATCATATTTTTGCATAATTGCTTGAACTTTGCTGGCCAGTTGGTAATGTCGGTCGCCAACAATCTGCGAAGTTAAAAGCGACGAGGTGGTCTGAAGCAAGTCGACGGCTGGGCGAATGCCGGTTTCGGCGACTGAACGTGATAGCACCAAGACCGAGTCCAATTGCTGTGAAATAGCCTGGACGGCGGGGTCGGACAAATCATCGGCAGGGATATAGACTGCCTGGACGGACGTAATAGTACCTTTATCATTAGAACTCAGGCGATCCTGCAACCTGCGAAGCTCAGCAAAGACAGCCGGTGAATAACCACCCTCTGACGGAATTAAACCCATATTGGTTGAAAGTTCAGTCAAGGCTTGGATGTGGCGATAAATATTATCAACGAAGAACAAGATATCGCGGCCCTCTTCGTCTCGGAAGTACTCCGCGGCTGTAGCTGCAGCCGGGCCGACCATGGAACGGATTGCCGGCGTTGAGTCCATTTGCCCGAAGTACATAACCGTGTTTTTCAGAACGTCAGTCTCTTTTAGGGTCTCGTATAACTCGTTACCTTCACGTATGCGCTCACCAACGCCACAGTATATTGACAGGCTTTTTTCGTTTTGAGTTACATTATGAATCATTTCCATTGTAAGCACTGTCTTGCCGACACCAGCTCCACCAACGATACCAATTTTGCGACCTTTCACGAATGGAGTCAGGAAATCAATGACCTTGATTCCGGTTTCAAGCAGCTCCATCTTTTGGCTTTTTCGATAACTCTTAATGCCGCTGGCTTCAGTAATGGCGCGTCGGTTTTCGGTAATCCGCTCGCCCTTGTCAATCGGCTCCCCTAGGGCATCAAATACCCGACCGATAGTTTTCGGACCAACCGGTACAGTAACTTTTCGATTACTTCGGGTAACTTTTAGACCGCAACGAAGCTTTTGATTATTAGTTATATTCAAACAGACCGCAACATTGGGCTTGAATATGTTGACCTCAAGAAACACCTCTGGTAACCCTTCGACAATTAATAGTTCCTTGACTTCAGGGCGTTCGCCAAGTATTTTAACCTCGACGATAAGGCCGTTTAGGGATTGGATGATACCTACGTTTGCACCACTGTCCAACTCAGACTCTTTCATACCTTTGCCCCTTGACGTTTATTCTTTTCTTTAAGGCTTATCATGACTTCGCGCATCCGACGGTCATTCTCGGATCGTTTTGCTCGGTGATACTCCAACTGATAACTTCCCAATATTTCAGTGGCCCGTTTTTTAGCGATTGCCATAGCGTTAAACCGACTGGCATCCTGGGCAAGACTGGACTCTAAAATTGTCTGGCTGAGCGCTAGTTTCATCATCGTGACCTCCATTTCGTCGGCAATTTCATCAAGCGATGGCTCAAAAATAGTATTTTGAGACGTCATTATGTCAGGGTCTTCTTCAACATCCTCACTCATTGTTTTAAGGGTCGATATGAGGTTTATTGATCTGATTTCTTGCACACCTAAAGATATATATTCCTCAAAATATACAATCGTTTTTGAATAAGGCAAAATAGCTTCGATTACCGGCCCGACATCGATATAATTATCAGACTCCGGAACCTTGAAAAAGTGTACGTAAGGAATCTTACGTTCTCGCAGTTGATTAGCGCCGTGGGAGCCCAAAACGACTATATCAGTCGTGGAGCTGTCATAATCTTTTAGCATTGTTTCAATTAGATTTTGGTCAATTTCACCACTTAGTCCAGCCTCGGCCGTAATAATGACGAAAGCTTGTTTTTCTTCTTCAGAATCGCCGCGGTTCGTAATCTGCCTGCTCGGATCAATACGGATTGAGCTATACCTTTTCCAGAGTAGTTTAAAGAAATCGGTTGAAAGTTGCACTTTGTTTTTAACCTTGGCAACCTGAGTGCTAGCCAGGCTTTCGAAGACCGAGGTCAAATCCATGACCGTAGTGATCTGGATTGAGTCTTGCTCAACAGCTTTAGCCCTTCTCATTTTTTTTCTCCTTTGCTACGATTTCTGGGCTTTCACCGGCCTCTGTCTTTTCGTCAGTCGGCTTTTGTAAATTCGGTTTTATTCCAAATTGCTTTAGTAGTTCAACCTCGGCCCGATCGAAGTCCTTCTCCTCGGTTACTTTCGAAGCAACTTCTTTTACGGCCGCTTTCAGCCCGGCAATGTCAATAGAATCACCACCGTTACTTAGAAGAACAGTTTCCAACATCAGTTGTTGTTCGGTTAACGAATGCCTTTCTTCAGGGGGTTGCGATAAAACTTGATACAGGGCCTTACCAACCTCAAGGTCAGTTGCGGTCTCTTTAGATAATTGACTACTAAAGTGAGAGAACTCCTCGGCTTGATGGTAACTAGCTAGTTTTTTAAATAGTGTGGCTGAAAGTTTTTTCTGTCGGACGGTCTGTGCCTGGCTACCGACACGAGAAACTGACAGCCCAGCGTTAACGGCAGGGCGTATGCCCTGGCGGAATACTTTCAAATCAAAAATTATTTGTCCGTCGGTAATTGACATAATGTTGGTTGAAAGGTAGGCCGTGACATCGTCATTCGGTGTTAGAACTACAGGCAGGGCAGTCAAGGTCTTGCCGTTTTTTAGTAGTTTTCCGGCGCGTTCTAGTAAGCTGGAGTGAGCATAAAACATGTCGCCTGGATAAGAGTCGCGGCCAGGGTCGACTTCCTGCAGGAGCGATAGTTGTCGGTAAGCTTCAGCGTGGCTGCTTAGATCGTCATAAATGACAATCACATCTTCACCTTCATTCCACAGATATTCGGCCATGGCACAGGCAGCGTACGGGGCTAGGTATGATTGCGACAGGGAATCGAATATGTCAGCTAGAACGACAATCGTATGCTCCATGGCGCCGGAAGATTGAAGTTCCGCTAACAGATGTTCAATGTCGACTTTACGTTTGCCAATAAGTACACAAATAACAACTCTATCGCTACCTTGTTGGTTAGCGCTGAGTTGCCCTAAAAAAGTGCTTTTACCCGACTTGCTATCACCCAGCATCGCGATACGCTGACCCAGAACTATTGGAAAAAAGCTGTCAACTGCCGTTACGCCACTGGCCAGTTGTGTGTCCAGCATGCTACGGTCCATAATCCCCGGTGCCGGATTGAATATGCCCGACGTCGCGGTGGTTCTTATCGCCCCGCCATCATCAATTGGTTTTCCTAGAGGCGTAACAACGCGGCCAACCAGCTCCCTGCCTACAGGTACGGCTAACATATCTCGCTCAACGACCGCTAAGGTGCCGATTGACATCTTTTCAGAATCAATATTAAAAAGAATAACTTTGTCGCCATAGGCTTCACGAACAATTCCATGCTGACCGTCTTGGAATAAGATTTCAGCCCCCAGGCAGACACCCTCTAAACCCTTAACTTCCACTATAAAACTATTAACGGCAACGACTTCACCGGTCAGATTGTCGGCTTCGACTAGTTTTTGAAAGTTAGTGTCATCAAACACGACGCAACACCTCGGCAAAATTCTTGCGGTTTTCTAATATTTTTCGTTTAAAAGACCAATCGAAAACATGGCTGCCATACTGGACGACCATACCGCCAAGTAGGTTGGAATTTATCTTGAAAGATACTAAAACACTGGGAGCTATATTTTCCCGGCACCAATTAACCAATGAAGTTTTTAGAGTACTATTTGGAGCAGCTGCTAAGGTAATTGTCATTGTGTGTGGGTTTTTGGCGAAATCTTCGAGCAGCTGAATAAGTTCATCTAAACTTTGAGCGGTAATTTGCTGTGTCGCCTTCCAGTCGCGCAACAGTTCAAGAGTGCCGGCCGACAAAACTGGTGAAGGTGAGGCGTTTTTGGCATCGACTTGCCGCTTTATGCTCTCGTGTGCGAACCAACGGCTATATTCGCGCACCTCGATTATTAATGCGGTTAAATCTTGAGACGAGCCAACACTTACTGGTAATTTAAGTTTCATCCGTAACACCCTTAATGATTTCGTCTTTGTGCTCTTCCAGCATTGCGGTCAGATAGGCATTCTGCGATCCTAGATCTACGTTATGGCCTAAGGTTTCAATCAGGAACGAAGCCACCGCATCGGAAAGCTTCGAATCAATCCGCTGCACGAGTACCTGTTTTTCAGCCTCCATTTCCTTGGTCAACTCAGCTTCAAGCTCAATTCTTTTTTCGTTAATCTTTTCCTTAAGCTCAATCTGGTGTTCACTTATTTCTGTCTGGGCGGTGTTGATATTGTCTTCGGTTTGCTCGCGTAATTTGTCTAGGTCCATTCGGTACCGTTTCATCTCATCGTTTATTATTTCGGAACTTAGCTTATCCAACCTGTTGTTCAGCTTGGACACCGTGGTTTTTAGATCATACTCAAGTTCGGCGGCCGAATGGTTAAGAATTGAATGGAATTTTGCCTGGGTTGACTTTAGTAATAGCTCTTTTACCTCGTTCGGAAGCTCGATGGGTTGCGGTGGCATGCGGTGTTGTCTTTCGCCTTCACTGTCTTGCGGCCTAAAATGGGCATAGGCATGGCGGATGGCGGTGATTGATAGTGCCCCGATTAAGAAGAACGTTACTAGCAGTGCGATTTGTAGAAAACTTGAATACATCATGTCACATCCTCGTTAATACTAAATAAATTGATATCATACCGACCGATAGAATTGCTAAAACAAGTGCCGAAAGCTGGATAATGTCTCTATAGATTGCCGATTGCGACATCGGGTTTCGACCGACCGAGATGATGCTACTTCGAACCATAGTGTAAATGATGCTGACAACCACAGCCAGGGTAACGATAAAGATAATAATACTAATAACAATCGGCAGAGTACTTACGGTTTTACCAGCTAATGTGTCAGCCAGGTTTTGAATTGCCGCCGGCACTAGAGTTTTATCTGGTTCCTTAAAAAAGTAAGATACAGAGACCTGGACTGGGATTTGTCCAATCATAACCGTTTTTTTAGCTCCGGTCTGATCCGTATAGGTCTGTTTGCTACTGTTCATTGAATCCATGCTGCTTTGAGCAATACCAATAACCCGAACATCACTGGTGGCTTCCATACCAACGCCATCGATAGGTGAGGCCGTTATCTGATCACCATTTACAATGGTGCCGTTAATATCAGACACCAACACGTCTATAATCCCATTGGTGGCCACCTCGACGGAACTTGCGTCGTTATTATTTACTGATAAGACTGAATTTCCCGGATTAACAACCACCCCAAGTAAGTTGTCGACGTTACCATTATTTGCGGCTACGACTTGATCATTGGTGCCGTTTTTTAGGCTGACAATTGAACCGATTGGTATGTTGGCATTGGTTGCATAACTTTCGGACATATATTGCACTGCGTGTGCCGCTGTGGGCAGGGATACCGTAACGAAAAGCATACCGCAGATAATCGGCGCCAAACGCAAAACAATCAGTCTCAACAGACTCACTTTTATAAGGCCATTTACCTTCATTGATTCAGATATGCTCCTTAGTTTCTAAGTATAGCAAATAAACATAAGCGTAGCGAGAAAAACAAGAATAAATTAGCTAGAGATAGCTGCGAAGATTATAGGTTTTAATGAGGCAAGTTTTTGAACTGGTTATAGCGGATAATGGTTGCAGATTGGTTTCTTTCTTCATCTAGCATCAGGTTGCAATCACCCTTGCTTGGGAAGACTACCAACTGATCGGAACAGACTTTAAGAGCGTTACTACTATCAGCATACAAGCTTTGGCCAAACATCAGTGTATTTGTTTTAATGCCTAGCAGGTCTAAGATTGTCGGCATGATATCCGGGTGTGCACCTTTATCGGGGTAGGTTTTTCCAACAGTTTCATTTGGTAGTTTGATAATAAGTGGAACCTCCTTGCCTTGGACGCTATTTGGGTCGTAATTGATTGTGCCAGCCGAAAATGCCGGTAATATCGGGTCGTGGTCGCCATATACCAATATCAACGAATTGTCGTATAAACCCTCAGCCTTTAGTTTAGTGAAGAAATCACCAAGCACGCTGTCTGTGTAGTGTATGTCGTCCAAGTAACCGCCAACCTGCGGAGGATACTTGCTTTGATCGACGCCTAATTTATCGGTCTGGGCATTAGTCGAAAATGGTACGTGGGAAGATAGGGTAATGACGTAACTAAAACTTGGCTTTGGCTGGGCCTTGATGTAATCAGCGGTTTTGTTCAAGAAATCACCATCGTCTAATCCCAAGTTGATATCAAATCCCTTAGGATAGTTATCGGCTGCATAAAACTTCTGGTAACCTAGCGACTTTAATGCAACATTGCGATTCCAAAAATTACGATTAAAACCATGGTAGGCGTACGCCGTATAGCCGTTTTTAATTAAAATCTTAGGTAAACTGTTAAAGTCATCCTGCCCGAAACGGACAAACACGGCTGCATCAGTTAATGGGAAGTACGAAGTATTTGCCACGAAATCGGTATCGCTGGTGTGTCCGGCCGCAATAACGAATCTTTCATTCGGATAGTACTGTGAGGTTTTTGCCAAGTTATCAAGCGTAGGAGTTATTTCCTTACCATCGATAGTTTGATTGAGAGCAAATCCTCCTAGGGATTCAATCTGAATCATTATGACGTTTTTGCCCTTTGCTATTCCGGTATAAGGGTCTGTAGTTTGCTTTGGTGTGTTATCTTTAACCCAAGCAACCAACGCCTTTTCCTGAGCTGGGGAAATTTCAGTGGTCTCCTCTTGGATAAAACGCGAAACATCGATAATGTGAGCCATTAGAGCGCCATAATAATTTGCGGTCGATACGGTGTCATAACCTCTGTCTAGTATTTCGGTTAAGGTGTCGATTCCGCCTAGTCGCCCGAAAGAAAATAACAGGCCAAAAACGACTACTGCAGCAATAATCCAATTGGTCCATATATTGGTTTTTTTAACTTTGAACTTGGTTTTAATTCGGACGAACAGTTTGTTCAACGGTTTTTTGAGTAACAGGACTAAAGCAATATCGACAAAGTATAGGATTAACCACCACTGAATCAGCGCTATAATTGCCGGGCCGATTGACTCTGTTTGCCCGACCGAACTAAGTAGCCCGACTGTAGGTAGGGCTGAAAAATACGAAAAATACACGGTGTCAACGATTAAGAGAACTGAGATAAAGACGGATATACCAATAGCTATCTTGTTTTTATTGCGTTTGACAAAAAACAAAGGAGTATAAAATATAGCAGAAATGGCAACAATGAATAATATCTGATCTCCCGACCAGGTACCCTTATTAAGTATCATAGAGTTGAATAAGAATTGTTTTATGGCGGTGGTAATGATCAAAAATAGGACAATATACTGATCACTGACGAACGATAAAAACTGTCGCCAAACTTTTTTTGTGAATTGACTCATGGACTCCTATTTTAACACTTTTTTATTTACATTTAGATTAAATTTGCAAAAACCGGTTGATTACAGGTGTTGACATACTTTTCATACTTGTATAAAATGTAAAGTATGCACGATACAAAATTATATGGCACTGCAACGGTCGGAACCAAGGGCCAAATAGTGATTCCGGCCTCGGCTCGTGAAGCTATGGAACTTAACGTCGGCGACAAGCTGTATGTTATAGGCTTGCGTAAAAAAGGCATCGCCATGCTGTTAAAAGAGGACGAGCTAGACAAGTTCATTAGCCAAATGAACTTACATATCGAGTCATTCAAAAATTTGAAAAATTCTTAAATAAAAAAGGGGGCTTGCATGCATCACCACTTAGACTTGCGAACCAAAATAATTATTATGCTGTCGGTCATGACCGGATTGTTTTTGGTAGCGCTCGATCAGACAATATTTACGACAGCTATAGGCAGGATTGTCGAGGATTTCAATGCCTTCTCAGCCCTTTCGTGGGTTGTAACGGCCTATCTTTTGACCTCAACAATCAGCTTACCTATCGCTGGCAAATTTTCGGATTTATTTGGACGACGCATAATGCTGCTGATCGGTATCATGATATTTGTAGTCGGTTCGCTGCTCGGTGGAATGAGCGGAAATATGACACAGCTTATTATATGGAGGGCTCTAGAGGGGGTTGGGGCTGGTATTATAACCGCCAACGCCTTTACTATCATCGGCGATTTGTTTTCGCCACGCGAACGGGGACGGTGGCAAGGTCTTTTGGGCACCTCATTTGGCATCGCAACCGTCATAGGCCCAATTCTTGGTGGTTATCTAACGGAGGCGCATAACATCTTCGGCCTTACGACTAATTGGCGCTGGACGCTATTTGTTAACGTACCGGTTGGGATTATAGCGTTTATCGTAATAATGATCTTCTGTCCAACGCTTAAACACGACAAAAAACCGAAAATCGACTACGGCGGAGCGGTTTCCTTGGCGATCGCTCTGGCAGTATTAGTACTAGCGATTGATAACACTAAAGACATTTTTTCGAATTTTATGAGCTCGTCCGGGATCAATTTGTTTTGGCTCCGCGTTATCTTATTTACCATAGTCGCAGTCTTTACAGCCATTTTCGTAGCCTTTGAGCGCAGAGCTAAGGAACCACTTCTGCCCTTATCGTTCTTTAGAAATCGCAACTTCGATCTGATTATGGCCATATCCTTATTTTTCGGGGCGGCCTTCATAGGGATGGTGCTTTATTTAACGCAGTTTAATCAGCAGGTATTCGGCGCTAGCCCGACTCAGTCCGGATTGATGCTGATGCCGTTAGTCGCGGGCATAGTCCTAAGCAGTGCCGGCGGAGGGTTCCTAATAACGCGTACTGGTAAGTACAAGATTTTTATGCTAGTAGGATCAGCTATAGCCACAATATCGATTGTTTTTCTTACGACACTTACCCCGTCATCAAGCTATTCGTACGAGGCAATTGTCACGACGTTCCTGGGACTGGGTTTAGGCATAGTGTTACCGGTTATTAATCTAGCGGTCCAGAACGAATTCTCACAGGAGGACATCGGCGTAGCCACTAGTTCAAGTCAGCTGTTTCGTAATCTTGGTTCGACCATAGGAGTATCATTATTCGGTGCTATTCTGACAGCTGGAGTCATTTCGGGCCTTGGCAATACCAGTCAGATTCCATATATAAAAACGCTTAGCCAGAATCCGGCCGCTACTAAGATTGGCAGCTTTAGTGATTCGGATACGTTACTAAACCTAAATACGCCCGATGTAAAAACCAGTATTAACGAACAGGCTCAAAAAGCCTTCGCACAACTGCCACCGCCGATCAACGAGCAAGTCGCCGCTCAATTCAAGGCTCAACAAAGTAGCTTCTCGTCAATCGTTACACACGCCTTCAGCGATGGTATGCACAATATTTTTATAGTTTCTGCCGTCTTTATGGGGGCTGCAACCATAATAGTCATTGCGGTCAAGGAAAAGACACTTAAGACCGGGAAAGCTCTGGAAACACCTGGAGAGGTGTAGTGTAAATAATCGTGCTGTCAGTACTCAAATAGATCGTAGACACATTCCTCGTTTAGAATAGTTAGTGTAA
>CAZQGW010000018.1:0-11677 GCA_964593165.1 uncultured Saccharimonas sp. (SeqCode) | reverse complement strand
GTTGTCCAACGTGTCATTTACTGCCGAGCCGAGACAAACCACGGCTATTATCGGCGGAACCGGTAGCGGCAAATCAACGATTTTGAACCTTATACCAAGGCTTTACGATGTGTCTAGTGGATCCATCAGCATTGATGGGATAGACATTCGTAAAGTACCGCAAGCCGAGCTCCATGATCATGTAGGATATATACCGCAAAAGGCCTCTCTGTTTTCTGGAACGGTCGGTACTAACATAGCTTATGGGCAACCTGGAGCCGATGACGAAGAACTTGAAAAAGCCGCTAAAACCGCCCAAGCTTCGGAATTTATCGATAGTTTACCAAAAGGTATGGACAGTCCTATCTCACAAGCGGGAAGCAATATATCCGGTGGTCAAAAACAACGCCTATCAATTGCCAGGGCGCTTGCCAAAAAGCCTGAAATTTATCTGTTCGATGATAGTTTTTCGGCACTTGATTTTAAGACCGATTCGGCTCTTAGGTCCGCCTTGGAAAAAGAAATTTCGGACGCGACTCTTATTATTGTCGCGCAACGTATCAGCACTATAATGCACGCAGATAAAATCATTGTTCTTGATATGGGAAAAATTGTCGGTATGGGCACACATCGAGATCTACTAAAAACATCGTCAGTTTATCGCGAAATAGCCGAGTCGCAACTGTCTGCGCGCGAACTTCAGGAGGAGAATTAACCATGGATAACGAAAAGCCACAAACGCAGCCACAGAGACGACCCATGGTTGGTATGTTTAGGGGTGGTGGTCGTCCAGGTATGGGGAGCACCGACAAGCCAAAGCATTTCAAGAAGACAATGATAACAGTCCTGAAGTATCTCAGACCCTATTGGTTTTACATGGGCTTGGTGGCGATTTGTGCAATCATCAGTACAGTTTTCGCAATTGCCAGTCCTAAAGTCTTAGGCAATATGACCGATGAGATCATCAAGGGTTTGTTTAGCCCCAAGGGAATCAACTTTACAAATATTGCCGGTATCGGTCTTTGGTTAATTGGTCTATATGTCACCAGTGCCCTATTCAGCTATTTGGCAAGTTGGATTATGATCTCGATTTCACAAAAGATTACCTATAAATTCCGTCGCGATATCTCCGAAAAAATTGCACGATTACCTTTGCGTTATTTCGATAGACATGAAAACGGCGATATCGTCAGCCATATTACGAACGACGTTGAGACCATTAGCCAGAACTTGAACCAAAGCATGACACAACTGATTACCTCAGTGATCATGATTATTGGCATCCTGATCATGATGCTTACAATCAGCTGGCAGATGACGCTAATCGCTATCCTCGTACTACCAACGAGTATGGTTCTGATAACTATTATCGTAAAAAGGTCACAGCGTTATTACACAAAGCAACAGGCAGCCCTTGGTGAAATCGATGGACACATCGATGAGATGTTTTCGAACCACGCCATAGTTAAAACCTATAACGGCGAAGGTCGAGCAATAAAAACCTTCAATCATATCAACAGAAAATTGTTTGACAGCGGTTGGAAGTCGCAGTTCTGGTCAGGATTGATGATGCCGATTATGCAGTTTATTAGTAACCTGGGTTATGTCGCGGTTGCTGTTGTTGGTGGCTGGTTGGCGATAAACGGTAAAGTTACTATCGGCGATATTCAGGCCTTTATTCAGTACATGAACCAGTTCACTCAGCCAATATCACAAACTGCTAATATAGCCAATATTCTTCAGGCCACCGCAGCTGCGGCTGAGCGAATATTCGACTTCCTAGATGCGGACGAAGAAAAGTCCGAACAATTCGAAGAAATCATCAAGCCGGATTCAGTTAAGGGCGAGGTCTCCTTCGATAAGGTTTATTTTGGATATAACAAGGGGCAACCGATTATTAAAGACTTTACAATTCAAATCAAGCCTCGGCAAAATGTTGCGATTGTTGGCCCAACTGGTGCCGGCAAGACCACGATCGTTAATTTGCTAATGAGGTTTTACGATATTGACAGCGGCGCGATTAAAATTGACGGCATTGATATCAACACGATGAACCGTCAAGCCGTCCGTCGGCTATTCGGGATGGTTCTTCAGGACACTTGGCTATTTCAGGGCACTATCGCTGAAAACATCGCCTACGGTAGACCGAAGGCTACACACGAAGAAGTAGTCGAAGCCGCCAAAGCTGCTCACGTTGACCATTTGATTAATACTTTGCCTGAAGGATACAAAACTATTATCAGCGAAACCGCAGACAGTATATCGGCCGGCGAGAAACAACTATTAACGATTGCAAGGGCAATTTTAGCCGATTCGCCAATGTTGATTTTAGATGAGGCTACCAGCTCAGTTGATACGCGTACGGAACTGTTAATTCAGTCCGCCATGGATAAACTAAGCCATGGACGTACGAGTTTCGTTATCGCTCACAGGCTTTCAACTATTCGAAACGCTGACGTTATCTTAGTAATGAGGGACGGAAATATTGTTGAACAAGGAACACACGAAGGCCTCTTAAAACAAAATGGTTACTATGCCGAACTCTACAACAGTCAGTTCGCTAATAACTAATGGCTCAAGGAAGATTTGGAAACTTAAAAATCAGCCCCAAGGGCTGATTTTTAACGAAAGCACACTTACCTTTTTAGCTACGTAATGCGGACTAGTTGATAACAGTTCAATCTGTTACCGTTGCCAAGTTCGATTGTATCGCTGAGTGATTTGCCGATTAAATTTTGACCAAGCGGACTTAGCGTAGATATCCGACCATCGCTTGGATTAGCCTCTACGCTATCTACTAGCGTGAATCGGAAAAAATGTCCATGCTTGTCAATCAAATCTACCACCGATCCGATGGCAACGCGTAGCTGGGAGCGTTTTTTCGGCATAAGTTTCGAAGTTGACAGCACTAGACGCTTATCTTCTATTTTCGAATCGATTACGTCCAATTCTCCCACCATTTCGATTCTGCTTAGACGCTCTTCCCGTCCTTGCGTTTTATCCAACTCCCGCAGTGACTTTAGCACTTTCTGCCTGTCGCTTTCCAGTTGGGAAATCTCTTTTTTTAACTCTTTCATGCCCTTCTTGCTTAAGAATGTAATTTTGTCTTTGCTGACGGTGGTGTTCATAAATGTGAATCCTCCTCGCTTTTTTATTGTTTTGGCCTCTTAATTATTGCAAATGATTCTGAAGCAAAGCTTAGATTGTCGAAAATAATTATTATGGCTATTAAGTGGCAAAAACTTTATAATACTATGGAGAAGATGAGAGATTTTTTCGTAATACTAAAGCGCAATATCGTATCACCTATCGTGATTGCTATTTTCGTACTTGCGGCGATCCTACTCTTTTTAAACGATTTTCGTGATGCATGGTTTTTATCGGCAGTAATTATTATTAATACTGTTCTAGCCATAGTCCAGGAAGTTCGTGCCCAAAGAATTTTGAAGAAACTTGAGCTTATGAGTGCACCCATGGCGCATCGAATGTTCGACGACGGGACGACCGAAGATGTGCCGTTCGGTCAATTGCAGATAAATGATATGATCAAACTTCAGTTGGGCGATGAAATTCCTGTCGATGGTGAAGTTATTACTAGCGAGGGGCTTGAAACAGACGAAGCTATTCTAACTGGTGAGTCTGCGTCAGTAGAAAAACCAGTCGGCTCAATTGTTTATGCAGCAAGTGCCGTTGTCGCGGGAACTGCCTCTGTCCGAGTTAGCTCCATCGGAACTGAAACAAAAGTCGGGTCTATGACATCGACATTAAAACGTTATCAGCCGGTATTGACGCCGATGCAGCGGTCAATCTCCATTGCAATTACATGGTTGACTATAGGGGCTTTAGGGCTGGCTGTAGCGATATTCGTCGTCTATTATTTATCGGGTCAAGACGCGATTGTCATATTTAAGACTATTGCTTCGGCTGCGGTAGTCATAGTACCCGAAGGCCTGCTTTTAGCTAGCTCTCTACTATTCGCCTACGGTTCTTTGAGACTGGCTCGTGTGGCGGTTTTGCCGCAAAAACTGGCGGCTATCGAAGCGATGGCACTTCTGGACGTTTTGTGTGTAGATAAGACCGGTACGCTAACGAGCGATGAAATCAACTTTGAAGAATTTGAGATTTTTGATACCGATGAACCAAAATTATCCGAACTTATAGGTATATCAGCGAAGGCCACCAGTAGTGGCAGTGCCACTGGCGAGGCTATAATATCCAATTTCGAAGCACCAGGTCGCTATAAGATACTGCAGACACTAGCCTTCTCCTCTGAGAGAAAACAAAGCGGCGTAAAGGTTGAGCTTGGCGATAAAACGTACAACATACTGATAGGCGCCCCAGAGTATGTCAAGAGGTTTGCTTCACTAACCTCCGGTCAGAAGGCTCGTGTGGAATCGCTGACGAACGAAGGAAAGCGCGTTTTACTGGTTGCGATTTCGAACGACAAAAGAGCCGGTCTGAAAAGCTTAACAGATGGTACAGGACGGGCCATGGGGCTTCTTGTACTTTCTAACGAATTACGGCCAGGTGTGGAAACTACTGTAGGGTATTTGCAAAGAAACGGCGTAAGTTTGCGTGTTATCAGCGGCGACGATCCTAATACGGTTAAATATATCGCAAGTCGAGCTGGAATAACGAACCATAATAATATACTGACCGGTGAAGAGCTACAGAAGATTAAGCGTCGGGATTGGAATAAAATGGTTTCCAGGACGACTGTTTTTGCCAGAGTACTACCCGAGCAAAAAGAACACCTAGTTTCAACTTTTAAAGAAATGGGAAACTTTACGGGTATGGTTGGTGACGGCGTGAATGATGCTTTAGCGCTTAAGAAGTCAGATTTGGGCGTTGTTATGTATTCTGGAGCGGCTGCAACTAGGCGGGTTGCAGATGTGGTTCTTTTGAATAACTCATTCAATTCCCTACCTGATGCTATGAGACTGGGCAACAAGATAATTCAAGCAATTGAACTTATAGCTACATTATTTTTTCATAAAATTATTTTCGGATTGGTTTTAATCATCACTACATTATTATTAGGTCTCATCTATCCGTTTGAACCGCGTCACGTCACGTTTATTAATATTTTGATTGTCACGCTGCCTACTTTGATGTGGACTCTATTCCCGCCCTCTCCCCGCTTCCGAATGTCACCGAAACATTTCTGGCGAGATACGCTGATAGCGGTATTGCCCATTTCTGTTCTGTCCGGCGTTATGATTACTTTATCGTATATGTTGCTTCATATGATGCACCCGAATGATCCTTCTGGTGTTTCGACGACGACTGTTATAATCTCCACGTTCTTTGGAATATATTTGGTGTATTTGGTGCCTCGAATGTTCAACGTCAGGAATAACCGACGTGCTCAAATCGCAAGAATCTTCTACACGATAACCGTTCTCATTGTTGTGTCGGTTAGTTTCGGCTTTGATTATACACGGGACTTTTTCAATTTTTCGATGCCAGCCGGACGAAGTTCATGGCCGCTTCTGATACTGATTGTCGGTACCGCCATGTTGCAGTGGTTTATCGCCGGCAAAGCCGGTCAACGGCTTCGTAGACGCAACCAGCAACCTGTTGTCAGTCCTAGTTAGGCAATGATTTGGCCGTCTCTTAGCGTGAATGTTCTATCGGTCTTTCCGGCAATGTCCATATCATGGGTAACAGCTAGAATTGTTGTATTCTCACTCCTGGACAGATCGTGTAGCATGTCGAAGATCATTTTTCCGGTTTTGCTGTCAAGGTTTCCGGTTGGCTCATCTGCTAAAATTATCGACGGTCGATTGGCAAGTGCTCTTGCGATTGAAACTCGTTGTTGTTGACCGCCGCTTAGTCTGGTTGGTTTTCGCAACATTTCGTCTGGTGTGATTCCAACTTCTTCTAGTAGTTTTTGCGCTCGTACCCTTCTTTTTTTAGCTGGCATTCCACCAAACTCCAATGCTAGCATGACGTTCTCTAGCACGGTTAGGTTTGGAATCAGGTTGTACTGTTGAAAAACAAATCCGATTTTCTTTGCTCGATAAGCAGTTTGCTTGCTGGCCGATAACTTGGCTATATCAACATCATCAACTTTGATCGTACCGCTTGTCGGCGTATCAAGAGCTCCCAGCATGCTAAGGAGCGTACTCTTGCCACTTCCGGACTTACCGATAATACTGGCGAACTCTCCGGTTTTAATAGATATGTTCACGTTATCCAGTGCGGTTACTTTTCCGCTCGGACTGTTGAATGATTTGGTAAGGTTTTTTACTTCTAACATATAAACTCCTATTCCGCTCTCAGCACTTCTGCTGGGCTAATTCGTGCAATAAACCAGGCTGGTACTGCGCTGCCAATGATGGCGATCAGCAGAGTTATGCCTACTGCAGAGGCGAATACCCCTGGCGTTATACTGCTGGTGACTTGGGTTAAGTTCGAGTTGAATCGGCTGAAGCTGCTTCTTATGAACGCTCCACCACCACCTCCGAAACCACCTGACGGTCCGCCCGAGGCTTGTGTTGATGTGGTATTTTGGCTGTTGCTAACAAGAGAGCTGGTCATCGGTCCACTAACTACGACGCCTAGGGCAAGTCCGATGATTGATCCGACGACAGTTATCGTCAGCGCTTCAGCTACGAATTGGGATACGACTTTTCTGTTAGTTCCACCAATTGCTTTGATGACTCCGATCTCGCGACGACGTTCGCGAACTATCATAATCATGGCGAGCAGGATTATGACCGCTCCGGCAATTGCTGCTCCTACGACACTCGCTAGCGCTAGGCCTGATATGCTTTGCAAAGAAGATACACTGTCGGCTGCTTGTTGGGCTTGGCTGACTATATCAGCCTTACTGCCAAGGGTGTTCTTAAGAGCTGTTACTGTGGAGCTTACATTATCGCTGCTGTCGACTTTAGCGATGACGCTGCTAACCTCGCCGGCTTGGTCTGAAAGAGTCTGCACGGTTGCAAGTGGCATAATAATTCCACTGTCTTGGAACGTATTTCCGGTCGTGTAGATTCCGCTAACTGTAAAAGTTTTGCCGTAGGCCGTAAAGGTTTTTCCAACCGTAAGGTTGTTTTTCGACGCTAAGTCTTTACCTAGAAGGGCTACGTAGCTAGAACTATTGCCATTAATGGTTGTTCCACTTGTAATCGAGAGAGTACCGCCGTTCGTCGCAATCGAATTCGGATTAGTGGTTCCTGTCACGGTGGTATGTGGGGTTGGGGCGGGACGCGAATCTGTCGTGGATGAAGAATTACCGGACGCTGTTACGACACCAGAACTGGAGCTTTCAAATCTAGCTTGTCTGGCGCCAAAGTTACCTAAGGTTAACGACGGTGTTAGGTTAGTGTCTGTTGAGGCTAGCTGGTCGCTTAGCGTGGCAGTCGTGCTTGTAATATGCGCGGTTTTATATATTTGTGTAACGTCTGCCGTCGTAAGGTTGTTGCCACCACCTGCGAAGCCGAATACTCCCGCCGGACTGATTGTTATATTGGTTCCTGCGTTTGCTTTGACTTGAGTTATTTTTGAATTGACACTGCTTCTAGCCACCAGCATGCTGAGGATCAGTCCAATGCTGATTGCCAGCATTAATATTATTGCGCCCGACCGCACGGGACTACGGAAGGCATTTTTAATTCCTCTCGAAATTACGTTCATACTTTCTCCTGTTATTTATTTGATTTATGTATATAGTGTATGGATTATTTCTGAGTATTTGCTTGAACTGAAGAATTTAAAGGCAAAAGTAGAGTAAATGTGGTTTCTTCTTCAGGAACGCTGATGACGCTTAATTCGCCGTTGTGAATGTCAACTATACTTTTAGCAAGTGCCAAACCTAAGCCATAGCCTTTGTGACTCCCATTAGTCCGAGATGAATCAGCCCGATAAAATCTGTCAAATATATTTGGTAATTTTTCTGGAGATATACCTTGTCCCTCGTTCGTAATTTCAAACTTTGCGTTTTGCTCTTGCTTTCTCACGTCGATCTCAATCGTTGAATCGCTGGGACTGTATTGCAAGGCGTTATCGACTAGAACCTTTATTAAGTCAGCGATCGCCGCTTCGTTACCGTAAACATCTAACTGGTCTTTCGAAGTAAGTTTTATGCGATTTTCAGAGCGGTTGAATTTTTTTATTGTTTCATTAACCACTTTCGTTAGATTCACCGGACCCAATTTGATTTTGACACTATCTAATCGGGATAAGCTCAAGAGCATTTCCGACAATTTAGTCAATTTGTCTACCTCTTCAAGATTACTAGATAAGACCTCTTTTAGGGTTTCTTTCGTTGCGTCTTTGTCGCGCAGTGCTACCTCTAGCTCAGTTTTCATAACTGCTAGCGGTGTCCTCAGTTCATGGCTGGCATCACTTGTGAATCGCGACTGGGCATCATGAGCTTTTTCAATCGGCAATAGGCTACGACGAGCAAAAAAGTAACTTCCAAATCCCCCAATAATTAACACAACTAGATTAATATACAAAAGCTCAATTGAGAGATTTGCCGAGGCTTTGTCCAGTTGTTCAACGCGGAGGTCTGATAACGATAACGGTCCTGGTTGTTGTATCTGCCCGTTAATATTTTCTCCCTCGAAACTTGTCTCAAAACGCTGCAGCCTATTTCCTACTTCATTTGTTGCGACTTGGAAAATCGTGATACTGAATACGATGCTGAAAACCATCAGTATTAACAAATACCACCCTGTTAGGCGGAGCGTTGTTGACCTGAACATAGTTGGTAAATTCTTATTTTGCTTCAATTTTGTAACCAAATCCCCTAACTGTATGAAGTAGATGTGTTTTGAATGGATCGTCAATTTTTTGACGCAGGTATTTCATATATACTTCAACCGTATTCGGCAATACGTCAGCATTGTAATCCCAGACATGACTGATAATCGTATCTTTATTGCTAGGTCGTCCCTGGTTCCTCAGGAGGAACTCCAGTAAAGCAAATTCCTTACCGGTTAAATTGATTAAAGTATCACCACGTTTAACCTCAAAAGTCACTGTATTAAGAGACAGGTCTCCGGCGGTTAGGACGGTTTGTTGAACCTCAACAGGTCGCCTTAATAGTGCTCTTACGCGAGCCAACAGTTCTTCGAGTGCGAATGGTTTTGCTAAATAATCATCTGCTCCAGAATCAAGACCTGTTGTACGTTCAGTTATACTTCCCCTGGCCGTTAGAAGTAAGACCGGAGTGTGAATTTTTTCTTTGCGCATGGCTTTTACGATTGCTAAACCGTCGTACTCTCCGGGAATCATCCAATCAACGATACAGAGATCGTATGGTTCGGTCGTGGCCATGGCATAGCCGTCGTCTCCGTCGTATGACACATCAACGGCATAATTCTCCTGCTGCAAAGCCTTCTTCAAGGCCTGCGCAATCTTATGTTCATCTTCAACAATCAATATTCTCATACCTATATTATACACCTAGATGTGCTTAGTGTTCGCTTAAGATACAGGGTATATTGGTGTTTTTGCATTAAAAAATCAGCATTAAATAAGCCAAAGCGATAAGAAATCAAAATTAGTGTATAATACGTTTTATGAAAGTTAAAATAGAAATAGATACTCAAACTTTTGTTCGTTTCTGGCTGGTAGTAATCGGGTTTGCTTTGGCGGCACTTTTGATTTATAGTGCTAGAACTGCGTTGTTCGTTATCGGCATAGCGTTCTTTTTGGCAATCGCGCTTAGCCCACCAGTTAATCGCCTAGCGAAAGTATTGCCTGGAAAAAGCCGAGTACTCGGTACGGCAATTTCATATGTCGTAGTTATCTTAGTGCTCGGGACGATAGTGTTTTTGATAGTACCACCCTTCGTTGAACAAACGTCTAAATTTGTTCAAACCATTCCAGCCCTAATTAACTCGGCAGCGCACCAATCTACCGGAATTAGTGACTTCATTCGTCAATATAAACTTCAGCCGGAGGTAGACAAGATAGTTCAGGCAGCCCAAAACAATGTAACTCATGTTGCGACCGGATTCGGTTCGTTCTTAATATCTGGCATAGGATCGGTCCTTTCTGTTTTCACGGCGTCTATATTGGTTATAGTTTTGACCTTCTTGATGCTGGTAGAAGGTCCAGAATGGATGGATCATGTGTGGATTTTTTATAAAGATAAAACCAAGATGGAACATCACCGAAAAATCGTTGGCAAAATGTACAAGGCTGTTACGAATTATGTGGTAGGACAGCTTTCTGTTTCAACCATTGCCGGCATAGTCGCTGGTGTTATGATCTTGATTCTTAGTGCTATATTCGGTATTCCGACAGATTTAGCAATGCCAGTTGCGGCACTAATTTTTGTATTTTCTTTAATACCCCTATTCGGGGAGGTTGTTGGTTCTTTAATCGTGACGCTTATTCTAGCTCTTAATAATTTGACTGCCGCAATCGTTTTTCTTGTATTCTTTATAATTTATCAGCAGATAGAAGCCAACTTTATTTCGCCGAAAATACAATCAAAACGAAATGATCTTTCGGTCCTAACTATTTTATTAGCAGTGACTATCGGTATTTACCTGTTTGGAATTATCGGCGGCATTATTTCAATTCCTATTGCTGGCTGTGTTAACGTATTATTCGAGGATCGATTCAACAAGGCTAAATAATTAATCCCGGTATTCCCAAATACTTCCATCAATATTGTCGCGCAATACAATTCCGTTATCTAGTAGTTCTTTACGCATCTCATCGGCTTTTGCCCAGTCTTTTTTATCTCGGGCAGAGTTACGTTCGATAATGATTTGTTTTAGTTTGTCATCAATGTCTGAAGTTGAATCAATCAATCGTAAGCCTAAAATGGAATCAATAACATTAAGAAACTCGACCAATGAGTCATGGTCTATGTTTTTCAAACGAGCATTTAGCACTTTGGTAAAAGCATCGTCTATGATTCGCAGTGCTTCCGGTGTGCCTAGATCGTCATCAATCGCCTGGATGATCGCTTGTGGTGCAGCGTAAAGCGGTACGGTTTTTTCATCTCGACTTTTGTCTTCATCGGCCTTAATGGTGTCGTGAGTTTGGTGACGAATCGCCGCGATGTTTCGCCAGTTATGCAGTCTGTTTTGGGCAGCCTTTAGGCCTTCAAACGTAAAGTTTCCTTCACTACGATAATTTCCCTGTAAAACGAACATTCGGAAATCAATCGGGTTAAAACCCATATTCTTCAAGTCATTCAGGGTATAGAAGTTTTGCAGTGATTTGCTAATTTTTTTACCGTTAACCTTCAAAAACTCATTATGAACCCAATAATTACAGAATTTTTTACCAGTAGCAGCTTCAGATTGTGCGATTTCATTAGTGTGGTGAACAGGGATATGGTCAATGCCACCCGTATGAATGTCTAATGTTTCACCCAATAACGACATTGATATAGCACTGCATTCAAGGTGCCACCCGGGGAAGCCCATTTTAGCTTCGTTGTTGTCAACGATGTCCACGGGTGTTTCCCACTCCATGTCGCGCATTGTGCCGGTCGGAGTGAACTTCCACAATGCGAAATCACTGTTATTTCGCTTCTCGGGATTAAACTCGACTCTCGCGCCAGCTTTTTGGGCATCCAGATCTAAGTGGGCAAAGTCGGCATATGTTGGAAATTTTGAAGTATCATAATAAATCCCGTCGTCAATCTGATAGGTATAGCCCTTTTCGCGTAGTTTCCGCACTAGATTTAACTGGTCTGGGATATAGTCTGTTGCTTTCG
>CAZQGW010000017.1:0-11775 GCA_964593165.1 uncultured Saccharimonas sp. (SeqCode) | reverse complement strand
TTCGAGACTGCCACTGTTAATACAAGTGTGCTAGATGTTTAGTGGGTCGACCTAAGCGATGTTATAATGGATACATACCACGTGATACACACTAGCCTTTATGGCGAAGCGTCCCTCGCGAACGGATTATCATTCTACTTGCCTTCGGGTTTCCAATTAAGAAACGGATTGGGAAAACGGGCAAAAATCTACACATTCGTTTCCTTAAATTAATTTAGGGATTTTTCTATATGAATGATGAACTTTTTTTGAACGAACAAGTAAAGATGGTGGCGGTGTTTGGTGACGGATTAAACCCTTGTCGACCGCTCAAGTTCAGAAGAACTAATGGCCGCGAGGTTGATATCTCTGAAATCGGATTGCGGCATCCAACAATGCAAGGTAAGCGGATGCTGCATGTTTTCGATGTGACCGACGGGTCGGCCGATTATCGACTGGAATTTGATGCCGAACGTTTAACTTGGCACCTAACCCGCGAGGCCGACCATGTATAACCTAGAGCCGTCGCTAATTATGCATGTCGATTTGAATTCAGCTTTTGCTTCAATCGAGCAGCAATCTAGGCCGATGCTGCGTGGAAAACCGATTGCGGTCATTAATCGCCGAACCGAAAATACCGTTATCATAACCGCCAGCTATGAGGCCAAAAGCGAAGGAGTAAAACTCGGTATGAAATTCAAAGAGGCTGCTAAATTACTTCCGGATTTGATTGCGGTTGAAAGCGATCCGCCAAAATACAGATATGTTTATCGGAAGCTACTGGCAATACTTAACTCGTATTCGCCTAACGTCGTTATGAAAAGCATTGACGAGGGGATTATAGATTTTCACGGCGTGCCGCTTCAAAAAACTATGGTAGAAATAGGCTACGAGATTAAGAAACGTCTGCGCGAGGAGGTTGGTTGTGCTATGCGTTGCAATGTCGGTATCGGGCCTAGTCGCTTTCTAGCTAAAACTGCGGCCGGACTACATAAACCGGACGGCTTGGATGTGGTTGATGCTACTAATTTACGCTCCGTCTATGAAACCATGAAACTTACGGATATTACCGGTATAGCCAGCCATATGCAACGGCGATTGAATGCCGTCAGTATCTTTACACCGATTCAATTTCTAGATACGGACGCAGTAACTTTGCAGAAGGTGGTGTTCAAGAGCGTCAACGGTATTCATTGGTACAGAAGGTTGCGGGGCTATGAAGTTGACGACAGAACGTCGGACGTAAAGACCGTTGGTCGGCAATATGTTTTAGAAAAACGTAATTTAACCCATGCTCAGATTGCCGCTAGGCTGCACCATCTCTGCGAATCGGTCGGTTATAGAATGCGGTCACAAAACAAAGTCACCAGAGGCGTGCATATTTATATCAGAACTGTCGATAGGAAGTATTGGCATACTTGTCGAATGAGCCAAATACCGTTTTACAGTGATAAAACTATCAACACCATAGCCCAGCAGCTGTTTTTAAAAGCACCGGGTAACGTTCAAGAGATTGGCGTTCGTTGTTACGAACTAACCAACAATGACAACATGCAAGTAAGTTTGTTCAATGACGAAATCGTCCGTGAACAGCAATTAGTCGGAGCAATCGACGATATCAATAAGCGATTCGGTGATAGGACGGTGCATTCGGCAAACACTTTAGGAACCGGCGGTTTTATAAAAACTAAAATTCCCTTCGGCAGCGTCAGGTATTTATAGGGTAATCTTTACCAAGTGAATTATCCGGCAGCTTGACCTCGAATTCTGGGTTGTTATCCAAAACCCACTGCGCATAAGTGTTGCTGTTAGGACCGAAAAGACGGTAATAGTCGCGGAATGGGTATTTGTCTGGCGATTTTTCTATAAAAGCGATGGCTTTTTTAGCAGGGCCGCTAGTAGTATAGCCCTCCAATCGAGCTTTTCTAAGAAGTTTTTTGGAATATGGAAAGCGGCTAATCCCCGTAAACGGATCAAACAGATTGTTGTGTAGATGTTTGTAGCCGATTTGGCCGGAGTTTTTCTCAAAAAGCACTTCCCACCGAGTTAATTTACCCTTATTGTTCAATACGAACCAAGGATGCCTAAAGCCAGGTACGTTGGCCGGACAGGTAAAAAGAAAGACCTGATACGAATTATTATCGACTAACTGTCTTATCTCTTTGAGCGATTTCATAAGTTAATTATAGCAACGATGTAAAGGCCACTTACTTCTTGTTGATAACAAAATCGGCTTGGGCTATCGGGTTTTCGTTCATTAAATAATCAATAAAACCAATCTTAATTAAGCGAGAATAGGAATCAGGATGAGTGTCTGGAAAATAATCTTTGCCCCATTTTTTCATTTCTCTATTTCTTCGTCTGCTGTCGGCTAATTCAGGGTCGATATTGATGAATATTTTCTTGTCGAGTAAATCCGCTAATTCATTAGAGTGAAATAAAAAAATTCCCTCAATAATTAATACCTTTTTGGAAAAATCAAATCTTTTCTTTTTGTCTTTTATCCCAGATATCTCGTCTCGGACATTCCATAAAATCTTTTCATTGTTAGTCTTATAAGTTTTCAACAACGATACTAGTTCTTCAACATCAATAGTGTTATCAACAAGTAAATGAATCTTTTCCGTCTCGGAATTCATTTTCTCGAAATTACGTTTGAATTGCTCGCGGGGTATTGCAAAATCATCTCGATTTACGACTAAAAAATCATCAGTGTGCTTCTCGATAGAATGAAGTAGTGTAGTTTTGCCAGCTCCGCTATAACCATCGATACCAATAACGATTTTTTCATCTGACAGACTCCAGGATCTGATTATTTTGAGTAGTGTGTCGCGTTCAGCGGTTAATTGCATGAAGATATTATACATGCCAGGCTAAGAACAATTGAAATTTAAATGTATACTAATAGTCATGAACAAAAGCATCATCTTGTTATTCGCAGCGGCTTTTGAGATCGCAGGCAGCTGTGCTCCGATGCTATTCGGTAATGATGATATTTTCAGCGCCTGGGGAATTCTTGGCGGATTAGTCGGTGGATTATTCGGAATTTGGGTCGGTGTTGTCGTTTCAAAGAGATATCTGTGAAATGACCAAATATGTCGTAGCTGTCAGTGGTGGTGTGGATTCGGTGGTTCTACTTGATATTCTGGCAAAAAAACCAGAGTTAGAGTTGATCGTAGCCCATTTCGATCACGGGATTCGGGCTGATTCGCATTTGGATGCTGAGTTGGTTGCAGATTTAGCTAAGAAGTACGGGCTGCCATTTGTTAGTAAGCGCGAAGAGCTTGGTCCTCATGCGAGTGAAGAAAAAGCCAGAGACCAACGCTATGCCTTTTTGCGCTCAGTAGCTGAAGAAAACAACGCAAAACTAGTAACGGCTCATCACGCTGATGACGTTATTGAGTCAATCGCTATTAATCTAACGCGCGGTACAGGATGGCGGGGTCTAGCAGTTTTGGACTCGGATGTGGTTCGTCCCTTAACTGACATGAAAAAAGCGGAGACAATAAATTACGCAAAAGAGCATAATCTTAAATGGCGCGAAGATAGTACGAATAAAACCGATGTCTACTTGCGTAATCGGATGCGAAGTAAAATTGCAGAGCTAGACGAAGACACTAAAAGGCAACTCCTGGCTTTATGGTCAACGCAAAAATCAATAAAAGCAGAAATTGAAGCGGAAGCTGACAAGCTAATCGGCAAAGGGCCGACTTATAGTCGTTATTTCTTTTCTCACTTGGACGAACGAATCGGGTCGGAGCTGCTGCGTCACATCGTAAAATGGCGATTAACTGGGCCACAGAGAGTTAAGGCTTTGCATGCAATCAAAACTTTTCTGCCCAGCAAAACCTATCACGCCGGCTGGGGGATAGAAATTCGCTTCACTCCTCGTAATTTTACAATCAAACTGATAAAATAAGTAAGAGATAGAATAGAGTGCGAGCGACCGAAAGGATGTATAATTTTTTATGGCAATGAAAATACCAAACATGAAGAAAAAACCAGGCGACGTGATTCGCTTAACCTTGTTTTGGGCAATTATTATTTTTGCAGGGTTAATTGGGGTAGCGTTATTAACACCTCATGACGATTTGAATAACGTTCCGATTTCGCAGGTAATCAATGATGCTAACGCCGGCAAGATTTCAAAGATTGTCATCCAGGGCGACGACGTCACTGTTACGCCTAAAGGGGATAGCACGGCAACTGAAAAATCCGTCATCCAAGATGGTAGTTCGATTCAGCAACAGGGTCTAAAGGCTAACGCTCCTGTTGAGCTTAGCGTTCTGCCAGCATCAACTACCAGTAGTACACTTTGGAGCTTGGCAACCATCATCATTCCGGTCGTTTTAATTGCCGGATTCTTCATGTATATGATGCGTCAGGCCCAGGGTCAGAACAATCAAGCTATGGGTTTTGGAAAATCAAAAGCGAAATTATATGGACTAGACAAAGAAAAGGCAGTTTTTGACGATGTCGCCGGAAACGATTCGGCAAAACAGGATCTACAAGAGGTTGTTGACTTTCTGAAGCATCCGAAAAAATACGAGTCTTTAGGGGCGAAAATCCCTAGAGGCGTACTACTAGTCGGTAGTCCGGGTACCGGTAAAACCTTACTAGCGCGCGCAGTCGCTGGCGAAGCAAACGTCCCATTCTTCTCGATTTCAGGCTCTGAATTCGTCGAGATGTTCGTCGGTGTTGGCGCGAGTCGTGTCCGTGATCTATTTGCCAAAGCCAAAAAGAATGCCCCGGCAATTATCTTTATCGATGAGATTGACGCAGTCGGACGTCGTCGAGGTAGCGGCATGGGTGGCGGTCATGACGAACGTGAGCAGACTTTAAATCAGATTCTGGTAGAGATGGACGGTTTTGAAACCGGTGCTAACGTCATAGTTCTAGCGGCCACCAACCGAGCTGACGTACTAGATCCGGCACTGCTTCGTCCCGGACGTTTTGACAGGCGTACGGAAATTACTTTGCCGGAAAGACGGGATCGCGAGGCTATACTTAAAGTTCATTTCAAAAATAAACCTGTTGACGCGTCGGTTGATCTTAACGCAATGGCGGCCAAGACGGCTGGTTCATCAGGAGCAGATTTAGCCAATATTGCAAACGAGGCGGCAATAGTAGCGGCCGGACGAAACTCTAAAAAAATCAATAATTCAGATTTGATTGAAGCTTTTGAAAAGATAGCGATTGGTCCTGAGCGAAAAACTAGGATTATGAGCGACAAGGAAAAAGAAATGACTGCCTATCACGAAGCCGGTCACGCTATTGTCGGTCACGTTTTACCGGATAGTGACCCAGTTCACAAGGTCACGATTATTCCACGCGGCGCAACCGGCGGTGTAACTTGGTTTCTACCTCCGGAAGACAAGAGCTTCACTAGTATCATTGAATTTAAGGACGTCTTAGCCAGGGCGCTGGGTGGACGTGTCGCAGAGAAACTCATTTATGGTAAAGATCGTGTCACGACTGGTGCAAGTTCGGATTTGCGTTATGCAACCGGAGTCGCCAGGGATATGGTTATGGAACAGGGTATGGGCACGAAACTACGCGATCAGGTGTTTCATGAGGACAGCGGCGGAATAATGTTCGATCGGATGGCTCACGACCGGCCCTATAGCGACGAGACAGCCATGGAGATAGATAAAGAAGTAGCTTCACTGATTAACGAAGCCGCCAAACGAGCTGAAATTGTCATCAAAAGCAATCCTGAAGGCCTAAGCAGATTGGCAAAAGCCTTACTTGCAGAAGAAACCATCGAGGAAGATCAAGTCAACGAAATATTAAAAGGAACTGCATTGCCGGAGGAGGCTAAGCTTTACTAGGCCTAGTGGTTAATCTGTATGGTATCAATAAAGGGAACTGTCGCTCGGGCGAATATGAAGTTACCCGTCAAATGGGCGGCTACTTTGTTGGCAGGCTCAACCCTGCTTTCAAGTGTTCTAGGACTAATCCGTGACCGCCAGCTAAACGGCCTATACTACTCAACCTATCCCCAGGGGTTGGACGCCTATACGGTGGCCTTTTTGGTGCCTGATTTCATGTTTTTTATTCTGGTTTCAGGCGCTCTTAGTGTAACCTTCATACCTGTTTTTAATAAAAGGTTAGTCGCCGGAAATAAAAAGTCAGCTTGGGAGCTGTCCACCAGTATGCTGAACTTACTGGCACTCGTAACCCTAGTCGCCAGTCTTTTGATTATCATTTTTGCAGACCCACTGGTCAGATATGTAGTAGGTCCAGGTTTGGACGAATCCAGTCGAGCGCTAGCTATCAGTATGATGCGTGTAATTGCTATAAATCCTTTCTTATTTTCTATTGCATCCGTGATTTCCAGTATGCAGCAAGCAGTCGGGCGCTTCGTCTTTTTTGCCTTGGCGCCAACGGTCTATAACATTGGTATTATTATAGGTATTTTCTTTTTCACGAACGGTATCAACCTGTTCGGTTGGCAGGTTTTTGAGGGTGGCATTATGGGCGTAGCTTTGGGGGTAGTGCTAGGTTCAGTCTTGCAGCTTATTATCAGTTGTATTGGCTTATGGGGTATGGGCTTTGATTACAGGTTCAAGATATATTGGCGTAATAAAGGTTTTAGAAAAGTGCTAGCACTTTTGCCAGCTAGGTCGTTAGATCAGGGGATTGATTATGTCAACGGCATTGTCGAGACTAACCTGGCGTCGCGCATGGCCGCCGGCTCGATTCGCGCTTACCAACAGGCATCGGCTCTATCTTATGTACCGACCAGTCTAATCGGGGTAGCCATAAGTACGGCGGCTTTTCCAAAGATGTCCGAACGCCTTGGGCAGGGAAGACCGGATTTGTTCAAAAGGGAACTGCAAGCAACGCTACGCGTTATTATCTGGCTAGCTTTACCGACGACCATAATAACGTTCTTTGGTCGAGGATATTTGATTAACTTCATTAAAAACGGAGGCGATGTTTTAATGGCTGGGCTTCTAGGGGTCTTAGCCATATCCATCCTATTTCGGTCGATTTATTATATTTCCGCTCGAAGTTTTTATGCGCAGCAAAATACCAAAACACCACTTTATATCTCGTTTTTTACAATCGGGCTCAATATAACTTTGGCGGTTTGGTTCACGATGGGGCTAGGCATGGGGACTTACGGTTTGGCCTGGGCGACATCAATCGTATCAGTCGTTGAGGTTTCAATCTTATTTACGATGATGAGCCGAAGCATAAAAGGTCTGTTTGACTATAGATTCTTTCATGCCATTACCCGCATGTTAAGTGTTACGGGTATCATGGCAGTCATCACCTATACGTTATTTATGATGTTCCCACTTATGGCATCGGATCAGAGCTTCTTTGCGAGTTTTCCAAGATTCGTGTTTATAGTTATTATTTGTCTGACATCATACGTATTAATAAGCTGGGCATTCAGACTTTCGGAGGCTAAATCTGTCATCGTGCGAACAAAGAGTCTAACGAAGAATATGTTGTTCGGTGGTCTTGGACGGACATGAGCCTGAGTAGAATTCGAAATTTTTGTATTATCGCGCACATCGATCATGGCAAATCGACACTGGCTGATAGGATGCTAGAACTAACCGGTACGGTGCTTAAGCGCGACATGAAATCACAGCTGCTAGATAGTATGGATTTAGAGCGTGAAAAGGGGATCACTATCAAGTTGGCTCCCGTTCGGATGCAATATAAGGGTTACGACTTGAATTTAATCGATACTCCTGGTCATGTAGATTTCAGCTATGAGGTCAGCCGGTCGCTTCAGGCCTGTGAAGGCGCCATTTTAGTTGTTGATGCGTCTCAGGGCATTCAAGCCCAAACTCTAGCTAACGTTTATTTAGCCATGAATGAAAATTTAAAGATTATTCCGGTTTTAAACAAGATTGATTTGCCGGCGTCGGATGTTAAACGCGTTACCACCGAGATAATAAATCTACTAGGCTGTGAAGAAAAGGATATCCTGAAAATCAGTGCCAAAAACGGTGAGGGTGTCGAAAAAGTACTTGACGCTGTAATTGATAGAATTGACCCGCCGATGGGAGAAACCGATGCACCGACCAGGGCTTTGATATTCGACAGCTATTATGACGATTATCGCGGGGTTATTTTGTATGTCAGACTAGTCGACGGCCATATAAAAAAGGGCGATACAATCCAGATGATCGCGACTAACGCTAGTGGGATTGCGCTAGAAGTCGGAGCGCTTCAACCGGCTATGAAGCCAGGCTTAGATCTAGTTACTGGTGAAATAGGTTATGTCGTCACTAATCTTAGAACTACCCGAGATGCGCGGGTCGGCGATACGGTCACGACCAAGAGGTCTTATACGGAATCACAGTTACCGGGCTATAAATTGGTCAGGCCGTTCGTTTATGCTGGGTTTTTCCCGGTTAGTAACGACGATTACCAGAATCTAAAAGACGCGATTGAAAAACTAAGTCTAAGTGATTCAGCTCTGCAATTTGAACCCGAGAATTCACCGGTGCTCGGTTTCGGTGTTCGAATTGGCTTTTTGGGGCTACTTCATATGGATATTATCCGTGAACGACTGGAGCGTGAGTACAACTTGGACTTAATCGTTACCAATCCGTCGACGGATTATCAGGTTATCTTATCCAGCGGTGAGGAAATGGATATAAAAAGCGCCAGCGACCTACCAGACGTTAGTCGGATTAAAGAAATCCGCGAGCCATGGATAAAAGGTGAGATTGTTATACCGCAAAACTATATTGGTGCCGTACTGCAGCTAGTCATTATCAAGCGAGGAATCCAAAATAACCTCAGCTATATGGACGAACGGGCGATTATTAGTTTCAGTGCGCCACTTGCTAACTTACTAACCGATTTTTATGACCAATTGAAGTCCGTCACTAGTGGTTATGGCACCTTCAACTATGAGCTTGACGATTATAAAACCGAGGATTTGGTAAGAATTGATTTTTATGTTGCTGGCAATATAGTCGATGCCCTGAGCGTCATGGCCCATCGCAGCGAAGCGCAGCGTTTAGGTCGAACCATCGTCGACAAACTAAAGGAAGTTATTCCTAGACAGAATTTCCAGGTTGCTTTGCAAGCGGCTATTGGCGGCAAGTTTATCGCTAGAGCTGATCTGTCGGCTTATCGAAAAGACGTCACGATTGGTCTTTATGGCGGCGACGTATCACGCAAAAAGAAAGTTCTAGCTAAACAAGCCAAAGGTAAAAAACGCATGAAACGTTTTGGTAAAGTCGATATTCCTTCCGAAGCATTTACAGTTATGCTTAGGCGCGACTAAGTCCGGTATCTCTAATAATATCCGAAAAAACATTAACCTTTTTACTGAACTGTGCTTGACGGGCTTTTCTTTCCAATACCCAGTCTGGTATGGCAACTTCTTGATGAGCTGGGCGGACTCGCCGGATTGGAAGAACTGGCTGAACAGGACTGATAGCTGTTTTTCCGAGGTCGATTAACGGGTCGTCCACA
Source organism: uncultured Saccharimonas sp. (SeqCode) (assembly GCA_964593165.1). Taxonomy (GTDB): domain Bacteria; phylum Patescibacteriota; class Saccharimonadia; order Saccharimonadales; family Saccharimonadaceae; genus UBA1547. The sequence goes on along the minus strand of CAZQGW010000017.1, from coordinate 2,340 downwards.
AGCGGTGCAATTGGTTTATAGGCCCGAGCGGGGATCGGTTCAGGATTTTTCAAGCGGGATAGGTCATCTAGCATACTCTCGTATAGTAAATCGTCTACTAGCAACTGATTCGCCGGTGAAAAAACGGGTTTCGCGACAACGGCGTAGATGGCCCTAGCTTGTTTGCGGCTTTCTCTGATGTGCTGCATGATTATGCCGATAACTGATATATAGTACAAGCCAACAATCGGCAAGGCTATTAGAACACAGGTTACGAAATCATACGTGAATGGTTGGATAATGGCTATAACAACAGCGCCAATAACTACCCACTTTCCGCGTTTTATCAAAGTTGTTGGTTTGAGTGGTTTTAGGTGGTCGATAAAAATCATCAGCAGAGGTATCTGGAAAATGACAACCAGCATGATAATCATGTTAGTGACGAAGCTTAGGTAGCTGTCGGCGGATATAAGTGCGTGTAAGCCATTAACTTGGAAGCCCTTAAAGAACTTCAATGAACCTGGCAGAATGACATAAAATGCGAAAGCAGCGCCGGAAACAGCCAGAGCGGTCGATATCCCAGTGGTAATTAAAATACGCTTCATTGACATAGCTTTTTCGAATGCCGGTCGAATGAACATAATAATATTAAAAATGAGTATCGGAATCGTTACGATTAAAGCGCCGGTTAGGCAAATCTTCATAACGAAGCTGAAGCTGCCGGCCGGACTGCTGTAATAAAGAGGCGCGTTAAGGGGCGAACTTAAGAACGACAGAATAGTTCCATAAAAAAAGAAGACCACCGTTCCGGCAGCGCACATAGCTATGGCGGTCACGAATAGTCTGATCAGCAGTTCCCGGATGTGATCATTAACGGTCGACGGCTTCTTTTCATTTGATTTTTGAACTGATTGGCCCACTTTGCCACCTCGTAATTATTTTTTGGTTGTATTTTTGGCAGGCTGTGTGTCCGCAACATCATCGTCACGAAAACCCTTTTTCAGCTCTTTAGCTGACTGACCGACGCCACGTGCTAACTCTGGAAGCTTTTTGCCTCCAACGAAAAGCATGGTTACTACTAACGCCAGTAAAACGATTAATTCGAATTTTCCGATCATAGCTCCCTCTTTCTCCCTAATATTTCATATATAAGTGTAAGTAAAATGGGGTGAATATGCAAGTGGCTTATACGGGAGAATAACGCAAGGAAAACAAAAATTGCCCATATCGCGCCTTAAATCTACCGCAAGCTCACCAAAACCCGCCCTGAAACAACCCAATTCCATGACTTTTTTATTGCAGTATTGACCGGCAGCCGATTGCCGGTATAATAGCAGTTGTTAACAGACGTGGGTTTAATAAATTAGTCTCCCTCTAATATATATAAATATATGGAGAAAGTGATCACAATAAAGCCATAAACGAACTAACTAAATAACCAAACCAACTATCCATATGACAGAAACTAAACTTAAACCTCAACTTAAAAAAACTAAACAACTTAAAGCAACTGAACTAACTAAACTAGTAACTAAACAAACTAAACAAACTAATCTAACTAAACTAACTAAACAAACTAAAGCTCTAACTACTCAACAACTACACATACTTAAAATAATCTATAAATTCCGATTCGTAACTGCAAACTTTGTTGCAATGTATAGAGGCGTTAAGTTAAGCACAACTAACGAAACACTAGAGATTTTATTACAAAAGCAACTTATTACTCGTAAATACGACAAATCCTACAAACTACTAGGTAAAGGCGCTCGTTACTTTCTAACCCCTAAAGCTTCTAAACTGCTAAAACCAGAACCTAACATCAACGAACAGGTCCTACACACTAGATACAAGGATAGATATGTCTCTGAAGCCTTTGTTGAGCACAGCATCGAGATAATGGCCGCCTGTCTAGACATCCGGTCATCTTACCCGGATGCCTTTACCATCTTCTCTAAAGCCGAATCCGCCGGACATAACTTTATGCCTAAACCACTGCCAGACCTGTATCTAAGACGCAACAAGACTAGCGAAGAGGCCAAGCAAAACACCGAGGTAAACAACAAAAAAGATACAAAGCAAAACACCGAGGCAAACAAAGACACAAAGAAACTAGCTAACAAAGAAACAAAACAAGAAGCTAACCAACCAAAATACTACTTCATCGACCTAATTCCAGACAATCTCTTCTTTATTACTAAAAAAAGAATTAACCAATACTTTGATCACTTCGAATCCGGTGATTGGGGAGGCGGCCAATACCCAACCATTCTTCTTATCTGCCAAAGTAAAACTGTCATAAAAAAAGCTAATGAACATATTAAGAACTCTCTCGATGATAGATACCTATATGACTACGAG
>CAZQGW010000016.1:0-13387 GCA_964593165.1 uncultured Saccharimonas sp. (SeqCode) | reverse complement strand
TCAGTTCACGTACACCACCGACTTTCATACCTAGCACACCCTGCATCCAACCAACAATCATTGAACTACCGGATGAAACCGATATTGGAGCTTTTAGTGCACCGTTTGCAATTGATTGGTCAAAAATCACACCCTTTGGATTCCAACCTATATAATATGCACTGTACGGGGTTTTTGTTGTAATCGTCGTGCCGGTACCAACCGCCAAGTCTTGAGTTGCTAATTTGGTTATACCGCTTGCGCTGAATTTTGCTGGAACGGACGCATACTGCTCGAAGGTACTATAGTATTCAGCCGATAACTGCTTGGTCTGGGCGGCCACAGCGGCGGTATAAACTTTTTCTTTGGCTTGATAGGCAGTATATTGCACCTGATACGCTGAGTAGGCTTTTTGCAAATTCGCCTGATCCGTCGCGTTGTTTTGATTTGCTAATATTATTGCCAAAAACGAACCAACTGTCCCTATTGCTAGAACAATTGCAATTACCCAAATACCAATCCTTTGCGATCGCGGAGTCGCCATATTTACATCCTATCTTTCATTTATATCTATTACATTATAGCAAAAATGAACGGTCAGCTCCACAGGCATATACTAAATAATAGTCGCTTGTGTTTTCGAAACGACAGATTCCGAAATTGAATTGACGTATTCGTTAACCTCGTCACCCGTTAGGGTGTGATCGTGAGATGTCAGTTTAATACGTATTGTTATATTTTTGGTTTTGCCATTTTCCGGCATATATATGTCAACCGGCGAGATTTCCGTTTCATACTTATCAGCCCGCAAAGCGCTCTTGATAGCATCGATAATCTGACTATAGGTAAGCGACTCGCTCACCCGGAAACAAATGTCTCGTTCTGAAGATGGGTAGCGGCTAAGCGGTTTGAAGCTTGCGTCTAGGTTTTGGAATATGTTGAACAATTTGGTCGAATCCAGCTCGAACCCGGAGACATACTCCGGCAGTTTGAAGCCTTTTGTGACCGATTTCTTATATTCGCCGATAACACCGATAATGTCATTAGATTTTTCGTCAACTAACATCGCGCTGCGTTTATTTTCGAATGGTTTTACCATAGCTTCATCCTTATCGCCTTCGATTGGGATGTATTTCAAATTGATGCCAAAGGATTCGGATAGATAGTCTAGAATTCTCTTAGCTCTATAATACGGAGCACCACTTAGTGGTATTTTACTCGCCTGGACCAAAGCCACCATATTTCGTTCGATTGGAACGTTTTCGTCGTTCAACCCGTCTTGTTTTATATGGGTTTTATTAATCTCAAACAGTGCGAAATCATCAAAACCCTGTTTGATATTCGGATGAACCAAATCAAGTAGGCTTGGCGTTAGCGTCTGACGATAATACTGTAAGTCTGGGCTAATCGAGTTTGTCAATTGGTATGAGTTTTTTACGTCTTGGTTGGCTTTTTCGAGCACATTGCCGTGAACGAAACTATACGTTAAAACTTCGTTAGCACCAGCCCTGGCCAATTGCTGACGCAACTGTCCGCGGAAAGTATCGAACTCATTCAGCTTTACGGCCGTAAAATCACGACTCGGGAGCGTTGGATTAATATTATCAAAACCATTCAATCGTCCGATTTCCTCGATTATATCCTCAGGTATATGTATGTCGGCCCGCCAGTATGGAGGTTTGACAGTTATAGTAGGGGTATTGGCTTCGACTTCAAATTCTGCATGAAGTAATGTGTTGGTGATTGAAGACATATCCAAGTTGCTGCCTAATGTATCGTTTATTACAGTTTGTGAAACCTCTATGGCCTGCCTATCAGTTTTACCTGGATAAGTATCGGCAATTTCAGATACGGTGTGTGCTCCAGCCCATTCGCCCATTAACCTAACGGCTTCAAACAGAACCGGTGCCGTTTGGTCGGCTGGCTGACCCTTAGTAAACCTGGTTATCGCTTCGCTGAAAATTCCGTGACGCATTTGGGTCGCTCGCAGGTTATAAAGATTAAAGGTCGCACTTTCAATAATAATATTCTTAGTGTTTTCATCAATTTCAGTATTCGCGGCACCCATTGCACCGGCAAGTGCAATCGCGGTTTCCCCAGCGGCAATCACTATGTCATCGCTCGTCATTTCGATAGTCCGTCCGTCAAGCAAATCCAACTTCTCTTTGTCTCTACCGGCTCGCACATGAATATCCGCCCTGCCGCCACCAACTTTGACTAGCTTGTCATAGTCAAATGCGTGCAAGGGTTGGCCAGTCAGCATCATCAAATAGTTTGTCACGTCAACGACCGCGTTGATTGGTCGCATACCAATTCTGGAAAGATATGTTTGAATTAGAGTCGGTGATTTTTTGTTACCATCGGCACCCGACATTACAATTGCAGTATATCTAGACGACAGCTCCGCATTATCGATTGCTACGTTTAATTCAACTTTGTCGGACATATCTTTGTTGAAATCGGGATTCAGATCCATCAACCAGTCGGGCGTATGGAATTGCTTTCCGGAAATAGCCGCTACCTCACGAGCGAAACCAATAGTACTGAAACAGTCCGGACGATGCGTTAATGATTTATTTTCAATGTCTAGTATCATATCGTTAAGTTCATAGGTGTCTTCGAATAAAGCCCCGGGTTTGATGTCGTCAAATATTTCTAAAATACCTTCGTGCTCATCGTATAAATCCAATTCCCTGGCGCTTGCGATCATACCGTTGCTCGTTACTCCAAGAAGTTTTCGAGCACCTAAAACAAAGGGGTCGTCGTGCATGAACGTCTCGGGTACTATAGAGCTTGGCGGTAACCAGACGACTAATTGCTGCGGACGGACATTGGGTGCTCCGCAGACGACTTGAATGTGTCCGTTTTCATCGCGTTCGATGTTTTCGGTCTTACCGCCGTCATCGATTTTGGTAACGTTCAAATGGTCTGAACCCTCTAGTCTGTTGGCTTCAATAATCTTCACGATTAGGGCATCTCTATATTTTTCGGCAAAATCAACAGTGTTTTCGATTTCCACCAGTCTCGCACCAATAAGTTCAACCAATTCATCAACCGGCATATCAATGTCTGTGAATTTTTTTAACCAATTCAGTGAAATAATCATGAGAATTTCCTCAAAAATTGAAGTTTGCCGGATTCAAAGTTTCTAAGATCATTGATACCGTATTTCAACATTACTAAGCGCTCGATTCCACCGCCCCAAGCAAAGCCACGATATTTTTTCGGATCAATACCGGCAGCCGATAAAACATTAGGATGAATCATGCCACATCCCAACATCTCTAGCCACTCTCCCGGTTTGCCACCAAGTGCAGCCGGTTTTTCAATCGCGAACTCTAAACCAGGTTCAACAAATGGAAAATAACTAGGCTGGGTTTTGATGCTTAGTTGTTGGTCGTAATAGGCCTCGAAAAAGCTTCGCAGAGTCCCCAGCATTTGTCCTAAGGTCGTAGTTTCACTAACAAAGACACCCTCATACTGATAAAAGGTGTGCTCGTGTGTCGCGTCAATATCTTCATTCCTAAAACATCTGCCGAGCGCCACAACTCCAATCTGTCCGCCGTCTTCCAGTTTTTTCTTGCCATCCAGCAAAATCCTATTCTGCATAGTGGAAGTGTGTGCTGGTGCTATATAACCCTCTTCAGTTCTGAATGTATCATAACCGTCCCGGGCGGGATGATTTTCGGGAAAGTTCAAACTTTCAAACATATGATAGTCGTCGTCAATTTGCCTAGACTCAATCGCCTCAAAGCCCATGCGCGTAAAAATATCAACGACGTTTTCCAGTTCTCTCGTAAGTGGATGTACCGTACCGTTTTCTGTCGATAGAAGATCGGGTTGCGTTGTGTTTACGTCCCAGGGCGCAGAAATATCCAATGGTTGAACCGAGGCAGTTTCTAATTCTAATTCCCTAACACTGATTGCTTTTTCTAGCGAGACCTTCAGTTCGTTAACTTGTTTACCGTATTCGCCGCGCCTATCAGCAGGTAGAGTTTTAATCACGCCATATAGTTGCTTTAGTTCAGGCGCTTTTAATACCTCCCTTGGCAGTTCGCTTTGAGCTATCTGCGAAAGTAGACTTTTACTAATTTCCTCGATATTCTGCATAATCAGTTTATCTTATCTTATCGTGTGGAGCTAAGTACCGTCAACCATATAATAATGCCGACAAATATGACAAATATGACAATCCACACCCAAGCCAGACTTGTTGTATTTTTGGTACCCTTAATATATTGCGAGTCCTTAACCCCGTCAGGTCGATCGGCTTTTAGTGCGTTATCTCTGGCTTTTCTTTGTAATTCCGCCGCGACTTGTTTTTGTAATTCTGATCGTTCATCGTCTTGTCTAATAAATAGTGCCATATAATTAGTATATCACTTGTGTTTCTTTGATTTGCTATGTGATATACTATGTTCATATTTCACTTAAGGAGGGAAGAATTTATGGCAACCAAAAAAGCCATCTCGTCGACCAAAAAATCGACAGGAAAAGCCAGCACATCGGCTTTGACCGCGAATGATCCTGTAGCATCCACTTACAGTTCCATCCGCAAAATATTAAAAGAAATGCCTTTAATCGGCGCTTTGATTGCCGAATTTATCGGAGCTTTTCTATTAACAGCCGCATTCATCGAGATGCAAGGCAGCCCACTATTTGTAGCATTCGCGCTAGGTGGCGTCGTCCTAATCGTCGGTGGTGTATCTGGAGCACATGTCAATCCTGCCGTAACAGTCGGCGCTTGGGTTACACGGAAGATGAACTGGGTCTATGCACTCGGTTACATTGTTGCGCAACTATTGGGCGCAACCGTTGCATACTTAATTCTTAATGCGTTCTTGCACACTGCTACGACAACAGCTGCCGGCGCAGCCGCACCAACACTGTTGCACGCAGCAACGGTCGTTAAGGGTAAAGAATGGTACGTCTTCTTTACTGAGCTACTAGGAACAGCTATCCTTGTATTAGGTGTAGCCGCATCTATAAGGCACAGGAAAAACCGAATCGTTTCTGCTTTTGCAGCAGCATTCGCAATTTCAATCGCGCTTTACGTAGCACTGACATTGAACTCGACGCTTTTGTCATCATCGTCAGAAACAAACTCGATTTTGACATTCCTAAACCCAGCAATTGCATTTGCTGCTGGCGGACTAGCATGGAGCGTATGGCCACTAGCAATCTACGTACTTGCACCTGTTCTAGGTGGTATCGCCGGTTTCTTGATCCAAGACTTCTTGCAAAGTCAAGACAAAGTTTCGCAAGAATGGGAAAACCACAAAAAATAGACTACTAATCAAATAGAAATACAAACGAAATAATAATCCCCGCTCAGTAGGCGGGGATTATTATTTACTCTTCACTTCTTGGTTTGTCTAGAAGTAGCGGATCGATACTCTGTTCGGTACCTGCTATTTTAACTACGTCTTTATCTATCTTACCGAGTTCTTTGTGGGCATCATTATAATGTCCGACTGTCGTACTCAAAGATCTGCCAAGTCTCTGCATATAGTCGTCAAATCTTCCTATATGCTGCCCTAGCTTACCTACTCGAATTTGAATATCTTTAGCCTGCTCTTCAATCTGCAGGCTTCGCAAACCCTGCAAAACCGTCTGCAAATAGGCCATAAAGCTAGTCGGACTAACGATGATAACCTTCTTGTCACGAAAAGCGTACTCAATCAAGTCTCTGGCGCTAGAGCCAGTGCCGACATCGCCAATCAGTAGATCATAATAAAGCGATTCGCTTGGTATAAACATAAAGGCGAAATCCATGGTTTTTTCATCGGGACGAATATACTTGCTGGTCTCATCAATTCTATTTTTCAAGTCCGCTCGAACTTTCGCTAGCATTTTTTCACGTTCGGGCTTTTTGTCCTCTTTAACCATCCTGTTATAATTTTCAAGACTGAATTTGCTATCAATAGGTAAAATCTGTCCCCGATCTAAAAACACCACAGCATCAACGATTTCGCCGTCGTTAAATTTGTATTGCATCTGATAATTTTTTGACGGCAAGATATTATCTAGGACTGATTCCAAGTAGTATTCTCCGAAAACGCCTCGTTGTTTCGGATTTTGAAGCACGTTTTGAAGCGTCTTAAGCTCGGTTGCCACATCGACAACTTGCCTGTTGGTTTCGTCTAGTTTCGCCAGCCTTTGCGTTACATCCATCACCAACTTCGAACTTTCGCTAAGTTGTTTTTGCATAGAGGTTTGCATTGATTCATTGTTCCGTTCGAGTTTATCTCCAACGACCTGCTGGAGGTTGCTAATAACTCTAGAAAGCTCGGTCACATCGCTTTTTAAAAGTGACACCGCGTTTGAATCTTTTTGCTCATTCGACCGTTGATTAATAACAAAAATTACTATTCCAAAACCAATAATAACAACGCATAAAACAACATATAAAATCACTTCGTTCATATCATGATTATAACACTAAAGGGTTATGGTAAGACGGACGATAATAACGATGAGACATATAACTAAAAGAACCGGAAGGAATCGTCTGTATCGTATTAACCAGGAAAATAGCAGATAGGAAATGCCGTACAGAAACGCGCTCCATAACACAATCTCAACCCAACCAAGCCCAGCTGTCAATTTTGATAGACCCCAAAGCGAAATCGCCGAAGCCAGCGCTACGACAAGTGGTCGTGCCATCCTAAGGTTTAACATTACGACTATCCCTACTGTTGCAACTAGAATTGTCGATATGTCACCAGCAACGCTTGCCAGACCGAAAAGTTTGGATATCAGCGCCGTCAAAGCGCAGTATAGTATGCCCAAAATTACACCGACAGATACTATATGCCAAACCGGATTATAGCTAATAATCGGCTGCGAATCGATTTCACTGTCAACAATCTTTGCCACTACAACACCTCCATATAATGGATATTATACATTTTTGTTGCGCTTTTATCAAAACTAGATTAACGGTTGTGTTTTTAGTCTTTTGAGTTTATATACCAGACACAACCAGCAAGAGCGAATACAATTCCGCCAATAACGTCAAGCGGCGTATGTACTAGAGCCAGTACCCTGCCAACGCCAACTACGACCACTAAAATCGCTAAGATCCAAGTAAGAGTTTTTTGTTTGGTTTCAAACCAAACGGCGCAAGTTATAGCTGTTGCGAATAATATATGGTCAGACGGAAAACCGGCATTTTGTAGATATGACGCTCCAGCGGCCTTGCCTAGTAATTCGAAAGGACGCATGCCATCCGGCTGCCAAATTGAGCCGACCAGTTTGGCTAACAAGTATGCCGTCAACCCGGCCATCAGTACCCTCGTATAAGCTTTGAAACGACGACCTTTTGGAATCTTATAGACTAACGCATAAGCCCCGATCAGAACGATCGGGATTATAGTATAGTCGGCTGCCACGCGAATCAAAAATGCCTGCATTACCCATTTAGATTAACACAAAATTATTGCTCATGATACAATTGCAGTTATGAATATTTTCTATGACGCCAGATGGACGCGATTCCCCTTCCATGACGGTATCAGCCGGTACGGAGCAGGTATAATCGAGGGTTTTAAAGAAAACAACATCCCTATTACAATGCTGATTAAGGACAAACGACAGCTAAAAATGTTACCTTCCGATGTCCCCTATTTATTAGTTAATGATCCGCTCTCTGTAAAAGAACTATTTATAGCAAAAAGGCTAAATCGGCTAGGCGCCGACGCCGTTATCAGTCCGTTTCAAATTATCGGTACATGGGGACGTAAATATAAACTAATTGTCACACTTCACGATACGATTTATTATATTCACCCACAAGCTCCGACCAATATGGCCCTGTCTCAAAGAGTCGTTTGGCGACTTTTCCATATGGCGAAATGGCCGCAAAGATTGTTATTAAATAGCGCCGATAAGGTCGCAACCGTCAGTAATTACTCAAAAGCTAATATTCAAAAGCTCGGCCTAACTGATCGCGAAATTGTCGTCATTTATAACGCACCAAGTTTAGAAAAGTCACAGTTACATCGCGCCAAAAAACAAACTAAAGATATTTTATATATGGGCTCTTTTATGCCATATAAAAACGTTGAGGTTTTAATCCAGGGTATGGCCAATTTGCCGCACGATTTTACTTTGCATTTACTCAGCAAGGTTGCCGATAATCGTAAGGCTGAGCTTAGTAAGCTGATTAAGCCGGGCGTTAACGTTGTTTTCCATAATGGCGTCAGCGACGATGTGTACATTAAACTTTTGCAAGGCGCCTACTGTTCAGCCTCTGCCTCTAAAGAGGAAGGTTTTGGCCTGCCAATAATTGAAGCTCAGATGATTGGAACTCCGGTTGTTTGTAGCGACATGACGATTTTTCATGAAGTTGCCGGTAACGGTGCGCTATTTTTTGACTACGATTCCCCAGAACAATTTGCTAGTCAAGTAAAAAAACTAGACGACCCTAAGTTTTTGAATGCTCTCATTGAAAAAGGTCATAAACAGGCGGAAAAGTTCTCCTGGAAGCAATCGGCCAAAAAGCTTTACGATATTTGTCAGGACCTAATTACTAACGGTTGATACATACCTGGAAATAATGTAAAATAATCAGACACGAATGAAAAAAGATCTATTAATATTGGATGTCGACAAGGAATACGCCCGCAAACGCATTGCCGAACTCGACGACGAAATAATAGCACTTGGTCCGGAATTTTATAACGCTTTTAATCAAACATCCGAAAGCTGGCACGACAATGCCCCTTTCGAATTCGTTCGAGTTCGTTCGAGACAAACAAACACTGCTTTCGACCGAAATGCAAAATTTGAAGCAAATTCTGCGAGACAGCCTACCAAGCGTACCGAAACAGAAACAAGGCGTTGTTGGAATTGGAGCGGTGGTCGAAGTGTTAAATTTAAATACTGGAAAATCATCACGTTATTTTATCGCCGGAGATTGGACCGCATTCGCCGGACATAAAGTAGACGACGCAACGATAATAAGCCGAGGATCACCTCTTGCGAAAGAAATGCTTGGTAAAAAGCTTAATGACGAAGTCAACTTCAAAGACATATTGCTAATAACAAGTATCGTCCAATAAATAAAGACACCGGCGTTTATTCTTGATATAATAAACGTAAGTCAAATTCATAAGTTGAGGTTTAATAGGTTCGTTAATGTTTGGAAAGAAAACAGAAAATATTAGTGTCGCCAGCGGCAGGATACCAGATTTTGGATACCTTAAGAGGGATGATATCTATATGGACAACGCGTGTCAGAACCTTAGACCCCAGCCAGTAATTGACTCCATGGACCGATATTATCGGACGTATAACGCCTGTGGCGGACGAGTTAAATACAAATGGGGACAGAAGGTTGACGGCGAGGTTGAAGAAACCCGCGAACTCGTTTTGGATTATTTGGGGTTGTCGAAAAAAGATTATATATGCACGTTTACGCTGAACACCACCTACGGAATCAACTTGATTCTGAGCCAACTGCCTGATGGAATCTTTAAACAGGTCACTATCAGTGAGATTGAACACAATTCGGTATTTTTGCCGACTATCAAACTAGCCGGCAGGCTCGGGGTTCCGCGTAAGGTACTAAACCGAGATGAAGACGGCGGCCTCAAATACGAGATGTCAGACCTGGAAAAATCAGTAGTAGTCGTTAACACCACGTCAAATATCGATGGTCGTTTATTAGTCAATTTAAAACAACTAATAAATGATACCCATAAATCAAATGGAATCGTCATTATTGACGCAGCTCAAACTATGGCCCACTACCATGAACTGCTAATCGGCTGTAGCGCCGATGCAATTTGTTTTTCCGCGCATAAGGTGTATGCCGGCAGTTTAGGAGTCGTGGTTATTAGAAAAGAACTTCTAGGGTCATTAACTATCGGCTTTGTCGGCGGAGGAATGGTTTCGAGCGTGCAAGAGCAAAGTTTTACATTACTCCCCGCCGAAGATATGACTGCATGGCTCGAACCTGGCCTGCAGGCCTATGGAGAAATTATAAGTCTTAAAAACGCGATTATGTGGCTAAAAATAGTTAAGCCGGCCGGCTTAAATCCGTCCGACTACATGAAGAAGATGTCGGAATCACTATTTAAAGGCTTGTCGGCAATTCCAGATTTAAAAATGATTAACAACAGACCCTCATCCGTAATAAGTGTTTACACTAACAAAGTTGACGCTCACCGCCTGGCAACCTTCCTATCAGCGTCAGGAATAATGGTTCGGAGCGGATATTTTTGCTGTCATTACTATCTACTAGAAAAGAAGAAGTATCCACCGTTGCTGCGCTTTTCGATCGGACTCCAAACGACAGAAGCTGATATACAAAAAACGGTTGAAATAATGAAAAAAATAACGAGAGGATAAAATAAATATATGTTTTGTATAGCCGCCTTTATTGTTCTTGCGATAGTCAGTATCTTTTCGGCTCGATATAGAAAGCTGGCTGGTAAAGCTTGGAGTTGTACGCTTCGTCGCGTAACTTTCCGACCTTGTGATACTTCTTTTAAAGAGGAGACAAAAAATAAACTGCTTAGCCATGTGGCTAAAAGAACACCTCGACTTGTTAAGACTGCCGACGTAGGAATTGAAGTCGCCTCATTTTTACTGGTCATACTAACTATCTGGAGTTTGTTCGTGGCATTGGAAGCCGGCTTAAATCTATTCGTCTGGGGCACCTGCGACCCTTCAAACGCCTCGTCCTGCAGTCTGAGTTCCGAATCGTGCTCTATTAATACCGCTCAGGAAAGCTTGTGGCAACTTACCACCCAAGGAAAGCCATGGGTCTGGTTTTCAAATGAAGCAACTAATCTTGGTAATACAATTGCAAACATCCCGACCCGTTTGCAAAATTGGGATGCGACCAAATACCTGCCACAAAACGCCACCTACTTTAACAAGTTCGACAGTTCAAAGCCTACGGCCTTAGAGGTAATCGACCCGGGTTGCGTGGTTTGTCAGCACTTGTTTAAAAACATCGAGCAGTCCGGTTTCGAAAATAAGTACAACCTTACGTATATTGCCTACCCTATCAAAAACCCTGACGTTCCTGGCGTGTATAAATTCGTAAATTCATACGTCGTTGCGAGATACTTGGAAGCGATTGCGATGAACCCGCTGAAAACCCTAAAAACTCCGGCCGATTGGCAAGTTCTGAAGCGAATTTATACCTGGAATGACAGCAGCGGTATGTCATATCAAGTTAAAATTAATACCATGCTTGACGCCACACAAACCGCAGCCTTAATTGGTGGTTGGTTAGTAGACATGGGTTATAGTCCGTCACAAGTCCAACAAATTAATAGCGACGCCAACAGCCAAAAAGTTGCCGACGTAATCAAGCAAAATCAGAATATTGTTAATAATGAAATCAAAACTGTCAAAATCCCAACCATTATATTTAATGGTCAACTACACACCGGCTTAGTGAATGCCAACGACCTTCATTAAATTAAGCATTTATTCAGATATTTTGGTTTATAATCTTTGTTGAAAAAGGAGAAATTTCGTATGGAAAAAGAAGAAAACGAAAAAAACGAAGCAAAAAACGAAAGAAAAGAAAAGACCGAAAATAGGTCTCATGTAGTCGAGGAAAAATACCCCGAAGAGGATAAAAAAGTTGATAAATCAATAAGGATTGGTCGACCATATTTCATTGCGGCAATTGTGATTTTAATTATCCTAATCGTCTTTTTGATTGGAAGTATGTTTAGGTTTAATCAAGTGCAACAAGGTCCGTTTTACCGTGGCGGTATGACATACTACACTCGTCAAGTCGAACCGCGACAAAACGGTGGAAGTTTCTTTTTCTCGTCGTCAAGCAGTTCAAATGGCAGCTCGACAACAACCAGTGTCAGCGCAGTCTCGGGAGTCGTAACCGCCGTTAATGGCAGTAGCTTCGACATCGGCGGAGGCGGAACCAAGACAACGGTTAACACGAATGGTAATACGACATGGAACACGACCAACAAGAGTGTTGCTGTAAATGACAGTGTCACAGCTTTCGGCACCGTGTCTGGCAGTACACTTACCGCAACCAGCGTACAGGTCGATAATTTCTAAAAAAGTATTTCGCATAACCTAAAAAGGCTTCGCCCTGAACGAAGCCTTTTTAGTTTATCTTAAACTAACATTGGCGGACTGAAATCTGATAGTACACATAACTAGAATGGATCCAGTCCCAATCGCCATTAGCTCCTATCCCCTGAAACCAACGATTACTCCAGTAGTTTCCGTCTGCCCATTGGGTATCAAGGTAACAGATCATGTAGAACTTAGTATTGCTTTTTTGCCAAGAACTGACTGGACAATTTGGAGATGCGCAATATCTCATTGGCACCCATCCAGACGGAGAGTATACCCATGGCGATCCCGCCCCTACCGATGCTGGCAGTATCATTAAGGTTGCTACTGATAACACAAGTGCCACAAGAAACTTTTTCATTAAAGCGTCTCCCGTTTAATTGATGTCTCGTATTATATTCTTTGACTATACTTTGTCAATACTACTGGTTCAGATTTTTTTAGCCTTAAGATGCAGGGTTTTGCCCATGTCCCACAGTCGAGCTTGTGATTCTAAATATAGAAGAGCCCTGATGAACAATATCCAAATTGCAATCTGGAAAATAACTTGCGCCTGTATCATGTAGCCGTGCGATGTGTTTAGATATATAAACGATGCTACACCACTTAGGAAGGCGGTCGTTAGCAAAATCGAATTCCAAAAATCCCTGCTAACGACAAAAACCAAAATTACCCCTAGAACCAGTTGTAAAGCGAATAGGGTCGATCCGAACATGACATGTTCATATGGTAAAACGGTGTGTGGAGTTAATAGAATACCCAAGAAAAGAATCGTAAATAACTGCAAAGCTAACCTGACGTATCGATTAATCTTCATGTCATTGCTTATGGTTTTAGCAGATTTCCAAGTCGATATGCTGACAGCCAAAAATGCCAGCGTATACGGTATAAGTGTGTTCCAATAAACACCGTAGTAGCTTATGCCGGAGTTGGCAATGAGTCCGGTCGGCCGAATGAATATACAGATTACTAATAAAATGAAAAAGATAATCAACCCAGTTTGAATGTATTGAATACTTTTCCTATACTCCATACATCTAATTATAATCCTGTTTTGTCAACAGTAAAAGACGCTTGTAATCGCGTTCTAGGTTAGCTTTGTCGGTTCGTGTTTTCCTGTGAGCTAGTCGGTTCGACTGGCATATTCGGCTGTTCGACTGGCGCCATCGGAACTGGTGTTGTCGGTGTTTGGTTAACAGCAGATGGCGGTTCAATGACGGTAGAATTTTGCACTACATTCTCATGAACCGCTTCGGCCACATCTTGGACAACGGTGGTCAAATTTGGGATATCGTTAGAAGTCCTAAGCGGCACACCCAGAAAACCAGAAATTTGT
>CAZQGW010000015.1:0-13412 GCA_964593165.1 uncultured Saccharimonas sp. (SeqCode) | reverse complement strand
TGCGCAAAACACTGAATTTCTCGATTCCCACCTCTTGTTTACCTTGTTTTCTAATACCAGCAGTGTCGAGCAGTTCGATGTCACGACCGCCGTATTTAATGGACACTCGATTAATGTCTCTAGTGGTCCCAGCTACATTAGCCACGATAGCCTGTTGTTTGCCGGCGAGAGTATTAAACAAATGACTTTTACCGACATTTGGTCGGCCAATTAGGGCGATTCTAAGAATGTCATCGGGTATAAATTCGCTTGCTGCCGGTATGAGTCCGGCTATTTCGTCAAGAACCTCTGTGATTCCTAGGTTGTGCTCGGCGCTAGTCCGTATAATTTGTTTTATGCCTAGACGCCTGAATTCATCAATTGGCAGACTACCCTTTAAGTCTGCTTTATTTGCGAGTAAAATTACGTCCCTCTTACTCTTTAGGGCTTTTTTGGCAATTTGTCTATCTTGGTCGCTCGGATATTGATTACTATCAACTACTACTAGAATTACGTCCGCCGAATCAGCAGCTTCGGAAATCTGGTCCTGGATAGATTCCTCGAATTCGTCATCGGGGTCTTTAAGCCCAGCAGTATCAACAAGCCAAAAGCTTCGGTCAAGGTACTCTACGCGCCCTAGGACGTTGTCTCGAGTTGTTCCAGCCTCTCGGGCTACGATTGCCTGTTGATTGTGCATGAAACGATTAAAAAGCGAACTCTTGCCAACGTTCGCTTGGCCGATGATTGCAACTGATGGTAATTTTGACGCCATATCAGGGGTTATTATAACAGAGAAAAGACTAACCTGCGAACATGACCATTATTAACTAATATATCGCCTATCGAATATCGACAAGTATATACTTTCCAGGCTTTATATCACCAAGCGTATAATTCCCAAAATTTGTTCTATGAAGTTTAATAACGGTATAACCAAGGGCGCCGAATGTGCGGCGGATTTGACGGTTTCTCCCCTCCTGCATTGTTACAACCCAACTCTTCCTGTCGGATTCGTTCATTCT
This sequence comes from uncultured Saccharimonas sp. (SeqCode), assembly GCA_964593165.1. GTDB lineage: Bacteria > Patescibacteriota > Saccharimonadia > Saccharimonadales > Saccharimonadaceae > UBA1547. The sequence continues at coordinate 12,411 of CAZQGW010000015.1, read as the reverse complement.
TTCCAATATTAACTTACTAGGTCCGTCTTCTAGGCTTATGCCGTGGTCGCTTATCATTTGTTGGTGTAGTGGTTCTAGGTTTTTATCTAACCTTACATTATATATTTTTGTTTTGTGGAAACTTGGGTGTGTTAGATGAAATGCAAGGTCGCCATCGTTAGTCAAAAGTACAATTCCACTACTATGAAGATCTAATCGTCCGACTGGTTTTAGGTTATGGTATTTATTCGGTAAAAGATCGTATATGGTCGGATTTTCACCTTGTTTTTTTCTTGAACAAACGTATCCAACGGGCTTGTTTAATACTAAATATTGATACTCAACTTCATCTTTAATTTCTTTGCCGTTGACGGTTATTTTGTCGCTCTCTACAAAGCGGGCTCCAAGTGAAGCAGTGGTATCATTAATCATAACTTTGCGTTGATCGATGAGGTCGTCAGCCTCACGTCTAGAAATCCCCAAAATAAGGGCTAAATGTTTGTTTAACCTCTTTGGTTCAGTTTGATCAGTTGACATTATTGTGGGGGGTTGTTGGGCATTGTGTCCGAACCGTCGTTCAATTCATGGTTTATCATGGATGCGATGTCTTGGGCTGGAGCTTTAGGCGTGATTGGGTTTATTACCCGGTCGCCTAATGATGCTGGTGCTGCAGTTGAAAAGGGTGCGGTTGGCTGCGGTAGTTCTACTGGTGCTGTCGTGGGGGCTGGTGCAACCGGAGCTGGTACAGGAGGAGTTGCGGGTCGTTGTGGCTGAAGAGCTGGTGTCGTCTCATAAATCGGAGGCTCTGGTACTAGAGGAGCTACTGTAGCTGATGTCGGTCGCGGCTCTAACGGTGCGGATGGTTCAGCTGCAGGTTGCGCTGGTTGCGCAACGGGTATTGGTGCTGGTGCGGATGGTTTAGCCGGGGCCGGCGGTAACTCTGGGCGTGTTGTCGGAATATTTATGGCAATTGGCCTAGCTTGGGGTGTAGGTTGCGTAACCGGCTGTTGTATTGGAGCTGCAGGTTGCGCTGGTTGCGCAATTGGCCTTGGGGTGACGGAAACTGGCTGATTAATAGCTGCTGTTTGCGCTGGTACACCGAATCTCTGGATTTTTGGAGCAGCAGTTACCGGTACGTCTGCAAGAACGTCATGTACCGTTCTTACAACGTCTTCGATCCCAACTTGTGACTTGACTAGGTATCTGTTAGCGCCGAGAGTTTCTCCGCGTGCGCGTTGGTCCTCGCTGCTAAGAGCTGTCATCATGATGACCTTAATATCTTTAGTTTCAGGTGTCGAACGCAAAATATCCAACATGTCGAAACCGCTGATTTTAGGCATCATTACGTCACTTAGGATTAAGTCTGGCTTTTCTTTGACAGCCATTGCCAATGCTTCTTCGCCGTCACCTGCGGAAATAATTTCGTAACCTTCCGCCAAAAGCCGTACGCCATAGATTTCACGCAAGCTCTTGTCATCTTCAACTAGCATTATTTTGGTCATATTTACCTCCATTGTAACCAAACATGGTTAAAAATACCATAGCCCTAATGTTTATTGTCCTCATTGCCTTGGCTCCCTAGTGGGAACACTGATTGATTGTGGTCGGGATAGTTGTGGCTTTGCTTGTTGTTGAGCCAGTGCACGTTGTCTGGATACGTAGGCGGCAATTTGTTCGGGGGTTAAGGCTTGACCGCGTGGAACTGTGTGTAATTGTTGAACAGGGTTTGTTATGTTTGTAACTTGTTTCGGTTGAGATACGGGATTAACGATGTCAATTGGAGCTGTTTGCATTACAGGTGACGGAGCTGCTTTTTTCATTTCATTTATCTTATCATTCCTATTTTGCTGTTCAAGTAGGCGGGTTGCGTCCTGGTTGCTTATTCTTGGCAGTTCAACATAAAACGTACTACCCTTTGAATAAACGCTTTCGGCCCAAATTCGGCCGCCCATGATTTCGGTCAAGCGTCGGCATAAATATAGCCCAAGACCAGTACCACCGATGTCGCGAGTGTTTTTATCATCGACGCGATAGAATTTTTGGAATAAGTGTTGCATGTCTTCGGCGGGAATCCCTACTCCGCTATCTTTTACGCTAATCGTGACATGTTCGTCATCGCCGGTAACGTCGACAACAATCTCACCTGCGGGAGTGTATTTAATAGCATTTTCAACCAGATTATTAACAATCTCTCTTATATGGTCGTTGTCTAGATTAACTGAGTACGACGGCGCAATATGCCTTTCGGTGGTATTGTCGGGCATCGGCTTGAACACTATACGCAGACCCTTATCTGTAGCTTTTTGCTTCAAACCCTGTACGATTTCTTTGACAAATGTTACGAGATTAATAACACGAGGTTTATTAGATGTTCTTCCGTCGTCTGACTTTGCAACGTCCAAAAGGTCTTGGAACAAGAAGCCTAAATGTTCGGCAGATGCATGGGCTTTTAGTATAAAATCGCGAGCTCTGTCGTCGATTTGTGCTGTTTGCGGGTTCAGGACTAACCCCAGATAGCCTTCAATCGAGGCGACCGGTGTGCGCATCTCGTGGCTGGCTGTGCTGATAAATTCGGCCTGTTCGCGCTCCTCGGCCTTTTCTTTAGTTATGTCATGGAAGACCGCGATAACACCCGACCCAATCTCCCCCACTGGCGATGCGACCAGCGAAATCATCAGCTTTTTACCGCTGTTAGTCAACAAGTTAATATTATTTGTCCTTATTTCTTGGTTTGAATTTAGCGATTGTTGGATTGGGTCGACCGACGGATCAAGCGGCTCATCCTTTTGATTTATTAGTTTTAATACAGACTTGTAGCTCAGGGCTATCGCATCTTGCTTGCCCCATCCGATAATATTTTGAGCGGCGGGATTAATAAGTTGAATTATTCCCTGGTTGTCGATTGCGATTACTCCGTCGCCAATGGCATTAATAACGACTTCGGACTTGCTAGCAACAGCACTAAGCTCATTTGCAAGACTTTTAAAGGCCTTGTTGTCATTATCGGCTTCATCTCCAGCTGATTTGCCGTGCCATATAATAAAACCCGCCACGAGTGGAATTAAGCTGCTAAAAATCGAAGCCACCAAAACGGTTGTTGTCAGTTCGTGGTTTATATATTGAGCAGCAATAAATCCACTGGTAGCTATAACAATCGGCAATAATCCCCAAACACTGAATAGACCAGCGAAAAAGCAAACGATCATCCACAAGGACACGAAAGTTGAGGAGGTGTTTCCTGTAGTGACTACGATAGTTGCGGCTGTAGCTGATAGAAGTAGGAACAAACTTAAAGATTGAATGAATATGTATTTCTTAGGACACCAAAAAAGTGAAACTATAGCTAAGATTAGTGTAATTGAAGCAAGCACAACCGCCGGAGTATCTACTACTATTAAACGGCTAATATGCGGACTTAGCGAAAAATAATTCCACGCAAACAAAGCAATGACAACCATTGCGACTAGAATTGCAACCTCACTAATGCGTCGGTTCCAAAAGCGGGTTATCGTTACTGGTTTAATAATGCCCCCTACTTCTAATAATAACCTGCTGATATTATGACGATTATGGTTAGTATTTACAAGTGTTGAGCTAAATAGACAGAACTATTTCTTAGTGTACAAAGTTACTGATATACAAACTGACACGATTGTGACAATACTTAGTAATATGACGCAGATTGCAGACATCGTTGCATCGAACGATACCGGTTGCGTTGATCCCAGTGATAACAGGGCGATTAAAGCGATTGAAAGCAGCGCGACAATTAGATGCGCATGAGCTAGTTCGATTCGCATTTGGGCTAAGTTTTTCTTTTTTAATCTTTTTGCTAGTCTGTCCATACTATCCCCTTTATGAGTTGATATCTCTAGATTAATCTGCTTGTGGTTAAATGTCAAACTTTGGTGAACCCCATTGCTCGAATTTGAGACTAATCTTTGCAAAAACACCAAGACGAAACTGTTTATTATAAAAGATAAGCCATTTGCTCAACCTACTCAGCTGTGAAGCTGGAAGCTTCGACTTCGGATATGGCGGTAGCTACATCATGGGGTAAATCGGATTCACCCTTTAGTGCTTTAATACCAAACTCTACTCTACCGTTGGAATCATCGTAATTCATTCGTAAATAACTTATTACCTGAGTCTCGTCGTATTCTCTTACCACTTCTTCGTGATGTAAACTATAGCCGGATGTGGCATCAGTCACTTCGGACCTGTCTTCAGCGACTGTTGTTTCTTGAGGTGGAAAGATATATTCATGGACAGCGTTTCGTACGAATCTATGCGGAGCAACATCACGATCAGTTTCGATGGTCCTACGTACTAGAACCTGCGTGCCCAAGTTCCCCAGTATAGTAACTAAGCCGTTATAGCGACCTCTCCAGGCCCTCACCTCGGAAGCCTGCTCGTCTGTGGTTCTAAAGCTATCTGAAGTGTATTCTATATCTATCATTCAAATCTCCTATTAATGATAAGTATTTACGATTAGCCCACATCGTGCAAGCGTAACCAATATAATATCTAAGCAAAGCATAAATATCTACCAATAATGACCATGCAATACCATACCATTTATTAAAGCAGTGGCGGAATACAGCACCCGTTAAAATTGGTGATCTCACCGGGAATTGAACCCGGATTGCCAGGATGAGAACCTGGTGTCCTAACCGTTAGACGATGAGACCCTGGCCATTACTTTATCAACTAACAGGGGTTATGTCTAGGGCGTGACAGCTCTATCATCAAGCTTTTCAATAACAGAAATAAGTTTTTTTGGTGTAATTTCAGCTTTAATTAGATAGGCGTCGGCATGTTTTTGCATAGCTATGCGGGACTCATCATCTTGCTGGAAGTTTGTTAGGACTATTACGTGCGTTTTAGGTATCAGATCTTCTTTACCGCCACGAAGCGCATCCAAAATCTCTGTTCCTCGCCGTTCTGGCAGCATGACGTCGAGTAGGATTACGTCGTATTGCTTATTGCGTGCCGTTATTAGCCCATCATTGCCATCAACCACCCAATCGACGTCGTAACCAGCTTTCTTTAGACTTCGTACATACATTTCGCCGATAAACCGGTCGTCTTCGATACACAGTATTGTTTTAATTGCCATGTTTTAGTTAACTCCTATACATTGAGTGATTTTTTATCCAACCGTTGCCCTCATTAATGAGACCTTCGTTGCTATTATCCTCTGCCTTCAGTTTATCTGCAACCGTCGCATAGATCGGCAGCGATACGGTGAATGTCGACCCATGTCCATCTTCACTGCGGACGCTGATTTTACCACCATGAGATTCTACTATCGCTTTGCTTATATAAAGTCCAATGCCCGAGCCGGCAACGGTTTCCCGGGAACGGTGGGAACGATAGAACTTTTGAAAAAGCTGACTGACGACACTTTCGGGCATGCCGATACCGTTATCGGCAACTGAAATATCTACAAAATCGCCGTTTGCCTTGGCGTCAACCCTAATAAGTCCGCCCTCATTGCTGTATTTAATTGCGTTGTCGATTAGATTTCCTAAGACTTCGCCGATGCTAGCTCTGTCCGCGGCGATAGTTGGTAAATCGGCAGGAAAACTAACCGATAATAATCTATTTTGTGCTCCGGCTCGCAGCTTCATATCATCACTAATCGTATCGTAAATTGAAGCGACCGTATCTTCGGATAGATTCATTTTAAGATGGCGACGATCGTAACGTGAAGTATTTAAGATGTTATCTATATATCCCGACAGACGGTTTGATGAGACAACGAGCCTATGGAATAACTCTGGCTGATCATCCTTTAGTACATCAGACAACTCGTCCTCCAGCACATCCAGATAGCCTTTAATGACAGTAATAGGGCCTCGAAGCTCGTGGGCTGCAAACGAAATGAAATCCAAATTTTCTTCGTCTACGACGTAAGAATCTGTTCTGTTAAACAAGGTCAGTACGGTTTCGGTCGCGGAGCCTTTCTGGTAAGAAGCAATTACATCAAAGAAACGACGTCCCTCCTCGTTTGGCAGGTGGTCTGGTATTCGTGTCCAAAGGTGCTCGTCGTGGACCGAGTTCTCTGCACATTCGTCCAGCCATGCGTTCAGAGTGTCGCTGCCGTTAAAAATCAAATCAATAATTTTTTCACCCTGACTATCGATATGAACTGGGGCTGTTTTGTTTGAATAGACAACCTTCCTATTTTTATCAAGAGCTATAAAACCGCAATTTGTCATGTCGAGCGCATCTGATATGAGCGAATTATTTTGTTCGGCTAATTTTATTTTTTCAACTGATTTCCCTTGATCCTTATCGGCAGATAGTTGGTAAATCGTTTGTAATGCGTCACGAAATCCCGTTTGTTCGTTAGCGGTTGTGTTAGGGTTCGGGAGGGGTAGTTTCGGCTGTTCACCTGAGACGTTGATTATGGCAGCTAACAGGTCTTTGGTTGGGCGTGTGATTGAAATTACAACCAGGACTGATACTACTAATTGAACTATAAACAAGGAAGACACGATAACCCACAGCCAAAGAGGATTATCGTCAACGGCATCAGAAAATATTAGGACAGCACCAACGGTAAGTGAAATAAAGATTTGTATAAGGACAACTAAGACGATCTTTCTTTTAATAAATTCTGGCCAAAACTGGCTGGCTAGTTTGGGTGCTTTTTTTACGTCCATGAAACTCCTCCGCCGTTATTCGGAACGGCAACAATCCACGTTTGCCCGCGGATTAACGGGATGTTATTACCTTTTGAATCAGTAAAGTATAATTGACCTAATTGGCTGGCCTTATGCCAGGTGGCGGTAGTCGCTGTACCGTTTTGGAAAATCGTAGCAGGGCCGCTGCCTATGGTCGTGATACTTTCTCTGTAACCGTCTTGGAGAACGGTTGTTTCATCTACGCGAATGGCGACCACTACGCTAGGTGTAATTTGTCCCATTTCACGGTCTATGTGCGGTGACCCATCCTGGCTACGAGCATAGGTGTTTGTTTTGGTATCATATATATATGAGCTGTTATATAAACTGCTGCTAATGTCGATGTTTATATTGGTGGCGTTCGGATTCTTACTTGGTTTGCCGTCTGTTCGGCTGAAACCAGTAAAGGTAGATGTTGTATATCCTTTGGAACTATTCAACGCATCCAGAAGTTTGAAGCTAGTATAAACGTTATGGGGAGCATATCGATCGCTTGCACGCCAAAAACTGTCACCATTAAAGAATTGATCTAGGTCGCGGTAGTTTCCATCTCGAATCTCAGCCAAAGCGGCAGCGCTGCCACCTACGTGAGCTATGCTGGCGTCAAAAGCAGCGAGCCAGTCAATGTCATATATTCTTAAACTCCGAACGGGTCCGATTATTTGTGGTTTTTCTTGCTGGTACAAGACTAGGAACCGAGTTATGCCGGCTTCGGCAATAGCTTCGAATATCACCCCACCAGCTTTAATGCCGGATTGTGGTCGAGCATCCGGACTGTTTTCAATCATAACTCCAGTAACGGCCTCTTTAGTAGCGGCTTCGTTGGCAACGGGTTCGCCTGTAAGTGGCGAATAATATTTTTTAATCGTTTTTGCGGTTTCAACTTTCTTGACTGTGGCTATGGGTCTGGCGTTCTGTAGTGCGAAAAATGTCGTGATAGCACCGCCTAAAACGATAACAACCAGACTGCATATAGACCAGAAGAACTTTCGGTGCCGATCATACCACCAACGAAATCTAGCCCATAATAGTCTTGTTTTATTGAACGCCATAGCTTAAGCGTTATTATAGCAGAATCCAGGGGTTGTTAGAAGAAAAGCCGATCCGCTATATTTGTTGCGAACCCAGTGCGATAGCTGATTCTAGCCTTTTTCTTACTTTATCAGTACCCAAGGTTGCAAGTGTTTCATTAAGAGCTGGGCTGAATGGTGACCACGACATCGCTAGTCGTATGATACTGAATAAAACGGCAGGTTTCTGGCCAGTAGAAACGAGCAGCGAGTTTAGGGTTTGTTGTAGGCTTTCAGGGTCAAATTTGCTAGCGGATAGCGTAGATAGAGAAGTTTCCAGAAGTTCAACCACTTCTCTATTTCGAAGTTTGCCTAAGTGTTTATCGGTTTCGACCATGCTCCAATCCGGCGTGGGTTCAGCAAAAAAATACGACGACAAAGACGGCAAATCGGATAATGTTTTCAAACGGTCCTGGACTAGCTCAAGTATTCTTAGGCGCGAAGTTTCATCGGCACTATTAGCATCTTCCGGCCAAAAATCATGGACGCGTTGAAGTAAGTCGCTGATTGACAGCCTTCGTATCCACTGCCCGTTTAGCCATAGCAGGCGCTTTTCATCAAACCTAGCAGGACTTTTTTGTACCCGATCAAGCGAGAATTTATCTATAAGTTCAGCGGTTGAGAAAACTTCTTGTTCAGTGCCGTCGTTCCAGCCTAAAGTCGCTAAGAAGTTTACCATAGCTTCGGGCAAGAACCCCTCTTTTTTGTATTGCAGTATATCCTTGGCTCCATCTCTTTTGCCTAGCTTCTTTTGTCCCTCCAACGACATAACATATGGTAAGGTTGCCAGGATAGGGCGTTCAATTTCAAGCGCTTCGTAGAGGTTTAAAAATTTTGGAGTTGAACTTATAAACTCTTGGCTGCGAAGGACGTGAGTTATGCCCATCATTGCATCGTCTATAATGTGGCAAAAATTGTAGGTAGGATACCCATCGGATTTGATCAGGATAAAATCATCGATAGCCTCGGGTCCCGTCGACAGCTTACCCATTACGATATCTTCCCATTCGTAAGGTTTTGGATCCGACTTGAAACGTAACGGTTGGCTACCATCCCAAACGGGTGGGTTTTCCGGTCGGTGTTCGCGATATAAAAACGGCTTCCTGTTTGTCTTAGCGGATTGACGGAACTCCTCGAGTTGTTCGGGCGAATATGGGTCGGCGTATGCCCTACCGCTACTTATAAGTTTATCTGCCCATTTTTTGTATATATCCAACCTCTCTGACTGAATATAAGGAGCATTAGGTCCACCAACATCTATTCCTTCTTGCCAGTTAATACCAAGCCAATGTAGACTCTCTTCGATTTGTTGGATACTGCCTTCAACTTCGCGTACCTTATCTGTGTCTTCAATGCGTAAAATAAATGTCCCGTTGTTCTTTTGGGCTACCAGCCAAGCGAATAGAGCTGTACGGACACCGCCAACGTGCATAAACCCAGTCGGACTGGGAGCGAAACGAGTACGAATTACCATATTGTCATTATATCACTTTAAAAACTTGTAGCCATGCGACGAATCTGATCACTGGACAATTTGGCATTTCCCGTAATCGAGTATAGTATACCCCCATTTACCCAGTCTGCATCATTGTTATTGTTATATGTATAAATCGTTAATCCGCTGGCCTCCGATTCAAATGTTTGGTCGTTTGAATCTTGATCAACTTGAATTTTTAAGGCGCTAGAATCCCATGAGCTATTTGATTGTGTAATTGCGAATTTACCGTCACCCGTGTTTGCATGAAAGCTGATCGTCACCTGGTCGCCCGAATATGTCACGGGGCCGCTTAAGCTGTATCCATCTGGACAATACTCTGGAAAAGTCGCGTTAATTCCTGTTTGAAAGTCAGCAACTCGGACGGATATTCCAGGCATGTTCATATATATTAAGCAGCCCGTTATTAGGATAAAGGCGACACAAATGGAAAAAATATTAATATATTTTCGATGACGTATCAAAAAACGCGTTTTCGTCACTGTCGGGGTCGATGACTTGTTAAGAGCTTCTGCTATCACCTCTTCTTTTATAGTTTTCAACGATTTTTTTGGCGGGGTTGTTAAAATGGTTTTCTTAACGTTTGTTCGTAATTTTTCAACCTTAGCTGCTATTGGATGACTTATCGGCTTAACATCCAAACTTTTTTTGAGCTGAACAGGCTTTTGAGGGGGTTGTTTAATGTTTGGCGCAAAGCGTGATATATGCTTGCTTTTTGGGATATCAATATTATGGCCGGGTTTACGTCTTGGGGCTTGAATGTCGTTAAAAATCTTTTGAGCAGTGCGTGAATACGGGGTTTTCGATTTGGCAGTTATTGTTTGAACAGTTTTGATTACACTTTTTTTGACTTCCTTAGCTGGCCCAGGGTTAACCTCACCCATCGGTAGACCGCTGTTCTTGTCGTACTTTCGACCGTTTATGATAACGGTTTTGTCATCTTTCATTTAGTTGCCCATAAATCCTTCGATTATTAGCTTATTTCGGTTTCGACATAAGCGATATATAGATATCTTAGGTTTATTTTGCAAATTATACAAGGTTTTGGATAACAAATGTGTGCAACTTGGTATAATATGTAGTTGAAGCATGAATACTAATAATTTGAAACGTAAAAGACTGGCGAAGCGGATATTTATAAACGCCTTTATGTCTGTGGCGGTGCTAGTGATTGTGACTGTAATTACCCTGCTGATGCTAGGGTTTAGGTTTGACGCAAATAAGGGCAGTCTCGAACAGAATGCTTTTTTGCAATTTGACTCAACTCCGTCGGGGGCGACGGTTTCGATAGATGGGGTTGTCAGCGGTTCTAACACCCCAAGCAAAAACTCAGTTCCTGCCGGGAGACATAAGATTGTAATGTGGCGTGATGGTTACCAAACTTGGCAAAAAACTGTTAATTTAGGGCCCGGTACCCTGACGTGGTTGAATTATACTCTACTAGTTCCGAAATCTTTGCCTATCGAGTCGGTTGCAAATTATAAAAGCATTTATTCAACCCTAGCCTCGCCTAGTGGAAGATATATGCTGGTCCAGCCGGAATCTAATAGTCCAACCTTCAATTTGATAGACTTGAGTTCCGATACTATAAAGTCGACCAATATCAGTATTCCAAGTAATGTATACACCCAGCCCACAACGACCAGCGGGGTCAATACGTTAAAACCTATTGCATGGGATGGTGATGAACGATACGTTATTGTCAGTCATACGTATGGGGATAAAACCGAATGGATCGTACTCGACACTCAGGATATTACAGCTTCAAAAAACGTGACCCAACTGTTTGATCTAGGAATTAGTAAAATAGTTTTTTCTGACAATAGCGGCAATAACCTGTACGCCTTAGATTCGGGAGACATTCGTAAATTGGATTTGAACGCAGGTACAATATCGAAACCCTTAGTTAGTAACGTTACCAGCTTTGATTTTTATAACGGTACCAAAGTTATTACTTATGTTGGTAATGGAAAATCAGGGACGACTCAAAGGGTTCTAGGCATATTCCGCGAGGGTGATGACAGCCCAGCGGTCATCAGGACGGTCAACACTAGTTCGTCGGTGCCATTGAATATTGCGACGGCGTTTTATTTTAACGAAAATTACGTAGCAGTTTCGCAAGGTAATCAAGTTGATATTATGAGTGGTAGTTATCCAAATACAACCAGCGACAATACAAATAGCCTGAAGGTCGTAGCCAGTTTCAAAACAAAACAGGATATAAATAACTTATCATTCAGTCCAGCTGGGCAGTATGTTCTTGCTCAGTCAGGCGCGAACTTCGCTAGTTATGATTTGGAATATCAAAAACTTTCAGAATCAACTATAAAAAGTGTCGGCATGGTCTCACCGCTCATGTGGCTGGATGGTAACCATATTTGGTCAGACGCGGACGGCACGTTAACGATCCGTGATTTTGATGGAGCTAACGTTTATACGATTAATCCAGTTCTAGTCGGTCAAGGCGTGACATTAACTAATAACGGACGCTTTTTATACAGCGTTAACAAAAACCCCAAGGGCTTTCAACTGCAAAGAGTTCGGATGATACTCCCCTAAAAAGGCTTTACTTAGCTCCGAACAGTCGTTCTAGAAATGATGGTGAGTTGCCCGGCATCGTATTAACAGTAGACTTTGAGCTGGATGCGATTGGGGCAGCCGATGATTGACTCGGGTTCGGGCTAACTTGTTCGGACGTTACTAGTAGTCTATTCAAAGATGTTCCTTCGGGCGTACAAGTCAGCAGGGTTAATATCGGTTTTGATGTTGGATAGACTAAAACACTGACATCGTTCGGACTGACTACTTGTGTTTTGGTAACAGTATATGTATAACGCACCGAATGATAATTAGCGTAGATTGTGTCACCGATGTTTAATTTGTCTAGTTGTGCAAAGATAAATTTGTAATCACCGGTGTCGAAGAGATCATTACTACTATGTCCGGAAATGACAGTGTTACCTATTTGTCCGGGATGACTGCTTGCACCAGGGATGGCAAATTGAGCGACGCCCTTTGCCATGGCCGCCATCAATGAATCGTACGTATTTGGTATGTCATAGTATACCGGAACGTCAACATTAATTCTGGGTATGATAAGCAGGGGCTGCGGTCCTACCGAAACGTTGGCATACGGGTTCATGACAATGTTCTGAGGGGCTATATCACCTGGGCT
>CAZQGW010000014.1:0-13647 GCA_964593165.1 uncultured Saccharimonas sp. (SeqCode) | reverse complement strand
TCGCCGATTAAAGTGGTACGCGAGCTGGGTTCAGAACGTCGTGAGACAGTTCGGTTTATATCCGGTACGGACGTTAGGAAATTTGAGAAGATCTACCCTTAGTACGAGAGGACCGGGGCGGACAAACCTCTGGTGTATCGATTGTGGCCACCTGCTGCATTGTCGAGTAGCTACGTTTGGAATAGATAAGCGCTGAAAGCATATTAAGCACGAAACTAACTTCAAGATAAGATTTCCCTATGAGGACACTGAAAGAATATCAGTTTGATAGGCGCAAGGTAGAAGCATGGCAACATGTGTAGCTGAAGCGTACTAATAGTCCCATCGCCTTTTTATGTCCTTATTACCAATGTTAATGCTTGCATTAACAGCGGTGATTAGGTAGACTTAACTAGTATTTGGTGTTAATCACCAATAAAAGTGTCAATTTTAGAACTTTAAAAGAAGAAATCGTGCCCGTTAACAAGGTTATCGAAGCAAGGTTTAGGCCCACTGATCTATATATATCAGCAACAAGCGTACTAAACCTTTCTTCGGTGCCCATGGCGCTGGGGAAATACCTGTTCCCATCCCGAACACAGAAGTCAAGCCCAGCAGCGGCGATTATACTGCCGAAAGCGGGAAACTAGCACGGTGCCGAATTATAAAAAGACCATCCGAACAGGATGGTCTTTTTCTTGGTTTAAAAGCATATTTTACGACTATAGAGTTGAGATACTAAAAACGACCAATATCGCAGATTTGGTCGTTTTGATTTGAATCGAAAATCTGGATTCAAACAGGTGCTTATTAATAATATAGCACCAATAGAATATTTGCAACTGTTTAATTAACATAAAAAACGATTATGTATATATTGACAAAAAACATAAGCTATGTTAGTATTAAAGCATCCACATATCAAGTGTGAGGTAATAAAGGGGGTTTTCGGGTTAGAAATAGCTTGAAAATCTTTTAAATTAAAGGAGATATAAAATCATGGCAGGAACAAAAACTGGCGGCCAAAAAGCTGCAGCAAAGAACCTAGCGAAAGATCCATTCTTTTACGCAAAGATTGGTCGCAAGGGCGGTCAAAACGGTAACACTGGCGGTTTTGCCGCTAACCCTGAATTGGCACGTATTGCTGGTGCAAAAGGTGGTCGTATTAGCCGACGTAAAAAGACCGTTGTTACAACCGGAGCATAATCTTTTGTAATATCAATTTAAAAACACACCTTACGGTGTGTTTTTACTATGTTGTAATGCTGTATCGACGTAAGGCGCAAGTTCTGGCGTCGTTTACATGCCAACAATGACTACATGCTAGACATCTGTAGTTTTGCTTGTTGGTTTGCATACCGCTAGCTGTGCAATTGGGGCAGCAGCTGCGTTCGTGCATCCAGTCCCTGTAGGTGTCTAGATTAGATCGGGTATAGTCGTCATCGATTATGACACCATAGCTTAAAGCTATCTCCTTAGCCTTGTCCCAAGCCTCGCATTCCATAGCAACAAGCTCGATATCGCGCTTGTAGTCAGCGTGGTTTAACAGCGCGTGTGACAATTCATGGAATAAAAACCTGAAGTCATCTTGTTTGTCAGTGTAATAGATAGTATTTTCGCTATGAGACCATAAAAAACGAGACGACTTTTTAAAAATAAACTGAGGGAAGTCAGCTCCAAGACTATTTATTAGTGATGTTGTCGAGGGCATAAAAATAACATCCATATATTACCGCAAGCTCAGGGTACCTTGCTTTAACGAATAGGGGGCATGGGGTAATCTCGGGCAATTTTTCCTTTAGAAGGCCAACTAATTTTTCACCGAATTTATCGAAATACGTGCCGATGCTACCGCCAATGATAATTACATCAGGTTGCAGTATTGGGATAATTGCCAAAAAACCCCTACTAATGCGATCGGCAATTTGGTTCCAGACTCGTTTGCTGGTAATTTCATGAGCATATTTGCCATATGTTTTATAAATAGCCTGTCCTGAAGCGAAACTTTCCCATTCGCTGGCAACCCCGTCGTACTCAATTAATGCATGTCCTGCTTCGCTGTTATGAAATGCCTGGCTAATATGTCCGTCGGTAATAATGCCAGATCCAATTCCTGTGCTGATGGTTACATACAGGGACTGCGGCGGTATTTGTTTTAAAAACCTGGTTTCGGAAAGGCCTGCCAGTTTGGCGTCGTTTTCGATAAAAATGGGAGTGTCGCCCAATACTCCAGATAATGCCGAAGCAACGTCAAAATTCTTCCACGGTAAGTTGCCACAGGTGACGACAACTCCGTGCCTGATGACTCCTGGGATTGCAACAACAACAGCTTCGACGCTTTTACCCTTATATCGATCTTTAATCATAGATCTTAGATGTTTAACATATTCAATCTGATCTTTAGGAGTTGGGAATTTAACTTGATCGTCCAAAATTCCATCCTTGTCGAAACTGGCAATAAGAGTTTTTGTACCTCCGGTGTCAACAGCTACTAACATATTCCTAGTGTACCATAAATCTAAATGTTGATTATTTTTGTAAACGGATGCATAATAAGTTAATATAAACAGAGGTTAGTGCAATGAGACGACGAACAAACCAGGGTGGTTCGGTCGCGAGTTACATTTTGATAGGTGTCATCTTGGTTGTGGGGTTAGTTGCGGGCATTTATTTTCTAAATCAGAGTGGACAACAGGCACGAAAAAGCCAAGAACAGTCGCCCGCGATTAGTGGTGTGTCCACCACGACTAAAAAATCGAACTCTTCAAACACCAACTCTCAAAACAAAACAACCAGTACTACAACGCAGCCCAAAACGGCAAATCAAACTAAATCGCAAAACATGCCGACAACGGGGCCGGAAGTGTCAGTCTTCGAACTGGTTGGAGTGTATCTACTTGCAGCATCGGTGGCGGGGTATTTATTATCACGCGAGTCGTCTGTTCGCTCTCTTTGACTTGTGTTTCTATATGGGGTACAATGTAAGTAGTCGTGAGGCGTTATTTTAAAAGCGACCTCATAAATATTAATTTTAAGGAAGGAGTCTGAAAAGACTTATGGCAAAAGCCACAACAATGGATGATTTGCTCGCTGCCGAAGGTGACAGCGTTAAGCAATTAACACAGGGTGATTCAATCGTAGGAACGGTTTTATCAATCAGAAAACACGAAGTATTAGTAGATCTAGGGGCGCATGGGATCGGATTAGTTCCACGACGTGAGGTCGGTTTTTATCGTAATCTGAATATTGGTGATGAGATTGCAGCTAGTATTGTTGACACAGAACTTGATAACGGGTATTCACTGTTGTCACTGCGTAAAGCCGCTAAAGATCGTGGTTGGGACGAAGTCATCGCAAAGATGGAATCTGGCGAAATTATAGATGTATCACCATATGATGCCAATCGAGGTGGACTACTTGTGGAGTATGACGGCGTAAGGGGATTTTTGCCCGTTTCCCAACTTTCAGCCGAACATTATCCTCGGGTTGGTGGTAGTGACAAAGACGAGATTTTGCAGCGATTGAACGTATTGATAGGAAAAAGCTTAACCGTTCGCATATTAGATTGCGACAGAAAAGCAAACAAATTGATTTTCAGCGAAAAAGAAGCCATCAAAGATGGCCTAGCGGCACGATTCGAAAAATTAACGGTCGGCGATAAAGTTAAGGGTGTAGTTACGGGTGTTGTTGACTATGGAGTGTTTGTAAACGTTGAAGGTATTGAAGGCTTGGTGCATATTAGCGAAATTAGTTGGGAGCGCGTTAACAACCCCGGTGATTACGTTAAGGTCGGACAGACGATTGATGCGAAAATCATAGCTATTGATAAAGATAGGCTAAGTCTGAGCATAAAACAACTTACCGAAGACCCATGGATGACCGAAGTTGATCAATTTAAACCGGGCGATAAGGTTGAGGGTACGATAACCAGGATTACTCCGTTTGGAGCTTTTGTGCAAATTAGTCCAGCAGTCGAAGCTCTAGTTCACGTCAGCGAGCTTGGTGAGGGCGACGATGTCGATCCAGAAAAAGTCTTCACTCTTAATGAGCGCAAAGAATTCGTCGTTTTAGATGTTGAAAAGGAAAGCCGAAAAATATCATTAAGTCTTGTTGGCAAAACGAAAAATAAAGCAAAACCAAAGGCCAAGAAGTAATAAATAAGAGTTGCCCGGTAGGGGCAGAAGGGAGCTTGCGGGTATGGCAGAAAAAGTCATTAAGATTGCCGATTCTATTACCGTGGGTGAGCTCGCTGAAAAGCTGAATCTACCCGTCACCACCTTAATAGGCGAATTGTTTAAGAACGGAATCGTTTCAACAATTAATCAACACATTGATTTTGAAACAGCCACGATAATCATTGAGGAGTTGGGTATTCTTGACGTAACTCTCGAGAAAAAGGACTCAGCGCATCTGAGCGTACGAAAAGTTCACGAACTTTCCAAAACAGCAGTTACTAGACCGCCAATTGTGGCGGTCATGGGGCACGTTGATCATGGAAAAACAACCCTACTAGACGCGATTCTAGAAACAAAAGTAGCCGAAGGCGAGGCTGGAGGTATTACCCAATATATCAGCGCCTACCAGACAACTCACGGAGGTCGTTTAATTACTCTACTAGATACGCCCGGACACGAGGCGTTTGCCGCACTGCGACAGCACGGAGCTGAATTAACAGACGTTGTTGTGATAGTTGTTGCTGCCGATGATGGGGTCAAGCCGCAGACGGTCGAAGCGATACGATTTGCGAAAATGGCTGATGCAAAGATCGTTGTAGCAATAAACAAGATTGACAGGGATGGCGCTGACCCCGACAGGGTGAAGGCACAGCTAGCGACCGAACATGGATTAAACCCCGAAGAATGGGGTGGTGATACGGTTATGGTTGAGGTTAGTGCAAAGACTGGTAAAAACATTGATAAACTACTCGATATGGTGCTGTTGGTGGCGGATTTGGAGGATTTAAGGGCGGACATAGACATTCCAGCCGAGGGGCTCGTTATAGAGTCTCATATGGAGGTTGGACGTGGTCCCGTGGTAGGTCTATTAGTTATGCAAGGAATATTAAAGCCGAGTCATTTTTTAGTAGCTGGAACTACGTACGGTAAAGTTCGAACGTTACTTGATTTTGCTGGTAAAACTCTTAAAGAAGCTAGACCCTCAACTCCAGCAACAGTAACCGGTTTTAAGGAGCTACCACAGTTTGGTGATAATTTCGTTATAGTAAAAAGCGAAAAAGAGGCTAGACAACAGGTTTCGATCGCTAGAATTGAATCCGAAAAAAACGCTGCTAGTACAAATATCACAGGAGCAGATTTACTCAAGATGATGAGCCAGCAGCGAGAGACGCAGGACCTAAAGGTAATCGTAAAAGCAGACGTTCAGGGTTCGCTAACCTCTGTTGTAAATAGTCTAAAAATTATTGACACGCAAGGTGAAATTTCATTGAGGATTATCGGCAGTGGTGTTGGTAGTATTTCTGAAAACGATATCAGACTGGCAGCTGACGAAGAAACTATTGTCTACGGTTTCAACGTTGAAATATCACCGGCCGTTAAAAGGCTAGCCTCGCGCGACCACGTACGAGTTAGAATTTTTAATGTTATTTATAAGCTACTGGATGACGCTCGCGAATCTATGGAGGAATTGCTAGCGCCTGATATTGTTGAAAATGAAATAGGTACACTTACAGTAAAGGGTATATTCCGAACGTTGCGCGATGAAGTTATTGTTGGTGGTGAGGTTACAAGCGGTAAGGTTGTGGCCGGTGTTGTTGCGAGAGTAAAACGAGGCAAAGATGTTGTTGCCGAGGTCGAAGTTGTTGGCGTAAAAAGGCAACAACAAGAGGCGAAAGAGGTTTTTGAGGGAGAAATGTGCGGGCTTAATTTGAAGACTTCCAAAAAAATATCGATCGAAGAAGGTGACAAATTGGAACTATTTACCCGAGAGCTTGTAAAGCGTAAACTTAAATAGTAGGGTTTCACGAAATAACAGGGAGGAATGTTCGAATGTTTCAACTGGACGAAAAGTTTTTAGAAGAAATAGGCTTGAATGAATTGCCTGATGAGCAAAAAAAACCGTTTTTGCAACATATTTACGACGAACTAGAGCTTCGTGTTGGCACTAAGCTTTCTGAGGGCATGAGCGACGCTCAGTTATCTGAATTCGAATCAATCATTGATCGAAAGGATGAGATTGTGACCGCATGGTTAGCTAAGTTTGCGCCAAACTTTAAAAGCGATAGTGCGTTTTTGCAACTTCAAAAAGCGACCGGCTTGACTGACGACAATCTAGGATTGCGTGCCGAATACGCTGCGACGAAATGGCTTGAAGTAAATCGTCCCGACTACAGGTCGGTAGTATCATCGGTGCTTGAGGAAATAAAAAAAGAGGTCATCGCAAGTCGCGATGTGCTTTTGGGCAAGAATACAAACTAGTGTGAGTATCCGTTAATAAATTCACGGGATGTTACCGCGTTGCCACTAGGCGCTATCAGCTCATCGATCGAAAGGTATCTCCCGTCTTTGCAAGCGATGTCTAGGGGTGTGTTTTGGCTATCGGATACATGAGCCTTTATTATCACCACATCGTGGCCTAATAAGTTTAGTTTTGTTTTTGGAAATCCTAAATATGCTCGAACTTGACGTTCTGCGTCAATAGCAGATATACCGTCAGGTATTAAAACCGCATCACTTTTTGTCAGTAGCTTGCTATAGCTAGCATCTGCATCGTTTTGTGTAACGGGTTGAATTGATCCGTCCAGTATGTTTGGTAGAAGGGTGA
The DNA here is from genome assembly GCA_964593165.1 of uncultured Saccharimonas sp. (SeqCode). Taxonomy (GTDB): domain Bacteria; phylum Patescibacteriota; class Saccharimonadia; order Saccharimonadales; family Saccharimonadaceae; genus UBA1547. The sequence goes on along the minus strand of CAZQGW010000014.1, from coordinate 6,888 downwards.
TCAAGGCCATTGCCCCAGCTTGAGCGAGTGTTTTGCGTAGCTCTATTCGAGTTTCGTTCCCGCTAAGTTCATGAACTATTTGACCATAAACCGGACCAGCATCCATTTCTGGAGTTAATCGCATAATAGACACGCCAGTTAGCTTGTCGCCATTTTTTATTACTGATTCTATGGGTGAGGGGCCACGATATTTCGGCAGTAGAGAGGGGTGAATGTTTATAATCCCAGGCTTAAATAGATCAATCGTAGTAGCAGGAATTATTTTCCCATAGCTGACCAATACTCCAACCACATCGGTCTTAATGTTTGCTATTCGACTGTTTATTTCAGATATTATTTCGGGCTGCCAGACTTCAATATTATTTCTCGTTGCATATCCTTTGACAGCCGACACCTCGACTTGATGACCCCTACCACTTCTGCTATCTGGTTTAGTTACTATGGCCGCGATATCATAACCAGAGCCTACGAGATTCGACAGGGTCGTCAGGCTAAAAGCATCAGTCCCAAAGAATATAATTGTTTTTGATGTGTTTTTCATAGTCTAAGGGTTGTAATTCGCCTTTCTCGTCTAGTTTAAAAAATGCATCTTTTATATCGCGGATATGGTCAATAAACACAATCCCGTTTACATGATCTATTTCATGCTGGATTATACGGGACAAAAATCCCTCCGCCTTGAAACGCACCTCGTTTCCATTAATATCCAACGCTTTCACTCGTATTTTGTCATACCGTGGGACCCTGCCGTATACATCAGGAACGCTTAGGCATCCCTCGAAATCTTCTTTTATTTCACCTTCAAACTTAACGACCTTAGGATTGATTAGTGCTGTAAAGTCACGGATTTTTTTGTCGTCGAAGTCGCTACGAATAATAGCGATTTTTTCGAGATGATTGATTTGGACCGCGGAGATAGCGGCACTGATTTCATGAGGGCGTGAATTCTCCCAATCTAATGCTACCTCTTTCATTTCATCGACAATCCTTACTATTTCGGGCGTAACTAAGTGGACTTTATTTGACTTCTGACGTAGGTGTGGGTTGGGTAGCGTGATTATCTTATCCTTTTTCATTAGATTCATTATACCAGCGGTATCTATAGTAGGCTAGTCGGGTCGAGTTCGAATTGCCATGATTGTTGAGGAATTGTTTTTAATATATCCATTAGATGCTCGCGTCTAGGGCTCTTGATAACCAGCTGCCAGCGATAAGTGCCATGCTGTCTTTCGTAAAATGCCGGAGTTGGACCTAAAATTGTAACATCATTGAGGACGTTTTTGCGTAACTCTTTTGCTAAATTTTGTGCATTTCGAACCGCAGCTGACTCAGTTTTGTAGGCGCAGGTTAGTTTGAGCAAAAATGTATAGGGCGGAAATAGTCCCTTCCTTCTTTCTTTCAGGGCGTATGTATAAAACGATTCGTAATCTTGGCTTATGCCGTAAATGATGCTTGGGTGTTTTGGTTGAAAGGTTTGCACGATTACCTGCGTTCTTTTGCTATTACGGCCAACACGGCCGATAACTTGTGCCAATAGCTGGAAGGTTCGTTCGCTGATATTATAGTCCGGCAGAGCTAATCCGGTATCGGCCTGAATTACGCCAACCATTCGGAGCTGTGGTAAGTCTAAACCCTTCGCGACAACCTGTGTGCCAATTACTATATTAATTACTCCGTCGTACAAATCCTTATACCGATTATTTAATGTCTCGTCGTTTGAGTTGTCGGCATCAAAGCGAGCAACGCTTGCAGAAGGGAATAACTTCCGTAGCTCTGTTTCGATTAGTTTTGTGCCTAGCCCTTTGTGTATAATTCCAGCGCCCTTACAAACAGGGCAAGATGTTGGTACATACTCAGTATGCCCACACACATGGCAAAGTAATCGATGATCATCTTGGTGTAGGGAAAGCGGCAGGTAGCAATTCTTACACTGAGCGGTCCAGCCACAATTCTCACATAGTGTTATGTTTGCGCTACCGCGACGGTTATGGAATATCAACACTTGTTTTTTATCTTGTAACGTTTTCGATACTTGCTCGATTAATTGTTTTGAAAAAAATCTATTGCCAGCATATAAATTCGAGTGACTAGTCATATCCACTAACGTCACGTTCGGCGGTATGCTATCGGGTCTTGCAACTGATGTTAGTTTTAGTACAGGACGGGTCGATTTATCAGCTAAGTATCGGTCCGCAATATTTGGAGTTGCACTGCCAAAAATCACCTTCGCCTTATGAAATCTACCCAGCATGGTTGCGGTGCGTAGTGCAGAGTATTTTGGAGATTGCTCCTGTTTGTAACTCGGTTCATGCGCTTCGTCAACAACTATTGCACCGATGCTCTTTAGTGGGACAAATAGAGCGGACCTAGGGCCGATAACTACCCTTGGAGTAATACTCTGCAGTGCCTGGCTCCAAACTTGATGACGCTCTGATTCAGTCATTTGCGAGTGTGTTACTAGAAGGTTGTTAAAATGGTTGGAGAACTCAGATATTAGTTGTGAGGTTAGAGCAATTTCTGGCACGAGAATGATTACGGATTTGTTGTTTGATATGGACTCTTTAGCGATTTCGATGTAAAGTTCAGTCTTTCCGGATCCTGTAACCCCCTGGAGCATATAGGTTCCGGGGCTTCCGTTAGAAATATTCTTCAGCGCGTTCGACTGTTCCTTATTGAATACAATTTTTGTTCGGATTCTTTTTGTTATTTCGTATTCGTATTCTTTTACGCGTCGTTTTTTTTGTACACCCCTTGGGATAATTAAACGTAAAACGAGCGCCAGTGGGGTTAAATAGTACTTAGATAACCAAATTGAGAGTTCGACCAATTCGTTCGGAATGGGGTCTGACTCAACTGTCGATATAATTGGCTTGGTTTTGTATGTTGGTTTGGTGGTTTTATTAATTATTAGACCGATTGTCTTTTTTTTACCAACCTCAACTAAGACTATTTGTCCAATTGGGAGATTTTCATCTGATGAATACGTAAAGGAGTCGTTTCCTAATCGGATTATATGGTCCGGCGCCACCTCATAATAGTGCATACTACCAGTATACTCGATTAGCCCGTCAATACCTGCTAAACTAGGTTTATATGTATTTTGAAAACAGGAAACAAGCTGGTCAGATACTAGCCGCCGAACTGGTTGAAAAGTATCGCTACGAGGATTGTACTGTGGTTGCCCTAAGCGACGGCGCGGTTGTGGTTGGGGAGCAAATCGCCGAAGCACTACACTGTTTGCTAACTATGTTGCTCGTTCAAGACATACAGGTTCCTGGAGAGGGGGTCAGTTTTGGCAGCGTCACCCAGAATGGTGGCTTTACGTTTAATAACATGTTTTCGGTTGGGGAAGTTGAAGAATATACTAGTGAATATCATGGTTATCTCGAAGAGCAAAAAAGGGAAGCCTTTCAAAATATAAATCGACTGCTCGGTGATGGTGGGCTTATTGACGAAGGGATGCTTCGTAATAGAGTGGTCATTTTAGTTGCTGATGGATTTGATACCGGCTCTTCGTTAGACGCATCTATAGACTTCTTAAAACCTATTCAAATAAAACGCCTAGTTGTTGCGACACCGGTTTCGACAGTTCAGGCTGTTGATAAGTTGCATATTGCCGCCGACGAGATACACATTCTTGATGTAAAAGATAATTTTCTGGGTGTAAATCATTACTACAACGACAACAGTATACCGTCACACGAAGAAACAATTGCCAAGATAAACAAAATCGTCCTAAATTGGAAAAAATAAATCGTTGCATGTCGTTGTAAGATTGTGCTACGATAGGTAAAAGCGAATTAGAAAATAAGCGCAAGGGAGATTATGTTAGACGTTTTTATTACATCTAGGGTCAGGCGTAAAATTGTTGTTGTTTATGCAAAATACCCAGACTTTCATACCCATGTGCGAGGTTTGGCGAAATTGATAAAAGAAGATCCGGGGAATATCCAACGTGAACTAAAGCGACTCGAGAAGGTTGGATTCCTGACAAGTGAAAAGCAGGGGAATACAAAGATCTATTCTACAAACAAACAATTTCCAATATTCAAAGAGCTGCAGGGTATAGTAATTAAATCCCAACAACAAGCTGGGCGCAATAAACGTACCGCATCAGATTTATAAAATGACATTATTCGAAAGAATATTAGCCGCCAGGGGTCTTAATGACGAATCGAAGGCGGCATTTTTAAACCCAAAATACGAGTTATCCCACGACCCTTTTTTATTAACGGATATGGAAAAAGCAATAAAGCGATTAGTCCGGGCGCTTAAAAAACAAGACAGAATAGTTATTTATGGTGATTACGATATAGACGGATTGACGTCTGCCGCTCTATTATTTAACGCGTTTGAAAAATTTGGGTTTAAAAATGTAGATATTTTTATTCCAAATCGATTTGACGAGGGTTACGGATTAACTAAAAATGCTATCGAAAAACTCGCAAAAGACGGAACGAACCTTGTGGTTACGGTAGATTGTGGGAGCTCAAGTAATACTGAAATAATTTACGCAAACAAAATGGGTATTGATGTTATTGTTACGGATCATCACGAAGGTGCCAACGCTGAAGTTCCAGCCGTGGCGGTTATCAACCCGAAAAACAAGAAAAGCAAATATCCATTTGCTGATTTGGCAGGTGTTGGAGTGGCCTTTAAGCTGGTACAAGCTTTGCAAACAGAGTTGCCCGGGTTGCCAATGGGCCAGGAAAAATGGTTACTTGACTTAGTGGCACTAGGAACGGTTTGCGATGTCGTCCGGCTGACCGATGAAAATAGAATGTTTGTATATTTCGGCTTAAAAGTGCTTTCAAGAACAAAACGGCCCGGATTGAAGGCCCTAATGGCCATTGCTGGCGTCGAGCCAGGTGAAGTTAACGCGCGTTCCTTGGGTTTTATGCTTGGTCCTCGGATGAACGCAGCGGGCCGTTTGGAGACCGCCAGACTTGCACTGGACATGCTCCTAGCGAATGATTCAGTAGCAGCTCTTAAGCAGGCTGAGAACCTCGACGACTTAAACAGAGCCCGGCGCATAGAACAGAACAAGATATTTAATCAAGCAGTAGGGCAAGCTGAAAAATATTCCAACGACCCCGTACTAATTGTTAGCGCCGCCGATTGGAATCACGGCGTGGTTGGGATAGTTGCTTCGAAACTGTTAGAGAAATACAAAAAACCAACTTTTGTTCTACAGGAGGTGGACGAAGAATCGAAGGGCTCCGCAAGAAGTTATGGTGATTTCAGCGCTATTGAAGCCATTAACACGGTCAAGGATATTATCAATAAGGGCGGGGGTCACAAACTAGCTGTTGGAGTTACTTTACCGACGAAAAACATTAACGAATTTAGAAAACGGATAAACGAGTTCTATAAAGGTCTGTCCCTAGAGGGTCAAGAGGCATCATTATTGCCAATACCAGATACTACCGCGAAGCTTGATGAGGTCACCGAAGGGTTGGTAGGCCAAATCTCACAACTCGAACCATTCGGTGTCGGTAATCCGCAGCCTATAATAAAATGTACAGACCTTGTTGTCGTACGGATAGAAAAAATGGGCACAGACATGCAGCATATGAAACTGAATTTGAAGGACGAAAACGGAATCTGTATGAAGTTCATATCCTTTAATTACCCCGATTCATTTTGTGTTAGCCTAGGATCACGTGTTTCCGTTTGGTTTCAGCCAAATATTAATGTGTGGCGGGGTACCTGTTCGGTTGAGGGGCAGTTGTTGCACATTGAACCAAAACCGTAGTTGCATGTAAAGCGTATCTCTGTTACAATACCTTCCATATGGTACAAGTTACACGAAAAGATGAGCGAGAGGCAAACGAGAATATTATTCGTCGTTTCAACCGGAAAGTTTTGCAAAGCGGAGTCCTGGCAGAAGCGAAGACCGCTATGCGATTTGCTAAACCCATTTCAAAACCAGAGCGTCGTAAAAAAGCAATTATCCGCAAAGCGCGCAAGGCTGAAAAACTCGATAAAACTCGACTAGGTCTATAAAAAGTGATTATCAAAGATCAAATCAATAGCGACTTAAAGGCTGCTCTTCTTAGCGGTGACCGATTCAAAGGCGAAACATTACGGGGATTAAAGGCTGTGATCCTAAATGAGGAGGTCGCGAAGGGCAAGCGTGACGAGGGTATTGAAGATGAAGTCATTGAACAGCTGATTGCTCGTGAAGTTAAGAAAAGAAATGAAAGCGCGTCTATATATGATGATGCCGGACGGTCAGAACTAGCCGATAACGAACGAGCTGAGGCGAAGATTTTAACTGGATACCTCCCCGAGCAACTCTCGGAAGATGATATAAAAAAAGTTATAATTCGTGTAATAGATGAATTAGGTGTTTCAGGACCAGGTTCTATGGGGCGGGTTATTGGTGCGGTTAAAAAAGAACTGGGTAATACCGCGGACGGCTCTACAGTTGCGAAACTAGTTAAAAGTGAATTAATTAAATAAAAAGGGGTAGTTTATGATTATATTTTTCGGACCAGCCGGTTCTGGCAAGAGTCTACAAGGTCAAATTCTGGCAGCTCGGCAAGGTTGGAAGTGGCTATCATCTGGACAAATTTTACGCGAGTCAAACGACGCAGAACTACAAACTGTAATGCAAACAGGTAAGCTAGTTTCTAATGATAAAATGGAAGAAATTATAGGCGATGCATTAGCTAAGGTCGAAGATAAAGAAAAGTTAATACTAGACGGATTTCCTCGTCAAATCGACCAGGCGAAGTGGATGGTCGGAAAAGGTTTAATACACGGAAACTCAAAGGATTTAATAGTTATCGTGGAAGTGCCCGAGCTTGTTTTGGTTGAAAGATTTGCTGGTCGTGGTCGTGCTGATGATACTCCCGAAAGTATTGAGCAAAGACTGAAGATCTA
>CAZQGW010000013.1:0-15243 GCA_964593165.1 uncultured Saccharimonas sp. (SeqCode) | reverse complement strand
TTTTAATGGATGTTAATGAATTGAACACACAACTTGATCAACGCATTGCCGGTATCATAGACGAGGCGGGCAAGGGGATGGTAATTGTCGTTAGCAAATGGGATAGCGTCGAAGGTAAAGATGCCTACACTCGCGACGAAATTGCTCCCAAAATAACAAGGACTTTTGATTTTACACCATGGGCACCACTTATTTTCACCAGTAGCGTGACTGGCCAAAACGTAACGAAACTTTTCGATTTAGCACTAGACATCGACGCAAGACGACAGCAACAGACTAAAACTAGAGTGTTAAACGACTTACTACAGAAAAGCACACAGGCACACCCGCCGGCCGGCCTTAAAAACACCCATCCAAAACTAAGATACATAGTCCAAACCGACACAAATCCGCCGTGGTTCGTTATCTTCGGATCTAATTTAAAGTTTTTGCACTGGAGTTACAAAAGATATCTGGAGCGCCAGCTGCGTGAAACATATAATTATACAGGCACGTCGATAAAGTTCAGTTTCCGTGACGAAAAACAAATCAAAGCAAATCGCGAAAAAGAGGAAAATGCAAAGTGAAACTGATTTTTGCTCAGGGAAATCCAGAGCCAGACTATGCCAAAGTAAGGCATAATGTCGGTTTCATGGTTGTTAACGCGATCGCGAACGAAAACAAAGCGAAGTGGAGCGAAAAACCTAAATTCCATGCTCTGATTACGGATATAAATATTGAAAACGAAAGGGTTCTACTAGTAAAACCTACTACTTTTTACAACGAAACCGGGCCTGCTCTTCGAAAAATCGTCGATTTTTACAAAATAGATACAGAGAATGATTTACTCGTAATTCATGATGATTTAGCGCTTCCGTTCGGCACCATACGCATCCGTAAGCAGGGAAGCGATGCTGGAAATAACGGGATTAAATCTATAAACTCTCATGTCGATGAAAATTACTGTCGTATTAAAATCGGTATATATAACGAGTTACGTGACCAAACAGACGACGCTGATTTCGTGCTAGCAAAATTTAATACTGAAGAGTTAGAACAACTCCAGAAGATTATTATCCCACAAGCTATTAAACTAGTTATTCAATTTTGCAACGATTCACTAGAGCACACCAGCTATAAAAATCTGAAATAAAAAAACACCTACGAATAGGTGTTGTCGGCGAGGCGACAGGAGGACCGAAGTCCTACATCTGTCGCCCCGCCTAAGGTGGGTGTTGCTGACGAGAGTTGGCCGCTATAGACACCCTACTGGATGTTCGTCCGGTATAGACGCCTCATAGCGAGCGCGAAGGCAATCAAGCCCACGATCATCAGCGCAACGGCAGCCAGACCGACCACATATGCGGTCGAAGGGTCCAAGTGAAGGGTCACGCCATTGGAGGGCCTCTCGAACTTAACTGCCGCAAGAGACAGCACGACCGAGAGCCCAAGGACTGTAAGTCCTAAGCCCTTGACGCCCCGCGCGTTCGTGCTCATCACGATGATGAAGATGACGAAAAGCACGAGTGCGACAACGCCCAAAACGTCGGCCAGAGCGTGGGACAGTCCGATGTTCGAAACTGACAGCATACGTTCCCATCCTTTACAGGTTCTCGCCACGCGCGGTTGCACGCGACTGTGTAGATAGTTTAACATAAGTGCGTTGTTTTGTCAATGTAAAAAAGCGCCCTCAGCAAGGGTGGGCTTCGCTGGGGGCGCAATTTTACCCTTTAACCCACCCATGGGGCAAGCTAGGTCGTCTCGTTAAAACGCAGACACCTGCTGGTTAAAGGGGTTAGTATACATGCAACGCTATATAATATAATTATATCGTTCATAAGGGTGGAGGGTAATCTACCTTATAAACACATTGCATGTAATCTAACATAAGTTAGAATAGGGGGTATAAGGTGCGTTTGGTTAATCTCGCAATGTAACCAATCGAAATTGATATTAGCACTTATTTGACATAAAGTCAACACCTTTTGACACAAATTGTATGAAAATCAATAAAACGTCACCTCAAAAGCTAAAATAACTTAAGATTACAAGTACTATTGATAAAATCCTAGATAAATTACCAAATATGGAACAACTGTCGTTCATAGCATGGAGTTTACAAAACAAAACAAGTTGCGTAGTATAAAGCATTGCATATGAATAAGAACCTAGTCATTGTCGAATCACCAGCTAAAGGTAAGACAATCGAGAAATATCTCGGTAGTGATTTTACTGTACTTTCCAGCGTAGGACATATCCGCAGTATCACTAAAAAAACCGCCTCCGGGAAACCTCCAATAGATACGAAAAACGGATTTGAAACCACCTACGAAGTTGATTCCGATAAGAAAAAAATTATCTCTGATCTCAAAAAAGCCGTTAAGATCGCCGACACCGTTTGGCTTGCGACCGATGAGGACCGAGAAGGTGAAGCGATCGCTTGGCATCTTGCGGAGGTTTTAAAACTTGACCCAAAAACTACAAAGCGCATCGTTTTCCATGAAATTACCAAAGGTGCAATAGAAGAAGCCATCAAAAACCCCCGAACAATCGACATGGACTTAGTGCGAGCCCAACAAGCCAGACAAATATTAGATCGTATAGTCGGTTTTGAGTTATCGCCGGTGGTTTGGCGAAAAGTTCCAGGAGGAAAATCAGCCGGCCGAGTACAATCACCAGCCGTACGACTACTAGTCGAACGTGAGCGGGAAATAGAATCGTTTGAAGGCTCTTCCACATTCAAAGTATTTGCGGAGTTTAACCACGAAAAGGATATATTTCGAGCTGAATTGCCGAAGAAATTCAACACGGAGGATGAAGCTAGAAAATTCCTCGAGAGTCTGGCCGGTGCAACGTTCACGGTTTCAGACATAACCACCAGCCCCTCAACACGTAATCCAGCCGCCCCATTCACAACCAGCACCCTTCAACAGGATGCTAATAGCCGTTTGGGTTTTAGTGCTAAGTCTACAATGTCAAGCGCTCAGAAACTCTATCAAGACGGTAAGATAACATATATGCGAACCGATTCCGTTAACCTTAGCGGGCAAGCGATTGCAGCCGCAGCAGCGTTTATTAAAAAGAAGTTCGGAGACAACTACAGCCAAGTGCGGGCATTTAAGACCAAGAGTGCAAATGCTCAAGAGGCACATGAGGCGATTCGCCCAACAGATATTTCGCTCGAATCCGCCAGCAGTAACTCCTATGACCAAAAATTATACGACTTGATTCGTCGCCGTACTCTGGCCAGCCAAATGGCGTCCGCTAAGTTGGAAAAAACTGTTATTAGTATAGACATAACTCCTGAAAAAGGGTTTATTTTCGAAGCGAAAGGCGAAGTTATTTTGTTTGATGGCTTCTTAAAAGTTTATGGCGGTAGTAAAAAAGACGCTGAGATATTACCTAGCGTTAAGACTGGTGATTCATTGAGCCTAAACACCCTAACAGCCAGACAGGCCTTCGACAGGCCGCCTGCACGCTACACCGAAGGTGGCTTAGTTAAGAAGCTTGAAGAATTAGGCATAGGACGACCCTCAACCTATGCAACTATCATTAATACTGTTCAAATCCGCGGTTATGCCGAAAAGGGCGAAAATGAGGGCACGCCGCGCGATGTCATTTGCCTTAATCTTAAAAACGATTTAATTACACGCGTAGTAGAACAGGAAAAAACCGGTTCTGACAGAGGTAAATTAATTCCGACACCTTCTGGCGAAGTGTTGAGCGACTTTCTGATTGACCACTTCGAGCCGGTTGTCGATTATGACTTTACCGCCAAAGTCGAAACGGAATTCGATAAAATTGCAACTGGCGCACTCGCTAGAAACACGATGTTGGAGCACTTCTACGAACCCTTCCACAAGCTGATCGAAAGCTCTGACGACATCGAACGCAGTACAGTAGCTAAAGCCCGAGAGATAGGTACCGACCCAAAGACCGGTAAGCCTGTTCTGGCACGATTCGGACGATATGGTCCAATGTTGCAACTGGGATCTAGCGACAATAAAGACGAAAAGCCCCAATTTGCACCAATACCGGCTGGAAGAAAGATAGAGACCGTGACTATGGACGAAGCCCTTCACGCTTTTGATTTACCACGAGTAGTCGGTAAAACCCCTGGTGGTAAGGATATAAAAGCAAATATTGGACGCTTCGGACCATATATACAAATCGACAAGCTATTCGTAAGCATCAAACCGCTTGATCCACACACAATCACCCTGGAAGAATCACTTAACCTATACGATGCGAAGCTACGTGCAGAGGCTGAGAAGAATATTGCCGATTTCGGAGATGGCATCAGGGTATTGAAGGGTAGGTTTGGACCATACGTTACCGACGGGGTTAAAAATGCAAAAATACCAAAAACTGTAAAACCGGAAAGCATCACCGAAGAACAGGCTGTGGAAATGTTGAAAACTGCCGTACCTGGTAAAAAACGACTGATACCTCTTAAAAAAGCTCCAAAAACCACAAAAAGTAAACGCAAAAAAAGGTAATAAACTTTCACACCACTATTTACATATCGTGTCTATTTCATGATATAATTAGTGCAGTATACATAATGTTTGACATTATAAAAAAAATGTTTTATAATGCGAAGCAGATTTATAATAAAAACTATCTCTGAAGTGGGCAGAAGAAAGAAAGAGTATGAGTGATACCGCAGAAAAAGTTCAGAAAGTAAATCTAGAATCAAATATCGATGATATTTTAAGAGTCATTGATCAAGACCGTGAACGAGAAATCATCACTCGTCGTTTTGGATTGTACGATCGTCGTGAAACCCTAGAGCAAATCGGCGAGCTTCTTGGTATTACCAGAGAGCGCGTTCGACAACTTGAAAAAGCGATTTTAGCCAAGCTAAAATCGGCCGTCGAAAGTGGAAAAGTCGCATCAATAAGTACTATCGAAAAAGTTTTAGTTCGAGAACTTTCAGAGATGGGACGCGTTGCAAGGGTTCAGGATTTGACCGACAGACTTTTTGATACTTCTACCAACCAACGCGACCGTTCGCGCGTGGCTTTTATTGCGGAGCTTGCGCCCGGACTAACAGTTGTCGACCAAAACGATAACTACTTCCTAAGCGTCGGAATCCGTGAATACGGCGATTCCAAAAAGATTCGCGGTGAGGTTGATAAAATCGTTTCTGCCATCAAAAAGCACGGAGAACCGTTGACAATAGAGCAGTTGCACGCACAAATGACTTATGAACATCCAAATTACGTACGAGCACTGGCCAGTTTATCAAAACTGTTGGCACACCTTGGTAATAACTGGGGGCTCGTAAAATGGCCAACCGTTAATCCCAAAAATATTCGAGATAAGATTTTCGTGATTCTAACTGAGGCTGGCAAGCCAATGCATTTTTCTGAAATTGCCGACTCTATTAAGGATAGTAGTTTTAAGCGCAAGGATGTAACGACACAGGCTATTCACAACGAACTAATAAAAGACGGGCGTTTCGTTTTAATAGGTCGCGGTATTTACGCGTTGGATAGCTGGGGCTTTAGCAGGGGTACCGTTGCTGACATCATTGCTGACGTGCTAAAAGATTCTAAAGAACCTCTCCATAGGGATGAGATTGTCAAAAGGGTTCTAAAAAGCCGACAAGTTAAAGAAACTACGATTTTACTGAATCTACAAAGCAAAGCGCAATTTAAACGCGTTGCTAAAGCGACCTACGTATTTGAACCCTCATCAAACTAACATTGCCAATAGGCCCTCCTAATGAGACAATAATAGAGTAATTATGGGTATAGTTTTATCGATTTTTAATTTTCTATTACAGTGGTATGTTTGGATCCCAATCGTATTAGTTCTTATATATTTGACATGGCGGAATTATCGCAAAACCGAAGAAGAAATTGCCGACGTTGAAAGCGATCTATTAGTTCTAGAAATACCAAAGGCAAACGACAAGTCAGAGCTCGCAGCCGAGCAGCTTTTTGCTAGTTTGCACGGTATCTTACGAGACAAAGAGGAGTTGAGAATTAACAGAGGCGTTCAAGAACACCTTAGTTTTGAGGTGGCTTCAATCGACGGACAGATTCGTTTTTATGCTTGGGTACCTAGAACACTTCGAAGTTTTGTTGAAGGACAAATTTATTCACAGTATCCCAGCGTCCAAATCCGCCAAGCCGACGAAGACTACGTTCAGCACGAGAGCAAACACAGCGTAATATACACATCCGAAGCTACCCTAATTGAAGATGACGTGTTACCAATTAAAACATTCCAAAACTTCGAGGTCGACCCACTGGCTGGCATAACTGGTGCACTAGCAAAACTGGAGTCGACCGGAGAAGAGGTTTGGATACAAATCCTAGTTAGGCCTATTGAAGACGATTGGCATAAAACTTCGGACCGATGGATTAAAAGTGTTAAGAAGGGTGGAACCGCGCTATTTGGAGATGGTAGTGGACTTTCCTGGCTAACCAGCCTATTAGAGGCTTTATGGAAGCCACCTGAGGCAGGGAAGGGTAGTGAAACAGTAAAAACTGAGCTATCCGAGAGGGATAAAACCCGAATATCCGAAGCTGAAAAAAAGGCAACGAAGCTTGGCTATCAAGTTAAAATACGTCTAGTTTACTTGGGGGATAGCACTGCAAATGCCCATCTGCGCATGCAGGCAATCGTGGGGACGTTTAAGCAGTTTAATAGTACAAATCTGAACGGCTTCAAGATGTCGAACGCCAGCTTTAATCATGATGAGCTGACTAAATATCGCAATAGAGAGTTCAGAGAACTTGGCTTTATACTGAATATCGAAGAACTAGCCAGTGTGTTTCATTTACCACACACAAACGTTGAAACGCCGAATGTAGTCTGGGCAAGTAGCAAGACTGCAGAACCACCATCAAAACTACCGATTATTACCGGCAGTAGCGCGATTGACGAAAATATCAGCGCTTTTGGGATGACGAATTTCCGTGGCGTAAATCACCAGTTCGGTATGTTAAGATCGGACCGATCTAGGCATGTTTATATAATTGGTCAAACCGGATCGGGTAAAACCGGTACTTTGGCGCTACTAGCATTGAGCGATATTTTCCACGGTCATGGATATGCAATTATTGATCCGCACGGTGATTTTGCTGTTGATAATATGAGGTTCATACCCGGTAGCCGTCTAGAAGACGTTGTATATTTCAATCCGGCAGATACGGGTTTCCCATTAGGCTTTAATCCTCTCGAAGTAACGGACCCTAACCAGAAAACCAACATTAGCTCAGAGGTTATCGGCGTGCTAAAGCGCATGTTCGGCGAATCTTGGGGGCCACGACTCGAATATATTCTGCGATATACGATTCTTGCACTACTGGACCGACCCGAAACAACAATGCTTGATATAACTAGAATGCTAACAGATAAGAAATTCCGTGAAAACACCCTGACTTACTGTGAAGACGCTGTCGTGTCAAACTTCTGGAAAGTCGAGTTTGCTAGCTGGAATGATAAATTCGTAGCCGAAGCTATCTCGCCAGTATTGAATAAAGTCGGCGCATTTACAGCTAATCCAATCATTCGAAATATTATCGGACAACCAAAGTCGACTTTTGATGTTCGCTCGATAATGGACGAAGGCAAGATATTAATTGTTAACTTGTCTAAGGGTTTGATAGGTGAGGACAATGCTTCAATCCTTGGAGCGTTTATAGTAACGAAAATTCAACTGGCCTCAATGAGTCGAAGCGATATCGAGCGAATAGAAGATAGACGACCTTTTTATTTGTATGTCGATGAATTTCAAAACTTTGCAACCGACTCGTTTGCCACGATTTTGTCCGAAGCTCGTAAATATGGACTTAATTTAACGGTGGCAAACCAGTATATCAGCCAAATGGGCGAAAATGTGCGCGATGCGGTTTTTGGAAACGTTGGAACAATGATTTCCTTCAGGGTGTCTGCTGACGACGCGCCAATTCTAGCTAAACAATTCGAGCCGCAATTCGAACCAACTGATTTGTTACAGATGCATAATAGGAACTTTGTAATTAATATGGTAATAAACGGCGAAAAAGCCCCGGCATTCAACGCTAGAACACTGACGCTGCCGATTCCTCAGACAGATAACACTGGACGTATCGTTGAAAACACTCGTCGTCTCTATAGCCGTAGTCGCGTAGATGTGGAAAACGAGATATCAGATGCAATTAGGCCAGTAAGTAACCTACAAAAGCCTCCTAGCGCGGCCACACAGACACATAACATTAAGTGGCCAGTAGGGATCAAACCTGTTTTCGATGACACTAGGACTACAACGGGGCAGGCAACAACAAACCAATCTGTCGTATCAGAGGTGGAGATAAAACCAAAACGAAAACGTGTTCGATCAAGGAAGAAAAAAAATCAGACTACTCAATCAACAGAACCCGAAAGCGCACTCCAAATTAAGCATTAATAAGAATTTGTTGACCTTAATAAGACAACTTAAAATACGGCGGCATTAAGACGAATGTTTTTAGGTAACTCAACTACTTTAATGTTGGAAGCCAAAATTCATACATAAAATACCTAGAACAAATATGGAACATTAGATAAATGAGTCATAGAAACCGACTCAAGCATATTACGTGATGTAGCTGTGGACATTCCAATAAAATAACAAATATTTTTCAACGTCATGAAAATAGACAATAGAAAGAACGAGAAACAATGAACACACGAACGTAGTATAGCTGAACGGGGAATAAGTAAAATATCCGAGAATATTCAACAAGAATAGACGTATGCTGAATCCTGTTTTGTATATATGCTTAACGTCGCACAATATACCTTTTACGACATAGTTTATATGTTAGTACTGTGATTAACAACGCATCTAATATGATGTAAATAAGTGACATATACCCAGAAGACAGGGGGTACGTTACTATCCTGGTCGTTAATGTCAGTTTATGTCACTTTGTTTTCGCGTGTTTCTTTATTGCATATACGTATCTACTGATTGTGACCTTGGGATTCATTATGGCGCGAGTTAGCCCGCGTCTAAATCTCACATATTTGCTTTTCCACAGGCATATTATATAAAAACCGACCACTCCTCTTTCATCACCTAACTTGAATATTTGCTTTTTTGTTAATACGATATTAAAATATGTTTTTTATTATTCGCACGAATAAATATAAAGACTGGAACAAATATGGAACACTTAGATAGGGGGGTTAACATTACTAGTTTAATTCGTAGAAGGCTTTCCCGCTTACTCGCACGTCGATATATTTCGGAGTTTGTTTATTTGTTGCAAAATAGCCCATTGCGTTCACCATATCCTGAACCTGCTCCCCTGCTGGACGATCTATGGACATTGTTACGTAATAGCTGACACCCTGGAGCCTAATCTCTAACTCCCGGGTTGTGTCGGGTGGCAACGACGCCTGAGTAACCACGTACCCGCTCACCTTAGCGCTTGATACTACTTGCCCTACGAAGCTCAAAAAACGGTTACTGGCAATCGCCGTAGTACCTATTTTATATGATACGCCACTGTTATCGATAATCTCGACTAGTGGTAAATTAAAATAGCTTGTGTCAAATGGTATACCGCTAGAATCAACGTAGTACTGCTTGTCACCAATTTGCCAACTAGCCACTGGGGTTCGTAGGGTTACGGCAAAATCAGTAGCTCCAATGCCTGTCATATTACCCTGACTTACGGCCGACACCTCCGGCAGTTTGACGGACACATAATTCGAAAGACTCGACTGACTTAGGAAAAAATTTAAACGACTGATTGGATTATCATCTAAATAATCCTGAATCGCCTTTTCATAGGTTTGTTTATTAATCGATGTCGATATCCCGGTGTTAGTAAAGTCGACGCTAACGCTCGCTGTAAAATTACTAATCAAGAGCCATATCGGGACTGCGGCTAGTATTACTATTACGAGGACGGCTACGATCTTGCGCCGCCTTATTGATAGGCTATGAACGTGCGACCTGGTAGATTTTTGATCATCGCCTGAATTCAGTTCATCGAATCGGTTTATGGATGTCCCCGCTAGAGTACGATTCCGTTTAAAAACATGCTGACTAGTCATCGATGTGTTTTCTACCGGCTGGAGTGTTCTCCGCCTCGGTAAGTCAGATCGTTTTCTCTTAAATACTTTTCCCATAACTTATTGTTTAACGCTCGAGATTATCATATTGGCAACATCTTTCGCCGCGCCCGGACGGGCAAAGGTTGAAAATATCTGGGCCATTTTTTTGGATTTTATTGGATTGGACAAGATATCCTCAACAGCGGTAACTACTAGGTTTGGATTCGCAACAAGCTCGTCCTCGTCAACAATAACAGCCGCTTTTTTTTGATTATACACTTCAGCATTTTTCAGTTGATGGCCACCTGACAACTTAGCGTTTGGAATCAAAATTATTGGTTTTTCGAGCGATGCGAGTTCTATGATTGTTGTCGCCCCGGCCCGAGCTATAACCACATCGGCAGCCCCCAACAACGACACGAAGTCGTCGGAAATAAACGGATAAAGTTGAAAGTTTTCATCATTTTTCGGCGTAATTGACCTAAGCTCGTCATATTGTGCATTACCAGAAACAAGCACTACAGAACTAAGTTTCAATAGCTTCTCTAAAGAGATAGCAATCGCGTCATTTATGCGAGTTGCGCCAAGACCGCCGCCGGTAACTACAACCAATGGCTTATCTGGATTTATCCCCCACCTCTTCTTAGCTTGGGTTCGTTCCTTCTCGGAAAATTTATGATATTCGGCGGCAATGGGTATGCCCACATAGGACGATTTATCGGCTGGATAATTATAGTTTTCAAGAGGTGCACCGGTGGCGATTCGCCTAGCCCACCTACCTAAAATTCGGTTAGTAAGGCCCGGATGAGCATCGGAGTCGTGCACAACAATCGGAATGTTCAACAGATATGCTGCAACCCCAACCGGCAAGCAAACGTATCCCCCCTTTGTGAATATAACATCAGGGCGCCAAATTATTAGCTTAAACAAGCTCTGGAGAAACCCAGCAACTACCAAGAACATATCTCTAATATTCCTAAGGACTAGTGATGGCCAAACTAGTTGCCGAAGAATTGTTAAATGGTGGTACCGTCTTAATTTTCCAGCAAAAATGGTTTGGACCGGTATATTGCTGTCAAAATGTCCGACAATTTCGCTTGCCTGTTTAGCAAACTTTTTGTCGCACCAAAATCTTATCTCCGAGCGAGGAAGTGTTTTTCTAATTTCGCGTAAAACTGCTACGACCGGCGTAACGTGTCCGCCCGATCCTCCGCCGACTGCCAAAATTTTCATTTTGCGCCTCCTTTATTTTTGATGAATGAACGGTATAGTGGGACAATTGAAAAACTAAACCAAGAGCCGCAGCCATGAACAACATACTTGTTCCGCCAAAACTTAGAAGTGGTAGTGTAATACCGGTTAGCGGAAAAATACCAATCATTGACGCAACATTTAGGACAACGTGGGCTCCAAGCCATCCAAAAACACCTGCGGCAATAAGCTTTAACCTCACATCAACCAAGTGGTCCATAACCTTTAAAATCCGCAGCAGCAAGGCAGTGAACAATGATAATATTACGACCAAACCAACAAATCCGAAGGTTTCACCCATGATAGCAAAAACTGAGTCATTAATCGCCTCCGGCAAATAACCTGTCGCCTGAACACTATTGCCTATACCAACTCCAAATATTCCACCTGTTCCTATTGCGATTTTCGAATCATCAACCTGATAGCCGCTCGAACTACTTAGCGAGGCGCTATCGCCCTGAAAATAAGTTAATAATCTTTCCATACGAACTGGCGAGCTAACAGCTAATATTAATCCCACCGCAGCCACAGTCAACAGCATTGCAACGCCGAATTTCTTATTTATTCCACCGACAAAAAGCATTGTGGATATTATACAAACTAATGATATGCCGGTTCCAAGATCTTTTTGTATAACGATAATAAATAACATTGAGATTGCGACAATTATACCGAGTGGTATAAGCGTTTCATGTAAGTCATTAACCTTGCCTTGTCTAATCTTGTTTCCTAGAAATCCAGCTGTAAAAACTAAAATAGCAAATTTAAGAAACTCAGACGGTTGTATGCTGCCAAGTGGCCCCAGATTAAACCAGCGCGTTGCTCCTAATGACTCTTGTGCGATTCCAAGATGAGCCCACCCCGCAACTGCAAGCAGCGCGCATAAACCAAATGCAATTATTAATATTTTACTAGCATTGTTAGTCACAAGCTTGTGAGGGATATATGCTATTACTACGAACACTGCCAACGCAATGGCTAAACTTATAGCCTGCTTGACGAAGAAATATGTATTGCTGTAGTTGCCTCCGTAGGCGTTGTTTAGCACGTTAGCGCGCTGTGGACCGATGGCATACATGATAATCAACCCAATCATCATTAGCAGCCCCATATAAAGAACGATTAGATAATCCGGACGATGCCGCCTGGTTATTATTTCATCACTATACTGAGCCTCTTTCGAAAGAGAATTAAAGTATCCTTGACGTCTATAACTAGACACCTTAAATACTACCTCCTGCCATAGCTAGAAGTACACCAACGAAAGCTGCGACGATAGCGATAATCCAAAAACGCATAGTAACTTTCGTCTCCGCCCAGCCAGATGCCTCTAAATGCTGGTGAATCGGCGCCGAGACGAATATCTTTCGATGAAAGATTCGTTTACTGGCGATCTGAATCAGGCTTGACCCGGCCTCTGCTACAAAAACAATACCGATTATCGGCAACAAGAACAGGGTGTTTGTAAGCATGGCTACGACACCAAGTGAAGTCCCCAGAGCAAAACTACCGACGTCACCCATAAAAAATCTGGCTGGATAAATATTAAACCAAAGATAACTTAATAGCGCGCCAACGACTGTGAAACAAAACCCAGCTAAGAATAATTGCGATTGGAAGATGGCAATAATTCCAAAGGCCACATAGCTGATTGCAACTAACCCGCCCGCTAGTCCGTCTAGTCCATCACTGATATTCACAGCATTGCTGGTTGCAACAACAGCAAAGGCGAACAGCGGGATTATCAACCATCCAAGCATGAGCTCACCAGCAAAAGGTATGTCAATCGAAACAGCTCCCAATTTTACATAGAAGAACCATCCTAGGGCTAATCCGATAGCTATAATCATCAAAAACTTAATACTGGAGCGTAATCCAGCTACGCCAGTCCCCTGTCCGCGAACATTGATAATATCATCCAAGAGCCCAACCAATGCACCTCCAATTAGTGCTGCAATTGGTAGCCACGTTTGTCCACGGTTCATGTTAAAAATCGCAGTGACAACAACAATTGCGGCTACAAACACCAGACCAGCCATAGTTGGAATATTACGTTTGAATTTCTTTGCATGAAGTTTGGTGAATACCTCAAGTTTTTCACCTGTTGTGCTGTTCGTGCGTTGTTTTTTCCAAAACCTATACCTGTATGCCAACAACGTATATATAGGGGTAAGGAGCATTGCGACAACAAACGCCCCCACGCTTAGTGAGAATGTCCCCGTAAGCTCGTGTGTTAATTGTACTAAAGTATAGCTGTGCATATTTACCCTTTCGGTTGTACGTTTAAGTATCCTAGCAGCCAATTAGATATATCAGTGAATATTGGCATCGCATCTAGATTACCGGCCATTATTTCGTGGTCACCGGATACCTGTACCATTATGACATACCTGGACGTACTTTCGGTACCGCCATAGCCTAAATATGTCCCAATCGTTTCGTCGCTCGCGTATGCGCCGTTTACTATTACCTGAGACGTCCCCGTCTTCCCGCCAACATAATAGCCTGGTTTGTCCAGACCGGGATACACGGTGTTCCTGGCGACTTGGGTCATTTCACGCACTTGGTCTGCTGTTGATTGCTTAATTGGATGAGACGGGCTCTGAATCTTGTCTGGAAAATAGTTTCCGTCCTGATCGACTGTTCCCGCCAATACGGTCGGTTTATAGTAATTACCTCCATTAACGATTGAACAAAATGCTGATGCAACTTGCAGCATAGTAACGTCCAAACCCTGTCCAAACGCCATGTTCGAGTAGCGTACGGCGTTACCTTGAACACTTGTAGGTGGAATGATCGTGCCGGCAGCTTCACCTTGTAGCTGTATCCCCGTTAGTTCCCCTAGATGAAACCTGTTATGAAAATAGTCGTACATAGTATCACGCGCCTTAAGGTTGATGTTTGACCCATCACCCAATCTTTCAGCGACAGTTACGAAGCCGGTATTCAAAGACCAGTTCATAGCGTGTTGAAGCGTAATGATTCCAGTTTGACCCAGGGTTGCATTCGATATCGTTATGTCGTCTACTTGAATATGGTCGGTATTATCGTAAGTCGAGTTTGCGTTAACCACTCCTTTGTCAATCCCTGTTGCCATTGTTAACGTCTTCATATCAGACCCAGGTTCGTAAGGGGTTGATATAACTCCATTGTCAAATGCCGCTATATTTTGAACTTCGTTATATTTAGCCGGGTTATATGATGGAAGGTTCGCCATGGCCAACACTCTACCCGTTTGAGGATCCATCACTATTACACTCCCGCGTGTAGCCCCAGTACGCTTCAAACCATTCGCCAACGCCTGTTCTGTGTACAGTTGAATGCTCGGATCAATCGTTAGTACCTCGTTGACTCCGTTCACTGCTGGCTTATTAATATTGTTGCTCCCTATAGTCAGAGGTATGTCATTTACATCAGTTACAGATTGTAACAATCCATTCTTGCCAGCTAATTGTGAATTCATCGCACCCTCTACCCCATATTGTCCAACACCATTGTTATCAACGAAGCCCAAAACCTGTGCGCCAAGAGATCCTTCTGGATAAACTCTTTCGGTTCCCGCTTGAAACCCGACACCGTTATAATTTTCGCTTTTAATCGCATTTGCTTGCTGGAGAGTAATTTTGGTCGCAAGAACCTGGTAACGAGTGTCTTTTCTATCAAGCAATGCTTTCAAATCGGGCTGCGCGTTATTACCGGCAACCTTTTCAATCGTCTTAATAATTCCGCTGTCATTCGTTGTTTCCGTCGGATCAGCAAAAACCGTATAAATGTCTTGGTTCATGACAAGTGGTACCGGCGTTTGACCTGATAATGCATAAATTTCACCCCTAGTTGCCGGAATAACTAACCGCTTCACTTGCTCTTGATTTGCCAGGTTTACATAATATCCATGTTGAATTATCTGCAAATAAAACAACCTTACGACGAATATAGTCATAAGGCCTAATAATATAACCGCTAAAACTT
>CAZQGW010000012.1:0-16277 GCA_964593165.1 uncultured Saccharimonas sp. (SeqCode) | reverse complement strand
CCAAGTTGGCTTGTTCGACGTGCTCGTGCTTCTTGAACCCCCGAGATAATAGCTGCTTGATCAGGTTCTTCGGTGTGTCTATTGCTATTATCTTGCCATCGTCCATGATGGCAACGCGGTCGCATAACACTTCGGCTTCGTCCATATAGTGTGTAGTCATAATGACGCTTATATCTTTTTGTCGGACTTTCTCGATTAATTCCCAGAGGTTTCGGCGTGCTTGGGGGTCGAGTCCGGTTGTCGGCTCATCCAGAAAGAATACTTTAGGCCCATGTACTAGCGCAGTAGTTATACTGAGTCTTTGCTTTTGGCCTCCCGATAGGTCCTCTACGTAACTGTTTGCCTTTTCTTCCAGCTCAACATCGCGCAAAAAATGCATGACATCAACTTTTTCGCCGTATGCTGCCGCAAACATCTCGATGACTTCTGTGAGCTTTGTTTTATCCTGGAACGCTGGCGATTGAGGTTGTACACCAATCAGGCGTTTTATGGTGAAAGGTTCTTTGGCTACATCGATCCCATCAATTCTAACCGTTCCACTATCAATCGGTCGCAAAGTTTCCATCATTTCTAAAGTAGTAGTTTTTCCTGCCCCATTTGGTCCCAAGATTCCAAATATCTCACCCTTTTTAATACTGAAACTAACTCCGTCTACGGCCTGTTTGTCTCCGTAACGTTTTTTTAAATCGTGAACCTCAACAATACTCATGCTAACCCCATTCTACTTTAAATAGCACCTTTGTCCAATAACTATCTCACCTAGAGCTCAATCTGTACGGAAATACTGTATTATTGTCGTTTAACCATGGCTAGGGACTCTACTCGCTGCAGTTATTTGAAATATTTTGAAGCACCTAGTAGTTTTCTAATGCGTCATACGCGGCCAGGATCGTAAAAGACCCGAAAAACTAAATGCCGACAACCTTAAACAATTTACCGATAGTGAATGTTATTGTCATTGCGCCGGCACCGATTAAGACAATCCTTCGTATGGCATTTTTTGCACTCGAGCCGCTGATTTTTGAGCTCATGTATCCAGTAGCGGTTAAGGCAACTATAACAGCGACGAAAGTAATCGGTATAGAATATTTTCCAAAAGGCAACAGGATAGCAATGAGCGGTATTAATGCTCCCGATACGTATGAAACAGCCGATGCGCTGACCGCGTACCATGGGTTAGTCAGATTATTCGGGTTAATATAAAGTTCAATATCCGAATGTGCAGCGAGCGCGTCTTTTTTCGTCAGTTCTTTTGCGACTATTAGTGCGGTTTTTACGTCGATTCCCCTATTCTGGTATAAATGACTCAATCCTTTTAGCTCATGTTCCGGGTTACGTTCGAGTTCTAATTTTTCTTTCGCTATCAAAGCCTTTTCGTTATCTCGCTCGGCGCTCACCGATATATATTCACTAGCTGCCATAGATATGGCCCCCGCAACAATACCGGCTGCGCCGGCCGTTAAAACGATTAGTTTTGAACCGTTAGCGCTGGCAACCCCAACAACCAAGCCGGAAACCGACAATATTCCGTCGTTGGCTCCCATGACGGCAGCACGTAAGCGATGAGACTTTGCATTAGAACTGCTTCTAATGTGAGGAAGTTTAATCATCTTTATTCTTCCCAACTCGTTCTTTGTGCATTTTCTTGTCAACAATCACGCCAAAAATTACGACAATAACCGAGAGAGCCCAACCGAATTCTGCAAATTGCAGCTGAGACTGTTCCTGTTTTTCGACTTCTTTTAGCGATCTGCCGCTGAATACAAAATAATTCTCTGCCGAGACACTAACGGACGCAATGCGGACGTTGGACTGTGGTTGCCATGTCACAAAACTATAATCCTTCCCGACAGAGTTTTGTAATACGCCAAATGGAACCGAAGGTATCTTGTTATTTAAATAACCGTCGCCGCTGACGACCTTTCCGGACTTGTCGTAGATAATAATAAACGGCGATAGACTTTCCCCCATGTCGACTTTGTTATTCGCAAAACTGACAGGATTAGTGCCGTTATTTAATGCGACCGCGGCGTCCTCGGCGATTTGAATTTGGGGACTATTTGCTCCGATGCGTAGAGATTGCTGCCCGATCACGTAAATAGTTCCGAAAACGATAGTTATTACAATTATAACAATTGCAAGATATACCGACTTACGCTTATGCATAGCATTAGTATAGCAAAAAAAGAGCTCATTTATGTGAGCTCTTTTTTAAATTACCCTTATTTACTTTTCTTCTTTGACGTGAATTGAGATGCCGCCTGATGACAGCGAAATCAGGTTGAAGATCAGGGCGTTAACGAAACCAACAATTGCGCCGACCATAGCATAAACTATAGTAATGAAAAATAGCTCCAGAAAACCTGCAGTTAGACCGAACGCCAGTCCCTTTAGTACGCTCTGAGTGTCACTTCCGAAGTGAATCGTACTAGACATCGCATATAACGCACCAAGCACGAAGCCGACGATTCCAAACCCTACGGCATAAAAACCTGCAAGCGAAGACGTCCTCACTCGTTTAATAGTTAATTCTTTCATACACTTTTTCCCTCTCCCACCATAAAATAGTACTAATTTCAATATAATACTAAAATATCGTTTTAGCAATACATAAGTATTAGCGGGATTCTGGCTGAGAACTACATGCTGTCTATTGGAAGCATCTCAAGAACGTCAATACTACTTCCTTTTCTTTGAAGGAGCGGATGGTTGCGAAGCACGTTTGTAACTTCTTCCTGTGATTCAGATTCGATTGTCGAATAGCCACCGACGGGGGTGTCAATGTCTGCGACCTTATCGGGTAAGATTCGGGCCACCGCTTTTAGTGGTAGACCGAACTCGAACTTGATCTTTTTCTCAGCCTCTTCCTTCCAGGCTATCCATTCATCCATGCTTTTCTTTATTTCACTGGGGCTTGATTTTGTCATCAAATCCCGAGCATCTTCCGACGAGTTATATAAAATCATGTATTTAGTCATATATTTCTCCTTTTCGATTTACGCTAGTATCCCGGAGTACTAGTGCCACCACCTCCTCCCTTAAAGAAAATTAAATAGATAATCCCATACACTACTATTGCCGCGATAACGTATACAATCACCCACCACCAAATCGGATGCTTACTATAGCCTCTCTTGACTTTGTTTCGCCCCATTTTGTTTTCTTCGTCTTCCATAGATACCCCCTAGGTTTGTCTCACTGAACTAATTGTAGGAAATAATTTTGTATATAAATGTGATAATCCTCACATACAAACAAATTCGCAATGGCTATACTTACACTATGAATGATATGAGGGGTGTAAGAGAAAGGAGGTTGAGTATTGTTAGAAGCGTTCCGACAAATAACTGTAGATAATGTTAGGGGGAGTGGTTATGGTGCGTTATGACCAAGGAGCAAGTAACAACAATCAACAAGGAAACCCAAAACTGGATTATGACGAATACATAGAAACATCGTTTGAGCCGTTCGACAGTAGGATTACGTCCGATGTTTCAGCCGCAATAGAAATGGAAATGGCCGAAAATATCTATGATATGCGCAGAGAGTTTAAACGACAAAACAAAAGGTTAAGGAAGCTTTATGCAAGCAAAGAACCAAATCGACATGAACATAAAAGATCAAAGACTTCACGATTTCAGCGAGCCTCGAACAGACGAGCTGTTGCTTAAGAGGGTGAGATAATAAAAAAACATTATTCTATTTAGTTGTAGCGTAAAAAAGACCAGTCGCCGGCGACTGGTTGTTTTAATTCAAAATATTTTATTTTCCAAGATATACAATTGCGAAAAATAGTGACACAAACAAAACATAGACAGTTAACATCACAGTGAAAACTATTAGCTTGTCTTTTCCATGCCACCGTTTCATTCTCATAAATTGAATATAACATATTCTGCACAATAACACTTGCTCAGAGATAGTTACGCATCTAATTCAAAAAGACAAAAACAGTGTCCCAGTCTGATTAATTACGTTGTTCCTACATTCGGTTGAGCAGGCATTAGTGGTTAGATGTTATAATCATAATTATGCAAGATCGTAGCGACTTATCCAAACTTTATCCGGATATGCAAAACAGAAAAGAAGAGACTTTGACTGAAACCATTCAGGTAATGGACGTTGAGACGAAGTTGTCTTTTCTCCACATCTTCTCAATCGCCGTGCTTCTAACTATGACCGTTGTGATGTTTATCCTTTTTTCTGATTTTCTAAATCAAAACGTAGACGTTAAAAACGTCACAAATGAGCTAACGGGTATAATACTTCTTTTTGCTATATGGATTATTTCCTTAATTTTCGTTTTACTAGTAACTATAAAAAGACTCGATGATACCGGAATAAGTAAGCTCACGTTTATAATATTGTATGCTATATGCTCATTGCCAATTACTCAGATAACATACAACTTATACAAAAGCCTCAATCACGGAACGGTTAGTATATTACCGCTCTCAGGGGTGCTGTTTATTGAAAACCTAATATTTGTCTTTTATATATTGAAGATTATGAACTCACAGAAAATGCCAGAGAAAGTAAAAAATATATTTTTGACGTCGTTAATAGTTCTTTGTATCGTAATAACGCTTGTTGGTAATATTTACATAAAGTAACAATCAAAATAAGCTAACCAGTTTTTCTAGTCAGGTGCCATTGTCCGCATATATCGCATTTATAAACTGATAACTCTAACATCATCTTCTCGAGCATTTGTAGCTCTGCCGCTTTCAGCGCCTCGCCTTCGCTTTTGAATCGTCTTTTGTCACAAGTAAACCTACTCGTCTCGTATGGTTCGTGTGCAACCCTTTTATTTCGCCTTGGCATAATTCGACCTCAATTTTAAATGATTCAGAATGTTAGTAATGTTACGATTCCTACAAAAATTTGGAATGCCAAAATTGCAACGAAGATTACAAAAAGTATCACATTTAGCGTAAGAAGTGCACTTGTTGCCGGCAGAGGTTTCGTCGCCCTTCTCATTTTTTTGATGCGACCAAACAGGTTAATGTATAGCAAACTTGATGCAATTGCGACTACGTATAACAATATGTTAAATAAGTGAACTGGTAGTGAGTTCAACCAGGAAGCCCACTTTACAACTATCTCCTGCAAGATTATGATTAACAAAACTAATACAGGAATTGCTCCGATATATTGAATGCTTCGTTCAAAATCTCTTTGTAGATTCACCAGGACATTATACCATGTACATAATTAGTTTCGACTCAGTAAGATATCCTGTGCTTGGTTATTTCTCGACAGCAGTTTAGCAAGTTACATGCGTACTCTCTTTGGTTTTGGTTGAGTTCTTCTAACAAACTGGACGAACGGGACCGAAAAATTAACAACCGTTAAGTAGACCGGATAAAGTAGAATCCCAAACGACATTCTACCAACCGAAAGAACGCCGAACAGCGATGCGGTCCCGACGAGAATCCACGTAATCGCAGTTTCGCTACCCGGATTAACGTAGGTCTTTTTAAGTGTTAGTGCTACGCCTGAAAAGTCAGCGAGGATTACTCCGAGTAGTGAGATTATAGGCTCTTTTGCGAATATCGCAATTAAAACTCCGATTGAGGCAACGATTAGCGCGATGATATCTACTTTGGTGTGTCCTCCTACTCCGTACTTAACGGACAGACAAAGTACCAGGATGCTGGCGAGGGTATCAAGACCCGAAAAGACGAGTGACCAAGACGCACCCATAAGCAGTTGGGATATAAAGGCTATTACTCCCAGGATGCTGAAAATAAGCCAAGTGACTCGCTCTGGCTTTGTATTTCCCCTAACCGTATCGATAATATAAGGTGGAGCTGCTATTAATATTAAAACTGCAGAGACAGCCGCGAATATACCTTGCATATGGATATATTGTAGCATTCTTAATTAATGTTAGATTATGAATCGTATGATTGTTAAGAATTTATCGCTTTAACGATTTCAGCCCAGCTGCTCACCCTTATAATATTGTTGTTACTGACTTTTTCGTTATTCCATGGTCTATTAAGCAGGAAGACTTTTTTGCAAACAGCCGCGCAATCCTCTGCGTAGATAATGGCGTCCTCAATAAAATAGTCTAGATTCAAATCAATACAAACGCTGGATTTTGTGCTTGTTTTGTCAAAATGTGAATCCGTTAATTTTATTTGATCAAAGTTGTTGCCATAGTGTAAATTCAGCCACTTTACTGTTTGTTGTTGTTGCCATTTAGGCCTAGATGATATTGCAAATAATTTGTGAGTTTTTGATAATTCATTAACACCTTCGACCGATCCGTGAACCGTCTTCAGGTCGGTTGAAAATTTGGTAGTAAAAAATTCCGCATGAAGCCGTTTCTCTTCTTCGGCATTAATGCCAAACACTTTTTGAAATGAATACACATTAACCTGACTCAGTGAGTAGTTTGAGTCGTATTTGGCATTATAAAAATCTAAAAAAGCTTGGAATGTTTGTGACAATACTTCGTCGATATCTACACCTATGGAAGCCATGAATTAATAATAACACTTTGACGATGTTGGACCAAAGCTATGATTGCTGTTTTAAAAAAGTATCCTGGCTTACCGTCAATAAAACGTTCAATAGCCTATCCTGTCCTAATAGGTGGATTGTTCTAGCCTCATCGAAACTTGCTTTGACTAATGCTGGCAATTCATCTAAGCCATATTCCCTTTGCCCGTCGGCATATGATCTGATACCCTCATCGCTGGCCGGATATCTGGAATCGAGATTATCTGCGACTGCGATAAGAGTTGTGGCTATGGTAGTGTCCTCGCTAACTAGAGCCGAAGCGGGTAGCTCAACTGAGCGCAACAAACCAGCCTGCATTTCGACTGGAGGATAAACTACGGTTTGCAGGGTGTGGTGCAGTAGTATAGGAATGGAGCTGTATGAATCCAACTTGTTGGTTACACGAAAGTACCCATTTTCAGGATGCTTCTTAACGTTTGACCATTCGTCAGCACTTAACGGGCCTTTTTTATGCAATATAGACCTGCTCAGGTCAATTTTGCCCATATCGTGAAGTGCAGCTGACCGAACTAAATTAGTCGTCCATTCTTTGTTAAATTCAACCGCGCCCGAGACGGCGAAGACGGCAACCATTCCTGCAACTCGCAGACAGTGCTCGTGCGTTTCCCGGTCGGTCTCTTTCAATTCACTTAGCAGTGAGGAGACTCCGTCGTCAGATAAGGCCTCCCGGTACAAGTTTCGGGAACCATCACCTAACCAACCTAACTCAAATTCGGGTCTAGACATATATTGCTGTTACTATACTTTATTAAATGGTAGCATTCTGTTAGTAAACTCACAATATTGCTCGTATAGTAAAAAGCACAATGATAGTCGAAGTTATCCTTTGGCGGTTCCGAGAGGATGATTTTCGAAGCTTTTTTATCTAAATTAGCAAGATTAATCCAGAATATGTTTTAAAAATACGTCCGGATGGTTCAAAAAATCGCGCATTACGTGAACGTTATCAAGTTCGTCGTATGTCTTCTTTCTTATACCCTTCTCCGACATTTCATATATAACCGAAGGGTATGCCATCAATATCGGGGAATGCGTCGCAACTATGAATTGTGATCCTTGGGCGGCCAATTTATGCATGCATCGCATTAATTCGAAAAGCCTCTTAGGTGATAATGCAGACTCGGGTTCATCAAAGATATATAAACCCCTTGGTTTAAAATCTTTAACGATGGATACAAACGCCTCGCCGTGGGATTGTTCATGCATACGCTTACCGCCAAAATACAGCGGTGATGGTCCGGCGATCGTTACGGTTCCATTCTCAGCATAATTCGCGGTTGTATAAAAACTTTCTGCTCGTAGAAAGTAGCCGTGTTTTTCGCGGACATGTCCCCTTATTAGCGTTAGGTGCTCATGAAGCGGAGACGTCGTATCCTGTGAAGTAAAACTGTAGTTTTTAGTTCCTCCCTCGGCGTTAAAACCAGCCGCTACGGCGATAGCCTCGATTAGTGTTGACTTTCCCGTACCGTTTTCACCCACTAAGAATGTCACCGGATTTGTGAATCGAATTTTCTCGATATCCTTAACCACTGGTAGTAAAAATGGGTACCCATCTGGATTATCCGGAGGTACGTATTTAACAGATCGAATAAAAATACTGTCCATGACTGAATATTATCTTATTTGCTTGCAAATTGACACAATAAAAGCGTTATATGCAATAAGGCTTATGCTTGGCAGCCCCTAGTGGACGCGCTTCGCAACTTTCTGTAAATTAGCTGAAGATATTACAGACAGTCTTATTATGAAACTAAGGGTTTAACTTTTTGCTACTAATTTGCTTATTAGTTCTTTAATATCTTCGTCTGTTGGGGTGTAGAAGCCTTCAAATTGATTTGGGTCAGGCGTTGGGAATAGGTGTTTTTCTTTTTCTTGTCTAGGAAACACATGGAAATGAAGGTGGTTCATCTTTACTCCGTTTTCGGATTGTTTTGGCATATATTTTTGTATTATTCCACTACCGAAACCCTGATCAAGTAACTTGCTTAATCGACCGAGCTCTTCCATTATTTCAGCACCTTCTTCTTTGGTCAGTTCGGAGGGCATAGTTATATGTCTTTTAGGCACAACCAGGCAGTGCCCACTTCTGAACCAAGGCTTGGATACGAACGACAAGAATAAACTACCGGATTTTATCATTCGTTGTTGCTGCTCTAGACTTGCTGGATTGCAAAATTCGCAACCACTTACCGTTTTATTCATCAAACTACTTACCGAGCATTAGGATTCTTTCGCTAAATCCGCCACGTTTTTCTCTTTTATCTTTCTGAGAAGCCAAGACTATGCTACGCTCAATACCTTTTAGGGCCAAGACGGTATCGATGATTTCATAAACATCGGCGACTTCCTCGATAATATTTGAATCGGTGGTTGCTTCAGACAATTCTTCCGCTTCTTCTCTAACCTTCCTTAGTAAATATGCAAGGTACTCTTTATCGTTAGTTAAGGTTCTAGTAGGCACAACAATGCCTTCATTAGCTATAATTATTTCGGGGATTCTATCCCTAACTAGTTTAGGGTATTCTTTTTCTACTGGTAAGTCTGTTTCAGTATGCTCAAAGCTCATACAAAAATTATATCAGAATTACACAGAAGATATAAATAATTTTATAATTCTTATGCTTGGCAGGGGCACGAGGAATCGAACCACGATCTTAGGTTTTGGAGACCCATATACTAGCCGTTGTACTATGCCCCTGTGTTAAGATATTAACTTTTACATTGTAACAGACTATTTTATCGAATTATAGTGTTGTAAAAGCACAAGCGTCGTTTTATAATTGACGCAGAACGGCCAACAATTAAAAAGGAACGACTGGTTAACTTAGCTTAACCAAAATAACACAGAAATGAAAATACTAATGTTAGGGTGGGAACTGTGGCCAAATAACAGCGGTGGGCTAGGTGTAGCTTGTTATCACATGTCAAAAGCTTTGGCTGTTGCTGGTGCTTCAATTGACTTCGTTGTCCCCTATACGGCTGAACATGAAGGCATAGATTATATGGACGTACACTGCGCAACAAAATTATCTCCACTAGAAAGAAATGGGCTTGGTGCCTATGATACTAAAACGGTTCTCGATAAGCCTCTGTCAAAAGCTGATATTAATGACCTAAAAGACATGCGTGGTGTTCAAAAGCGTTATGTGCAGTACGTCAAACGCCTTGCGAAGATTACTCAACCTGACATAATTCATGCACACGATTGGTTAACGATGGAAGCTGGAATGGGCGCCAAAGAGGTAACAAACGCTCCACTCATCGTTCATGTCCATGCTACCGAATTCGATCGTTCAGGTAGTGATAAGGGAAATCCACTTATACACGAAATTGAATACCAAGGACTAATTATGGCTGATAGGATAATTGCTGTCAGTAATATCACTAAAAACATCATTGTTGAAAAGTACGGTATTCCGGCAGACAAAATAGAGGTGATACATAACGCTATAGATATAGTCAGCCTGAACGACGGCTATGTCTACGACTTTTCAACCTATAAGTACCTGGAAGCTCTGAAAAACGAAGGCTACACTATCGTCTTGAATCTGACGCGTTTTACCATTCAAAAGGGTCTCGTTAATTTTGTCCGATCCGCAGCCAAAGCCTGCACGAAGATCGATAAGCTAGTTTTCCTGTTGGTTGGCGACGGTGAACAGCGCGATGAACTGATTAGATTGGCGTCCGACCTTGGCATTTCAGACAAAGTGTTCATGACCGGGTTTATAAGAGGAAAACAGTGGCGCGACGCTTATAGTGTGGTGGATATTTTCGTTATGAGTTCCGTCAGCGAACCTTTCGGGTTAACGGCTTTAGAGGCAGCACATCACGGCAATGCAGTGATACTTACGAAACAATCTGGTGTTGGTGAAGTTCTTAGCAGTGTATTTAGGTATGATTTTTGGGATGAGGATGTTCTGGCTGATCAATTAATTGGAATAGCTACGTCCCATGTTCTGAAAAACTCATTGCAAGAAGATGTCAAAAAGGAATACGCAAGAATATCTTGGCATGATGCCGCTAGGACGTTAATGCACATTTATAACGATATGCAAAGGGTGGCTATAACATGAGCAAGCGTGGAATCGTCCTTTATCTGCACGCCCACCAGCCTTATCGTGTGCGGAAATATAGTGTCTTCGACACAGCTTACAAGCACGATTACTTCGATGAGCCGGATTATAATTGTGAACGTAATAACGAACAGGTGTTTAAGAAAGTAGCAGATAAATCATATCGCCCGATGAACGCATTGCTGGAGCGTTTGTTGGCGCAACATCCCGAGTTTAAGGTGTCGCTTAGTATTACTGGCGTGTTTATCGCGCAGGCCGAAAAGTGGGCGCCTGACGTTCTGGAAAGCTTTAAGCGGATGATTTCAACCGGTCGAGTCGAGGTGGTGGCAGAAACCTATTACCACTCCCTGGCCTTTTTCTACAGCATGGTTGAATTCGAACATCAGGTTGAAGCCCACCGCAATAAGATACGCGATTTATTCGGAGTTGAAACCAAGGTTTTTAGAAACACTGAGCTTTCATATAACGACTCAATGGCGAAATGGGCAGACGAATATGGGTTCAAAGGTATCTTGGCCGAGGGTTGGGATCCTATTCTAGAATGGCGCAGTCCTAACTACGTCTATAAACCGACCGGAACCGAAAATATCGCGTTGTTGATGAAAAACTACCGACTAAGTGATGATGTTGCCTTTCGATTCGGCGATAAGAACTGGCCTGATTGGCCTCTAAACGCCGATACATACTGCGACTGGGTCAATGCGGCTATAACTGACAAAGAAATCGTCAATTTGTTTATGGATTATGAGACATTTGGTGAGCACCAATGGGAGGATACCGGCATCTTTAATTTCTACGAAGCATTCATCGACAAATGGTTGCAAAACCCAGTTAATACCTGCTATACGGTTTCTGAGGCGATTGACGCCTTTGAACCCGTTGGTGAGATAAGCATGCCATATACTGTAACCTGGGCCGATACCGAGCGGGATTTGACTGCCTGGTTGGGCAACGGAATGCAGCAAGAAGCCTTAAAGTACATTTACTCCCTCGAAGACGATATTATGCGCACAAATGACTTGGAGTTAATTGCTGATTGGCGCAAACTGCAAACGTCTGATCACGTTTACTATATGTGCACCAAATGGTTCAATGATGGCGACGTACACGCCTATTTCAGCCCGTATGAGTCACCCTATGATGCCTTTCTATATTTCATAAATGTAATCCGCGACCTTCGTTGGAGATTATATTGTCACCACCACACTGGGGGCCTGAATGGCTAGACCGATTGTACTTAGCAACGGCGAATTACATGTAGGTTTAAACGGTTTCGGAACAGTACACGACTTTTACTATCCATACGTAGGTTTCGAAAATCATTCTGCAGGTGGTAACTTACGTCATAAAGTCGGTGTCTGGATTGACGGAGACCTTAGTTGGATCGATAATCCGAAAAACCCGCCTGGCGAATGGACATTTGAATTCGATTATCCTCATGATGCCTTAATCGGACATACTAGAGCTAAGAATAATCGATTGGGTATTGTTTTAGAGTTTGACGACTTCGTCGATGCTCAACTCAGCGTATTTATCCGTAATGTTCATATAATTAACATATTCGAACAGCCGCGCGAGGTTAGATTATTCATGCATCAGGCGTTTGCAATTGGTGATTCGCTAAGTAACACCGATACAGCTCAATATCTGCCCGATAACAATGCCATCCTTCATTATCGGGGTCGCAGAGCTTTTATTATTTCCGGAAGTTACAATAACAAGCCGTTTGACCAGTATACGGTTGGACTGTTTGGAATCGAGGGTAAAGAAGGCACCTATTGTGATGCAGTTGACGGTGAACTGGGAATGAATAATGTCGAGCATGGACGAGTTGATTCGACTATTCGATTCAAGACTAATATTGATGCACATGGTTCAGTCCGAGTTCAGTATTGGATTGCGGCTGGTACATCGACTCGCGAGGCACTATATATTCACAAACAAGCTCAGCACGAAGGCGCTTTGGCGTTAATGCAGCGAACCGCCGAATGGTGGCATGAGTGGCTGAAGCCGGCTATGCCATTTATTGATAGAATAGACAAGGATTTTCAAAAGACGTTCCTTGAAAGTGTTTTGGTAGTAAAATCGCAAATAGATAAGCGTGGTGCAATCATTGCCAGTACTGACACCTCGATGCTTCACTACTCCAGAGACGCATATAGTTATTGCTGGCCTCGCGACGGCGCTTATGCCTTATGGCCGTTAATCCGTATGGGTTATACTGACGAACCTCATCGTTTCTTCGAATTTATTAAACGAGGTCTTCACCCTGACGGATATATGATGCACAAATACAGAGCTGACGGTGCACTTGGAAGTAGTTGGCATCCGTATCTGCATGACGGTATTATTGCGCCACCGATCCAGGAAGATGAAACCGCCTTGCCATTATTTATGTTTGCTCAATATTACCAAGTGAATCCGGATCTAAAGCTTCTAACTGAGTTTTATAAAGATATGATTATACCGATGGCTGATTTCTTAACCGGTTATATCGATGAAACGACGGGCTTGCCAAAACCAACCTATGATTTATGGGAACAGACTTTTATGACCAGTACTTATACGACAGCCGTTACGTATGCCGCGCTGCTAGCCGCATCCGACCTGGCGTCGGCCGCTAATGATTCCAATAATGCCGTCAAATGGCGATCAGCCGCTGACGATATCCAAACGGCGGCCCATAAACATCTTTATAACGAAAAACGAAATGTTTTTTATAGG
This sequence comes from uncultured Saccharimonas sp. (SeqCode), assembly GCA_964593165.1. Lineage (GTDB taxonomy): Bacteria > Patescibacteriota > Saccharimonadia > Saccharimonadales > Saccharimonadaceae > UBA1547. The sequence goes on along the minus strand of CAZQGW010000012.1, from coordinate 2,949 downwards.
GGCATAAACGTCAAAGATGAACAAATTATCTATGACGGAGTCGTTGATTGCTCTAGTGTGTTTGGATCTTATATTTACGGCCTGTTTTCGGCTGACAGCGAAGAAATATTGTCATCAGTAAAGACATTGGAGACAATGTTTGGTATCGATAAGGGCGCAGAAGGTTTGCCAAGGTCTGAAGACGATCCATATCGCAGAATAAGTCCGGGAATACCTGGTAACTTATGGTTCGTCACGTCATATTGGCTAGCTCAATACTATATCGACAATAATGAAATCGATAAGGCTGAAAAAATATTGAATTGGGCTAAAGGGCACGCTATGAGCACGGGTGTCATGGGCGAACAATTGGACCCTGTCACGAATGAAATCGTATCCCCAGCTCCACTAACATGGTCTCACGCCGAATACGCTTCAACCCTACTAGATCTTATTGCCAAAGAAAAGAAGTAAGATGAGCACAAAATTGTTAAAGCCGATTAAAAAACAGCTTGTTTTGCTAACTCATATGCAAAAGACCAGGGCTAATAGTAAAACAATCTCAAGTTTTGCTAAAAAAATAGGTCTTGTTTATTTTGGATCTGTCAATCAGCATCTGGATGAACATAAAATCATTCGCGGACTAACAGTTTCATCGACGCATATGGATAGTAGCTACTGCGTCGGTACGTTTGAAGGTTATAGTTTGTCGGTCGTTGATAGAAAAGATTATTCGGTTGAACCGGACGGTACGGAAATTTTAAATAATTGGATTATCTTTGCTTTCGAGTTACATAATGAAACCGCTGTACCACATTTCTTCATCGGAACCAATAATCACGACATACGGCCGTTCCATTCATTGTTTTCGACGTTTCCGAATATGAAGGAAATAGATTTAAGCGAGTTCGTCGATTATGGCGACGATTTCACTACGCGTTTTTCAATATTTGCCAGACCAGCTAAAACTATAGAAGTCCTCGACATAATATCCGCCGATATTGCAAAGGTAGTCGCTGCCCATTTTTGGCCGCTATCGGTTGAACAACATGACAATGTCCTATATATCTACTCGACATTTGAAAAAGTAAATTCCGCGCTTCTAGATAAAATGCTGAAAAACGGCCATTGGCTGGCCGTTCAGATTGATTCAATAACAAATAACTAATTGCTTAGTGTTTTTTCTGCTTAACTTCATTTCGACCAAGACTCTTCTTGGTTTCAGTATAAAGAGCGTGAGCCCTTACGATTGGGTCATATTTTTTAAGTGAGATTTTCTCGGTCGTATTCTGGGTGTTTTTGGTCGTGTAATAAGTGCGATGTCCGCTTGCTTCGCTCACTAAACCAACTAATTTTCGCTTCGTATTGCTCTTTGCCATGGTATTCCTTACAAATTTGTATTGCCTATTAGAGGTAAATTATAGCAAAAAACACCGAATACATCAAGTAATACTAGCGATAATTTGTAAATGAGATTGGAAATTCGAAATCCTTCTCGCGAATGAGTTGCATAACTGATTGCAAGTCGTCTTTACTGTTACTGACTACGCGGACGGATTCGCCCTGTATCTGTGGCTTGATTTTAGGGAATTCTTCACGAATCAGTTTGGTTATTGATTTAGCTTTGTCTTGATCTAATCCGGCAACGAATGGAATTTCTTTGGTGGCCTTTAGGTTGCTGGTTGCAACAGCTTTGGATAGATCCAAGACCTTACTACTTTGTTCACGCTGAGCCAGTTTTTTGCGGATAATATCGATGATGCTATCGATTTGCCATTCGTTCGAGCCGATGACTTTAAAACCGGTCTTATCTCCAAGCCAATCGATCTCCGCCGGGGTCCCTTTAAAATCGTAACGATTATTAATTTCTTTTTGCGTCAAAGCGAAAACGTTGTTCATTTCGGCTTTGTCGTATTCCGACACTATATCAAAACTAAATGTTGCCATAGGTATAGTATATCAAAAAGCTGTGTTGAAGATTATATAATAGAAGTATGGGTACGATAAGTAACGCATTTAATGAAATCAATCGGTCTGACTTTGTTCCCGAAGAACTGGAGGATCAGGCATATTTAGACGTCCCGCTACCTATTGGTTACGGACAGACGATCAGCCAACCGTATACGGTCAATCGAATGTTGGAATGGTTAGATGTCCGTGTTGGCGACATAGTTCTTGACGTTGGCTCAGGTTCTGGTTGGACTACTGCATTACTTTCAAATATCGTTGGACATAGAGGCATGGTTTATGCAGTTGAAAAAGTGCCGGAACTATTAAAATTTGGAAAGACTAATTGTAGAAAATATAGGATAAAAAATGTTAAATTCTATAAAGCTCATGATAACGTTTACGGGCTACCTGAAAAATCACCATATAATCGGATTCTGGTCAGCGCTTCTGCCGACAACGTGCCTGACGTACTAGTAGATCAACTGACCACTGGCGGTAAAATGGTCATACCAGTTAAAAATGACATTCTGGAGATAACAAAAAAACCGGATGGCGAGCGTGAAACGATCGTACATCCGGGATTTATCTTTGTGCCACTTGTGTGATTCAATATGGAGCCGTGATGGGGATTTGAACCCCAGACCTCATCCTTACCATGGATGCGCTCTACCAACTGAGCTATCACGGCATATTGCAACAATTATACCGTGTAATTACCCTATCTTCAATGCAAGTTGGCAAGTATTGAAAATGTACTGTTTATCAGATAAGATAGTTGAGTACTTTACTACACGCCGCCTTAGCTCAGTTGGCTAGAGCAGCTGTTTTGTAAACAGCAGGTCTTCGGTTCGAGTCCGAAAGGCGGCTCCAAATTGCTGGGGTAGTGAAGCGGTCAAACACAACAGACTGTAAATCTGTCGGCTTATGCCTTCGCAAGTTCGAATCTTGCCCCCAGTACCATAACAAAAATATCTATCAGTTGGTAGATATTTGTATTTTCCCGTAATAAAAGCGCCCCAC
>CAZQGW010000011.1:0-16455 GCA_964593165.1 uncultured Saccharimonas sp. (SeqCode) | reverse complement strand
GCTTTCGCCCATTGTGGAAGATTCCTTACTGCTACCTCCCGTAGGAGTCTGGACCGTGTCTCAGTTCCAGTCTGACTGATCATCCTCTCAGACCAGTTAACGATCGTCGACTTGGTGAGCCTTTACCTCACCAACAATCTAATCGTACGCAGGCCATTCCCAAAGCGGATAAATCCTTTAATCCGAAGACCTTATGCGGCATTAGCCACCCTTTCGGGCGGTTATTCCTCACTTTGGGGTACGTTCCCACGCGTTACTCAGCCGTCCGCCGCTCGCCGCCAGTCCGAAGACCGCGCTGCCGCTCGACTTGCATGTATTAGGCACGCCGCCAGCATTCATCCTGAGCCAGGATCAAACTCTCCATAAAATGATTATCATCGATAAATCGATGTAATCCATAACTCAATATAAACTGACGATGATTTGCACAACCAAATTGTCAAAGGACTTTTAATCTGTTACAACTCCACGTTGATTAGCACTAAAATAGCGCGACCAGATTGTTACCAATCATACCTCATTAGTTATGCATCAGTCAAGGGGAATATTTACATTCATATAGTTGCTAAATATACAACAATCCCAATTACCGCACCCAGCAAAGCGCCAAGCGCAACTTCGGTAGGTGTGTGGCCCTTTGCCACTCTCGGTAGTTGTATTTTACTTTTTGTTTCTTTAATAAGCTTATTAATAGCCGCACCCTGTTCGCCAGAGGACCTTCTGACTTTAACGGCATCGTACATCACTATTACTGCGAACAACAACGCTAATCCAAACAAACCAGACCCAATTCCATCCTTTAGGCCAATTATCACAACCATAGCGGTAACAGCTGCGCTATGCGCACTCGGCATTCCTCCGGAAATAAACAAATGAGCCCTTATTGAACGTTTTTCTTTATTGATAGAACTAATTACAAACTTGATTATGTGAGCCAGAAACCAAGCGAAAAAGATTGTTATTAAATATGGAGATATTTGAATTAAGCTCATGGCTATATTGCCTCCGCAGTTTCTTTGTCATTTTCTTGTTCGGGCATTAGACCTAATGACGCTACCTTATCACCCTCACCCATTCTCATAATCCTTACCCCCTGGGTCGTCCTGCCTAGTGTTGGGATATCCTTCAACCCAACTCGGATAGCTTGACCGCCCGTGGAAATCAATAACACTTCGGATGCGTTCGGTTCGAGGGTGTGAACTGCTATTATTGGTCCAGTTTTTGCAGTTACAACAGCAGCTTTTATCCCAACACCCCCACGTTTGTGTGATGGGAAATTCGACACCTTTGTTGCTTTACCAAAACCGTTTTCGCTAATAACAAGAAGTTTTCTGTCGTCGTCAACGATATCCATGCCAACAACTTGGTCGTTCGGTCGCAATCTTACGCCCCTAACACCTCTGGCGGATCGACCCATCGGACGTGCATCCTTTTCATTAAATCGTATCGTCTGTCCGGCGGATGTTGATATAATAACATCAGTATCACCACTTGTCTTCTTAATCCATTTCAATTCGTCACCCTCATCCAACTTAATGGCAATCAAGCCATTTGTTCGAATATTCGCATAATCTTTTAATGGAGTCTTCTTTATGGTTCCCTTTGTTGTAGTCATAAACAAGTAACCTTCGTCACTTGCGCCCTTTGCGTGACTTATGATTGAAGTGATCTTCTCTTCCGGTTGTAGTTGGAGTAGATTTACCGCCGCAACTCCGCGAGTAGCCAAGCTGGCAGCCGGCACTTCATACGCCTTTAATCTGAATATTCGACCGCGATTTGTAAAGAACAACAAAAAGTCGTGTGTATTTGCAGGCACGAGTTGATCAATAATGTCCTCGGTCTTAATCGTCATTCCTCTCTTACCTTTACCACCCCTATTTTGGCGACGATATTCACTAACTAGCGTTCGTTTTATATAATTCTCAGCCGTCAGCAATATCACACTTTCTTCTTCTGGTATTAACTCTTCATCACTGAATTTTCCAAGTTCGTGATTTATCATTTGGCTGCGCCGTTTGTCGCCGTATTTTTCTTTCATATCTAGGAGCTCTTGTTTTATAATATTTAGAATCTCGTGTTCATCCTCAAGGATTGATTCAAGTTTCGAGATTAATTCAAATAGTTCCTTTAACTCGTTCTCTATCGCTTCACGCTCCAGCCCGGTTAGTCTTCGAAGCTGCATTGCAAGAATTGCCTTAGCTTGAATCACTGAAAGTTTGAACTTCTCAATTAGGGCGGCTTCAGCGTCATCAGTTGTCCTGCTTGCTCGAATTGTTTTTATAACTTCATCTATGTGGTCTAAAGCGATTTTATAACCTTCAAGAATGTGTGCCCTCTCTTTGGCTTTTCTAAGCTCAAACTCTGTTCGGCGACGAACGACAACCTGGCGATGTTTAATAAATTCATCCAAAATTTCATGAAGACCCAAAATACGCGGTTGAATGCCATCTATCAACGCCAACATGTTAAAGTGAAAGCTAGTTTGAAGTGCGGTATATTTATATAACTGATTTAGGACTTTTTTAGGATACGCATCTTTTTTTAGCTCAATAACAATTCGTACCGAGCCTCGCGCGCTCTCGTCGCGCAAATCGCTTATTGATATGATTTTTTTGTCCTTAACCAATTCAGCAATTTTCTCTATAAGCGTAGCTTTATTTACAGCATAAGGAATTTCCGTAACGATTATTTGGTGCCGCCCTCTCTTATTCTCTTCAATAGTTGCGACTGCTCTAATTACAACACTTCCTCTTCCGGTTTGGTACGCTTGTTTCATTGGCGAACCGCCGTAAACAATCGCTCCTGTTGGAAAATCGGGGCCTTTTACGTACTTTAACAGTTCATCGGTCGTTGCAGTTTCCGGGTTGTCGATAAGAAATATCGAAGCATCAACTAGTTCACTGAGATTGTGGGGTGGAATATTTGTCGCCATTCCAACGGCTATACCAATTTGGCCATTAAGAAGTAAATTCGGTAATTTAGCCGGCAAAACTACAGGCTCCTGGAGTCGACCATCGTAATTATCGCGAAAATCTATAGTTTCTTTATCTATATCAACCAAAAGTTCGTCTGCCGGACGCGTCATACGCGCTTCAGTGTATCGCATTGCTGCCGGAGGGTCGCCGTCCATTGAGCCAAAATTACCCTGCCCATCAATCAATGGATACCTGAGTGACCAGCTTTGTGCAAGACGTACCATTGAATCATAAATCGCGCTGTCACCGTGTGGGTGAAAATCTCCCATAACAGCTCCGACGACAGTAGCACTTTTTCGATGTTTAGCCCCCGCTCTGAGCCCATCTCGGTTCATAGTGAATAGAATCCGCCTATGTACTGGCTTTAAACCGTCACGAACATCCGGCAACGCCCGATCAATAATTACGCTCATTGAATAACGAAGGAAGTTATCCTCCATTACATCTTCTACTGTTAAATTTTCTACAACACGTGAGTGAGTTTGCGTTGCTTTTTCGACAACTTCGATTTCTTCTTGTGTATTATTTTCATCTTGCATATCTATACATCCAACTCCTCAATGTTTAGCGATTTAGCTCGACTTTGTATAAAACTTTTTCTTAAATCAACCTGGTCGCCCATCAATTTTGTAAATATTGCATCAGCATTTTCCGCATCCTCTACTTTTACCTGAATCAAAACTCTATTTTCTGGGTTCATAGTGGTGTCCCACAATTGCTCCGCGTCCATTTCACCCAAACCCTTAAAGCGCGAGACTGTCACTCCGGCTTGTTTTAGTTTATCATCAGATTCAACTACCGTCGTTCCGCGTTCTTGTTTTTCGTTGATTATTTGATTTAGAATACTATCCCGTTCATCCTCACCATATGCATATTGTTTCCTCTTTCCATGGTTTACGCTATAGAGAGGTGGTTTTGCAAGATAAATATGGCCGCCATCGATTACTTCTTTCATATACCTGAAGAAAAATGTCAATAGAAGTGTCGCGATGTGGCTCCCGTCAACATCAGCATCTGTCATAATGATGATTCGATGATAACGAAGACCTGAAATCTCAAACTGATCACCAATCCCTACTCCCATCGCCTTTATCAGACTGACTATTTCATTATTACCAAGCATCCTATCCAGTCTTGCACGTTCAACGTTCAACACCTTACCTCGTAGCGGCAGAATTGCCTGAGTTTTACTGTCGCGTCCAGATTTAGCTGAACCACCAGCCGAATCACCTTCGACTATATATAGCTCGGATTCAGCCGGGCTCTTACTTGAACAGTCCGACAATTTGCCCGGTAAGCTTAACCCGTCGAGTGCCCCCTTTCGGATAACATTATCCCTGGCTGCTCTGGCGGCTTTTCGTGCCCTTGCGGCGAGCAGCGCCTTGCCGACTATACCCTTAGCGACACCTGGATTCTCGTCTAGGTAATATGAAAAGTATTCATTCATTACCTGATCAACGTATCTGCGCACCTCAGGGTTGCCGAGTTTATTTTTTGTTTGGCCTTCAAATTGTGGATCTGGTAATTTCACCAAAATAACTGCAGTTAGTCCCTCTCGTATATCATCCCCGGTTAAGTTGTCTTCTTTTTCTTTCAATAGTCCGCTTTTGCGTGCATAGTCGTTTATCGTGCGCGTTAAGGCCGTTCTAAAGCCCACCAGATGCGTTCCGCCATCGACCGTCATAACATTATTAGCAAAAGGTTTAACAATCTCTACGAACGTATCATTGTACTGAACAGCCACCTCTACCATAGAATCTTCAACGAGCTTTTCAACGTAAAATATATTCGGAGATAATACATCCTTGCCAATATTTAAGTGTTTAACATAACTCTGGATACCGCCGTCAAAATAAAACGCCTGACGTTCGTTGGTACGCTCATCCTTAACGGCTACATACACCCCTTTTGTTAAATATGCCTGATGTCTCAGGTAGTTTACTACCCATTTGTAGTCAAACTCTACTGATTCTTTAAATATTGTAGGGTCCGGATAAAACGTAATCGATGTTCCCTGAACCCGACTGGTCTTTCCAAGTTTTTGAAGCTGACCTTTTATGACCCCTTTTTCAAACTCCATGCGGTACAGTTGGCCGTCTCTCGAAACTTCCGCTATTAACCTGGTTGAAAGTGCATTTACGACACTTGAACCAACTCCATGGAGACCAGATGATACTTTATAACCACCCCCTCCAAACTTTCCACCAGCGTGAAGAATTGTTAAAGCGGTCTCGAGGGTACTTTTTCCAGTTTTTGGGTGTTTATCAACCGGTATGCCTCGCCCATCATCTACAATCCGTGCGCCACCATCTTTTAAGAGTGTAATGAGTATTTTCGTAGCATATCCGGCAATAGCCTCGTCGACTGAATTATCCGCAATTTCTTTGATTAAGTGATGAATACCTTCGTAGCCCGTACTCCCTATATACATTCCCGGTCGTTTTCGAACCGGATCAAGCCCCTCGAGCACCTGAATTTGTGACCCATCATAAGAATTATCAGTTTTTTGTTTAACCACTACCAACTCCCTCATCCGTTGTGGACTTATCTAGCTATTTGCAATATCCCCATTATAGCGAATAATTTGTGTTCACTCAAGCTATTGCGCTGAACATATTTGTTATGCTAAAGTGTAGCACAAGAGGTTAAATTAAACAAAAAATTATGTTTAAAAAAATAGTGTCAAATTTGCCCTTCAGCCCGGCACTCGTGGGTCAACTCGGGTTCTACGCAAAGAGACTAAAAAAGGAAGAGGCCACGAGACGGCTCGGGATGATATTCCTAGTCCTAACTTTGATCGTACAGTCATTTGCGATCTTTCTGCCTTCGGAATCGGCAAACGCTTCCAGCGACACCGACATGGTTACTGGTGGTATTTCTTCGTTAAGCGAATATCTTAGTGCGTACGACGCAAATACGAGACACCTAAGAGACATTATGAACTACATAGGGATTACAAGACATGAAATCGCAATGACGAGTCATACGACATTTACGGCGGGCGATAAACTGTCTTGGGGCATGGCATCACGATTTAGTTACACACAGGGCGAGAGACAATATGATATTACAGACGCAAACGGTATTAGGGTTACGACTGTTTATTCCAGACCCCTAAAATTATGGGGTAACTCAAGCATGCAGGTATCAGGATGGGTTGGAGAATCAGCGAAAATGGGCTGGTTTGCGATTATGCAGTCTTGTGGTAATTTGGTAACCACGAGAACACCTACCCCACCACAAGCAAGCTATTCGTGTGACGATCTTTCTGCAAAGCTAATTGGTGGAAATGTGTATCAATTCAGCGGCAGAGCAACAGCGAAAAATGGAGCCACTATTAAAGATTACATTTTCGGTTTTGGTGATAACACGAAAAAGACCGTTACAAACCAAGCGACTACTAGTCATATTTATATAAATAAAGATGCAAAGTACACCGCAACCCTAAATGTAGACTTCAATGTTAATGGGGTGCAGAAAACAGCTACTAGTAATGCCTGTAAAGTAAATATCACAGTAAGCCAGCCACCAACACCTAAAACTTGCTCTCTCAACCCTACAATATTAGCAAGTGACGACAACTGTAAACCATGCCCGGGTAACGAATCACTGTGGATAGGTGACGAATCCTGTACCCCAAACATCATAGAATCAAAAACCGCAACTAACACCTCGCAAGGTTTCGTCGATGCAACTACTGTTACGGCTCAACCCGGCGACCAAATCAGCTACACGATTACCGTAAAAAATACCGGACAAAACTTAACAACAATTAAACTCGACGACAACCTAGAGGATGTCCTGCAATACTCGACATTAATTGACAGTGGCGGCGGTTCGTTTGATAACTCGACGAAAATACTCTCCTGGTCTAACGTAACACTGAATCCAAACGACGAACAAACTAGAACATTCGTCGTTAAGGTGTTCGACCAGATTCCTGCAACGGCAAGTGGAGCAACAGATCCAACTTCTTATGATTGTATAATGTCAAATGTTTTTGGTAATTCGGTTAATATAAACGTTGACTGTCCTGCACCAAAAATCGTAGAAAGCGTCGCAAAGGAACTCCCACACACGGGTCCGAGTGAAAATATCATTTTCTCCGGGCTGGTCTTTGCGGTTGCCACCTATTTCTATGTGCGAACTCGTCAAGTTAAACGTGAGGTCCAATTAATAAGAAAAGACGTAAGCACGGGAACTTTATAGAAGTCCTTAAGGAGCGAATATATGGCAAGTAATCAAGAACAACTAAACACAAGCCAAGAAAAAAACGTTGAAACCGAAAAATCACTTTATGAGAAAAATGAGAAACTAGCAAATACGACTGAGTCTACCGTGGAGTTGTCGCCACGCGACATAGAAGCCCGCGCTGAAAAAGCACGATTAGAAGCGCTGGAGACTGCGGTTGCCGTTGAATCGAAAGGCGTCGAAAAAGAAAAAGGACACCAAACACCAACAAGACGCGGCACCATCAATAAAAAAGAGCGGGACAAGAGCTTCAAACAAACTATGGGGAATCTACAAAAAGAGCTACCAGTGAGTAGCAGAATGTTTAGTAGGATAATTCATAATGATGTTGTCGAAAAGGCTAGTGATCTTATAGGAAACACGGTGGCAAGGCCTAATGCAATTTTCTCGGGTGCTTTCGTCGCATTTATCTTGACACTATTAACCTATACGGTTGCAAAAACGAATGGATACTCATTGTCGGGATTCGAGACTATTGGGGCTTTTATTTTAGGTTGGGCAATCGGTGTTACGTACGACTATATAAAAATACTCATAACGGGTAATAAGTCTTAAACCCTCGACCCCCTACTACCGCAGCTTGATAATAACGCCATCATCTGAATCTGGAGTTTTATTTGTCAATAACTCTTCTTTTTGCTTTGGCATTACTGACGAGATAATTTCGGCGTTGTTATTAGTCGTTAATTCCGTCTTAGGAGTATTTTTGGAGTTTCTCGCGATTTGCTCTCGTTTCGCAAGCCACTCGTCCATGAACGATGAGCCTGTAGAGCTTGACGCACCGACGCTTGGGTTGGAAGATGAAGCAAGTCGACCAGACGGTTGGTTGGGTTGTATTCTACTTATAGCCTCAAGTTTAGCTTTTCTAGCCACGTCACCGGCCTCAAGACGAGCAAATATCTCTTTCTCGACTATTGCCCTTGGTCTACCATACTTGGCAGCAGAAAGCTTTTTAATCGCGTCTTGGAGTTGTGGGTTCGGTTTTACCATTGGGGGTATGAGGTTCATACTAAACGCCGCCGAAGGCACGCCATTAATCATCACTGATGTAATTGTCTGGAAGTTTGGTAGTTTAGTTAAATCCTCAGCGTCAAAAGTGGGAGCAAACTTTTTTTGCAATATCTCCGCATCCGTAATGCCCAAACGTCCACTTATAATTGTACCTATATTACCCAGGATTGATTCACGAATATTGTCTGTTAACTGAGTCATAAACTGGTTGGCTAAAATCAGATTTAAGCGATACTTTCTGGCTTCAGAAAGTATCGTAGCAAACGAGTCAGTTGCAAAGTTCTGAAACTCATCAACATAAAGCGCGAAGTCTTCACGCTCTTCCTCAGGGATATCATCACGACCCATAGCCGCGACCTGGAACTTCATTATGAATATCATCCCCAGTAACTGAGAGTTCAATTCGCCAGTTTTACCCTTCGAAAGATTTACTATTAATATCTTTTTATTATCCATTATTTCACGCAAATTAAAGCCGCTTTTTGTTTGTCCTATAATATTACGCATCATCTCGTTAGATAAAAAGGCGCCGAATTTACTAACAAACCACCCCAAAACCTCTGACTTATTAGCCTCACTGGTCTGCGCCATTTCTTTATTCCAAAAATCCAATACCGTACGATCTGTTACATACTTTAGTTTCTCATCCGTAAATGACTGGTCGTTAAATACTTGTGGCACATCAATAAACGCCGAGCCCTTTGGATCGCTCATAATTGTCAAAGCAGCATTCCGAAACCAATGCTCATACCTAGGACCGATAATGCCAGTGTGGCCGGGGTCATACAGCTTATAAAGCATAGCTATCGCTTCCTGAATAAGGAAATCACGTTGGTCTTGTGTATCAAATTCAAATAAATTTAGGCCAATTGGGCTCTCCATGTCGCCAGGTGAGAAATATATGACATCTTCTACCCTCTCCTTTGGTATAACACCGAGTAGGCTCTCGGCCGCATCTCCATGGGGGTCAATGAAGGCAAATCCGCGTCCATCCATCATGTCCTGATATGCTAAATTGCTAAGCAAAGCAGACTTTCCGGTACCTGTTTGCCCAATAAAATACATATGCCTTCGCCTATCGTTCGTGCTTAGTCTTATCTGATTTTTTGTCCCCCTGAATTCGTTGTAGCCCAACAAGAAACCCTCGTCCATAACCTGGGTTGGTCCATCAACCTGCTTAGCCATCTGACGCTGTACTTGTGATGTCGGAATGCTGTTTTGGTCAGGCAAATGAAATATTGTAGCGAGCTCAACACTATTTAGTATGTTTTGTGTAACGGTTTGTGGGAAAAACCTGAAAATATAGGCAGTTATAAGTTCCTCGATGTCTTTTGAAACAGTGAACTTAAAGCCATTATTTGTCGTTGAATCAAACAAAGAAAATGCCGCGATAATATTTTTCAGAAGTGACTGCGATCTTGCGGCAGTATTTGACGACACAACAACGCGAATCAACACTTCGTAACCAGGGTGTCTAGTTTTTTCTTCTATCGCTTCGATCACTCCCTGCTCAAGAGATGTAAGTTGTTTATCTTCAGACTTAGTCTCGCTAGATTCAGGTGGCTTCCACAACGCCTCCATCAGGTTTTTCGGTTTAAAAATATCCCCTATTCCCGATGATTTAACACCCTTTTCCTTCTTAATTTTATTTGCACTGTAAATTGAATTCTTCGTCCAGCTTTCTGACGCGGGTCTAATCATCATCTGTACCGCAACCCCATCATCACGGGTAACCGTAGATAATGCGTTTAGCAGCGCTCTGGACGCATCTAGCTTCGATTCTTGATAAGTTACGATGGGATAGACATAGCTTTTCTTTAATGTAAACTCTCCGCCTATTGTGCCACTTGTTTTACCGGTTTTACTAAAGATGTTTCGTTCTTCAACCTCTTCAAGCCTTGCGGATGGATATGCCGCAGCAACGGCCTGTCTGATAATATCAGTTAATACCGCAGGAACTACCGCATAATAGTAGACCAACCCCTCATGGGCAACTACCTCAAACGATATATGTCTTTGACCATATATTCGACTTTTAAAACCCTTAGTTGCCGTGCTAGAAATGATGTTATACATAACCTGAGCCTGAGACAATGCCTCCTCAGTTATATCCCTTTCATCACGACCGTTCGATTCAAGGTCTTCCCCGGATGGCGGTATGTGGATGTACATAGGAACCATTTTCAATCCACGTTCATAGTTTTTCGCGTCACGAAGTGTTTTTTGATATTGAGAAAAAACAAAAACAGCCACAACCGCACCAACAACAAGAATAATTAGTACTGTGATTATTACATTCGTCATATTGTTATTATATGCCAAGACGACAACTTATTCAGCAACGCCTATTTCCCTCCCAAAGCGTTTTTTCAAATAATCTACCTGTAACTTGTTCACCTCTTCGTCTCTCTTGTGTGGATCATCTTGCGTTTCGGCGACTATTCTTTTCGCTTTATCAACCCACTCTTTCTCTATTAAATCATCATCATTAGCTACCGCAGGGTTATCATCCGCGACTGTGGTATTATTTTGTGTTACGTCGTTAACTACTGGCGTGGGCAGCACTGTTGTCAGGCTTACATCTGCCCTAATTGCACTAAGATCGCTTCGTTTTTCGTACGCATCCGCTCCGCTTTCTATTCCGGCTTCCGGGTTGTTTAAAATCGGAGCCTTCTCGACATTTGGCATAACAACCGGAGGGAGTTGCTCCGGGGTTAAGTTTGGAGTTGGTGACTCTGGTTTCATATCTGTAATTATATCATGTTAACAACAAGCTTACGTAAATAATCTAGTTTATTCTTTTTGATACATATAAACAGCCAATAATCACAAAAATTACTATTAACAACAGCTCGTATACACCGACGGTTCCAACTGACTGCAGCCCGATTAGCATTATCGGCGCTGAAGCGACAACGGTTGAGAAATAGTACGAGCGCTTAAAAGAAAGTGGTTCAAAGGGCTTTTTTGTAATTAAGGCAGTTGAAAGTCGTGCTGCAACTCTGCTTCCGACATATAAGAAGTATGAAATAATTCCCAATAAAGATACGTATCCGGATATGAAAATTATTAATATTCCAAAAGGACCAGCCGAAACCGGTGTTGTAACATTCAACAGAACCACGACTAGGCAAATACCAATAACAGTAAATATAAAAATTAGTTTTTTCATTATTCTTTTAAAACTATAGCACTTTAATTTCAGCATATAAAACTAGCCTGAGCGACAAGTCTTAACGCAGGGGTTGCAGCAAACGCTATAAAAATATTAATTGAGCGTGTGAACCACGAGCAACCTGCCGCTGCAGGCTTAGACTGACCGCTCCGAGAAGTCTCGGGGCATACTTGTCTCTTGTGCACCTTCCTCAGTACGTTTTATTTCAGGTAGTAAACTACCATCATATTCCGTTTGGTACTGATGCACGCGCTACACGCCATTTGGCGGAGCATCAGCAACGCCATAAACTATTTCGACCATATATAAACAACACGATCGACAAAGCTACAGTTGTCGTCACCGACTTTCCGTCAAAGTCTACGGTCAGTAATTTAATTGTTAAGGTATAATTTGGCTTTTTGTTTTTTATAAAACCTGAAAATACCATAGCACAAGCATAATGTTTGGTCAATATAATTAATTAATATCCTGTTGTTAGAATTACTAGTGGTTCAAATTAACAAAACATAACAGATGGGAAAAATTGTTGAGCAGTAAATTCGCTCGTTGTCGTTTACGCAACTAAATACAAATACTTCGTACAATAAGTGATGTTCTTTTGTTTTTTTTAGCCAAGCATTATTTCATTATTGGTCGATTAAACATTTCCATATAATTCACAAACAATTAAAATTTCGAAATTAATCTGATTATTTTTCGAAAATAATTTCAGCTATTAATTTTCAAATTTTTTTTGTTTTGCCAATATTGTTAATGCCAGAAAATCACAGTTATTTGTCGTGCTCCAAATTTAACCTTTTTTATTATTTTTTTCGTCATAGTAGATAGTCTATTTTTTTAATTTTGTACTTTTTTTACCGTTCATGAAAAAATCTCATATATAGCAAATCTCATAAAATCACCATACAATACTTTTGTGTTTCCTTGCATGTTAACTAAAACATTGAATGATGACACTTACAACAAATATTGGATATTTGCTTGATTTTTATGCGTAGTATTTTTTACCTGCCATTTTTAATAAAAGTTATTGACACAAGCGCTTTGTAGTCTTATTATAGGGGTAGCTTCTGAATAAAAAAATTATACAGAGGCCAAAAACAAACAGAAATAAAAACTCCACAATAAAAAACAACCGTTCCTCGCAGGCGGTTGTTTTTTTAAGCCAAATATGGTGGAGCTGCGGGGAATCGCACCCCGGTCCGAACGGTAACCTATTATCTATCTTCAAGTATAGTTTGACTTTGCTTTTAACGACCCTTAGGACTAGAAATCAAACAAAAAACGTCTAAAAGTCGCGCAATAAATTTTCCCAAAATAGCATTGCTGCCTACTAGAAAGGTAATCGACATACGTATAACACCACACTTCCACTATGTCGACTGGGGAATGCAGCGGCCCAGGTTAAACTCGAGCTGTTGCTAGAACTGGTGATTGAAAAGCGCTGGCAATGCCAGACACCGTCTCAGCCACGTAGTTCTTTGCTTTTGCAATATAGTTTGCAATTATTTTTGTACGTAACGAGTACGTCCGACTTGCAAGATAATCTGTTAAGATCCATTCGTCGAAAGCTAATATCAGCCCCAACTAACACCTTAAGTATATCATATCCTATCTTATATCTACTAGTTAATAATAGACAAACCTAGCTGACATTTATTTAGAATTATTGCCACTACTTCAATCGGGGACTATAGATATATGGTCTGACATAAAAGTGGTACCTTCGTGTCCACATCTTTAAGTTGTAGCAACTTAGAATAACAAGCTGCGTCAAAAAAAGAGACTCGAATCGGCGCACTGAAAAACAGACAAATATAAAACAACCACCCCTACCCCCTTAAACTACCTTGAGTCTATTTTCATACAAGCCACTATCACTTTAAGCGATCATAGGTTTGGTTTAACCGTGGAAAAACAAGGTGCGAGCACGAAAAAATGAAACATATATTTAGAAGCTAGACTACCTACCGAGGTGTGCAAAATTTAAACTCACAACTATAGGTGCTGTTCGGCTTTTAAAGTGTTTGCACAACTAAAATAACGACAATAAACCAACAACTTCCAAGAGTGTAGCTTGAAAAAGGGGTTTCAAAAGATTCTACTAAAGGTGTTTTTTAGATAAATAATCAGCAGTTGGTTTCAAATCATCTAAAATAACGGTTGATTATTGATGATTAATTAGCAACAGGCAACAGATACCTGAGCTGAAAATCATAAGAGCTTAATGGTAAATGTGAATAATATCCGATGTGTTTCTATCTACAACTTTCTATAAATCTAAGCTTAGGGGTGGAGTTATTATCTTCGAAAAACTATGAAACAGACGCCAATAATTAGGATTAAACTATTTCGTATAAACGGCTTCGATATATCGTTGACATTACATAAACCACGCATACAATACTAAATTGACGATAAAATTTTAATAAGACTCGAAATAACCGTAAACTGTTTACAACATCGACTTAAATATACTTGAACTACTGTTATATATCTGATAGAATAGCAGACGAGTTAATACTCAATCGTCATCTGACCAATCAAGGAGATAAAAGATCAGTAAATTAATTCGTATCAATCAAGAAATTAAAGCTGAGAAGTTACGTGTTATCGGATCTAGTGGTGACCAACTGGGAGTTATGGGCCTGTCTGACGCGTTGAAAATTGCTGAGGATGCCGGCGTTGACTTAATCGAGATTTCGCCAAACTCTGACCCACCTGTCGCCAAAGTCGTTGATTGGGGTAAATATCAATACCAAAAGATGAAGGAGCAGCAAAAAAATCGAAAGCATGCAAAAACTGCTGAACTAAAACAGATGAGACTCGGGCTGAAAATAGGAACAAACGATCTGGCGATTAAACTTCGCAAGATACGTGAGTTTCTTGCCGACGGTCACAAAGTTAAAATTCTAATCTTTTTCCGAGGGCGCGAAATGGCACACCAAGAACTTGGTTATGAAATGATTAATAGGATATCAACCGAATTAGAAGATTGTGCGATTGTTGAACAACAGCCACAAATGGCAGGACGCAATCTGAGCATAGTAATAAGGAGTAAATAATGCCAAAAATGAAAACCCACAAAGGAACGGCTAAACGCATAAAGATAACGAGTACCGGTAAGCTTACTCGTCGTCGTGCTTTTGGTAATCACATGCTCGCAAAAAAAAGTAAAAGCCGAAAACGAGCAATAAATACAACTGCCACGGTGAGTGGCTCAATTGCTAAAAACGTTAAAAGAGCGCTAGGCGTTTAGAAGGAGAGAATATGCGAGTAAAAAGAGGCGTGACAGCGAGCGCTAAGCACAAAAAAACAACTAAATTAGCTAGGGGAATGCAACACGACAGAACCAGGTCATACCGGCTAGCAAAGCAGGCAATCATAAAGGCCTTGTCTTATTCTTATCGCGATCGACGTAATAAGAAGCGAGACCTAAGAGCGTTATGGATCACTAGAATTAACTCAGCAGCGCGTGAGCTTGGAACAACCTATGGCAAGTTAATGTCCAGTATGAAGGTTGCCGACATACAATTAGATCGAAAAATACTCTCGGAGTTAGCTGTAAACGAGCCAAAAGCATTCTCGGAGATTGTAAAACAGGCAAAATAGTAAAAACAATTAAAAAACAACCACCGTAGCGTGGTTGTTTTTTAATTGGCAGCTTATCGATAAGCCGGGTTCTGTCGTGGATGATCATCTATCTAGCCTAGTAGTTGCCTACCATATCAAGCGGATGTCGACCTGCGAACGAGCCGCTCTTTTACGCAGATCTCCTTGCAGCAGACAGGGTTTACCTTCATACCAAGTCGCCATGGCATGCTGTGGGCTTTTACCCCACTCGTTTCACCTTTTCCCCTTTTGGAGGTAGTTTTGTTTCTGTGGCACTTTCCCTAGGGTTACCCCCGGTCGCCGTTAGCGACTGTCTTGCTCTATGCTGCCCGGACTTTCCTCTCCGTGTTTCAAAAGCACGGGGCGATCACCTAATAAGCTGCCACTGTTATTATACCAAAATATCCCGAGACTCGCTATCGGCGCAAGATATTCCCTACCGTAAAGGCAAGGTGGGTGCTCGCAAAACAACTCAACAGAGATGAATCATTAAAGCTCCCTATCTATATGATATTCAGGAAAATCATATACGCCTAGGCTTACCCCGGGACATATCTATTATAACATCCTAAACGCCGAAGAAACGAGCGAATAGCTGGATGAAAAACGTAATCGAGTTCGACAACACCACACTAAACGCAGTGCCGCCAATTAGAATAAGTGCGAAAACTATAATAATTCCAAACCTCTCCATAGACTCCATGGCCCTACGTACAAATTCGGGCGCAAGAGCATATAGAACCCTTGAACCGTCAAGTGGTGGTATGGGTATCATATTAAACAAAAAGAATCCAAGGTTTACCATTACACCGACTGAAAGAATTAACCCGAAAATATTATTTGCGGAACCGGAGGCATTTACGGGATTACCAACAACGACAGATAACCCAAAAATAATAAAAGCTAGAAACAGGTTCGTTAAAGGCCCAGCAAGAGCAAGCAGTGCCGCCCCCCACTCGTCCCATCGAATATTACGCGGATTAAACGGTACTGGCTTGGCGGCGCCAAAAATTGGACCCCCAGATATCGCCAATAATAGAGGTAGGAGTACGGTCAAGAAGGGGTCTATGTGTTTTATTGGATTAAAAGACAGTCGGCCGCTCAATTTAGCCGTATCATCACCCAACCAATAGCCGGCATAAGCGTGCATAGCCTCATGAAGTGTCATTGAAACCAGAACGACGCAAAGAACGATAATCAAGTAAACGATATCAAAACTCATGCAACCTAGTATAGCAGTAATTGGCTCCACATTCCTTCTCTTGACGTATGAGGTAAAAAACACTATACTGATAAAGATTGTTAAAAATAAGTGGAAATAAATTATGGTAGCACGTTGTGAATTAACAGGAAAAGGCAAACAGTTTGGACATAATGTCAGTTTTTCGATGCGTCGCACTAATCGCGTCTTCAAGCCAAACCTTCAAA
>CAZQGW010000010.1:0-18501 GCA_964593165.1 uncultured Saccharimonas sp. (SeqCode) | reverse complement strand
CCAGAACAGGCGACTTCGATAGTTAAGGATATTGTTATCAGCATAGGCCGTACGGGAGCCGCTACGCCGGTTGCGGTGTTTGACCCGGTTCCTATTGCCGGAACGACAGTCCAACACGCCAGTCTCCATAACGCCGACGAAATCAGCCGGTTAGATATTCGAATCGGCGATACGGTAATTATTTTTAAAGCAGGTGACATAATCCCCCAAGTTGAAAGTGTAGTACTCGAGCTTCGTCCGAAAGGCGCGGAGAGGTTTGATTTTGAAAAAGAGCTAAGCGCGCAGTATCCCGAGCTGGAGTTTGATCGTCCAGATGGCGAAGTTGTCTACCGAGTCAAAGGCGCAACGGGCGACATCCTTCTTAAACTAGCCCTTGAACATTTTGCCAGTAAAGCCGCACTAGATATCGATACACTAGGGGAAAAGAACGTGGTCGCATTAGTCGACAAGGGATTAGTAAACGATCTAGCGGATATTTACACGATTACGAAAGAGCAGCTTTTGCAGATTGATAGATTTGCTGAAATATCTGCCAACAAACTCATTGCCGCCATTAATGACAAGAAAAATCCGCCGCTTGAAAGATTTGTTTATGGTTTAGGGATTCGTCACGTAGGCGTTCAGACTGCAATCGATTTGGTTAATAGGTTTGAATCTTTGAGTAATCTACAGAAATCGACGATTGATGAACTAGAGTTGGTTGACGGGGTTGGCAAGGTTGTGGCAGAAAGTATCGTTGCTTGGTTCGCGGATTCGGATAACGAAGGCCTGTTGGAAAAATTTGAAAAATTAGGCGTAAAACCGTTTTTTGAAAAGAAAACCGGACGACTAGTCGGTGTCAATTTTGTAATATCTGGAACTTTGGAGTCAATGTCTCGAGATATAGCGGCGGATAGAGTCAGGCAATTAGGCGGAACATTCCAAACAGCGATCGCACTCGATACGACTTATTTGGTAATTGGCGAAAAACCGGGCGCCAGCAAAGTTAAAAAAGCCAAGGAATACGGCACGAAGGTAATCGGTGAGGATGAGTTTTTAAGGACTATTCAATGAGGGGTTTTCTTGATCCATACGACAAAAGTCTGAATCTATATAGCAGAGAATTGACGAAATCCGAACTGTCTTCGGCTAAAGTGAAATCGATAACCGACGACATGAAACGTATAGCTAACGGGAAACGTGATAAAGAGCACCCTAACAGACCGACCCTAGCGGGGTTATCTGCACCCCAGATAGGCGAGCGACTCAGGATAATACTAGTCGATATAGCGGCAGACCCATCGGTTTCGAATTTTAAACCGGAATTGGTCATTTTCATTAATCCACGAGTTATAGAAACATCAAAAACGGAAACGGCCGAAAGGGAGGGATGTTATTCTACCGGAGAAATCTGCGGGAAGGTTTTTAGGCCCGGTCAGGTTACTATTGAGGCTCTTAATGAAGACGGCGATAAGCTTCTTTATAAATCCAAAAACAGTTTTGAATCCCACATAATACAACACGAAATCGACCACCTAGACGGTGTTCGTTTTCCCTCTAGAGTACGAAGTCCGAAACATCTTCACAGGGTTAATCCAGATGATTTTCAAAAATATCGGGAGGGTTGGAGAACTTGGAATAAATATTATCCTTTCGATCAATGGTTGAAAATGTATGATGGAGAAAAAATACAAGATAGTAAATTTGCTAGGATTGTACCTAAAAACTACCAGTGTTTCATCGAGACTTTGCCGGGTTCTAGTATGTGGCGTCATCTATACGTGACAAATCAAAACGGAGATGAAATTGACGTGACCGAAAACGGTAACAAGTCATGCGCCTATATGGTTTCAAGTGTTTTATATATTTTCAAATTAATTGATGAACCCCACGCAACCGTAAAAACTACACTTGAACACATGGTGGAGGCCGGCTGGGAGAAAGTTAATAAGCCGACAAAAGGGGCGATTGTTCGCTGGGAACAGCATATGGGCTTTTATTTGGATAATGACTTTGTAATTAGCAATAACTCCGATGAAGGCTTTGTGACTCGTCATGGGCTTATTATGAATGATGGTCGACGACCGCTTGAGTTTTATATTCACCCAACAATAGAATAAAAAACACCTCGCTTTTTTAGGGCGAGGTGTTTAAAATTCGGGTAATAAATTACCAGCTACGTTGTCGGAATGAACCGCCACCGTTGCCGCCGCGATCACCACCGCCGAAATCACGCTTTGGGCGATCTTCCTTTGGTCGAGCTAGACCGACGCTAATTGCGCGTCCATCAAGTTCTTTGCCATCAAGTTGGTCGATAGCTTTTTGGTTATCTGCGTCATTTGCCATTTCAACAAAGCCGAAGCCTTTTGAACGGCCGCTATCACGATCTGTGATAACACGTGCACTTACTACTTCACCGATTTGCTCAAAATGAGCCTTCAAAGTATCATCCGTAGTCGCGTATGCTAAACTACCGACGAATAGATTTTGCTGTGCCATATACTGTTTGGTACTCTTTTCTTCTTATCTGATTATATTTTTCTTCAGATCGACCGCTTCTGCGATTCTTGCGAAGAAGAGAGTTTACCAACAAGGGTAAGCGCTCGCCTTTTGCCTTTATCCGCGTGTGCTTCTGAACACTATTATTTAAGCATACTTTTACAACAATTACTAGTACAAGCGGCATGGTGTGGATAAGATGCTTGTGTTTTATTGGTAAATAAGTGATAATAATGTCATGGCTGGTGCGCAACAAGGGGTAACCTTTGCGCTATAAACAAACAAGCATTAAAACAAAAACGTGCCCCGGGTGGGCGCGCAACAGCAAAAACTCGCTTCAATAAAAAAGAGGCGAGTTTTTATTTCTATGTGTATTTTTTAATATTCTCTTCAGTTGTTCACTACTATAATTTAACTGTAGAAGTTAAGAGAGGAGGTGAAGAATGTTGAAAGCAAACGCAGTTTTTAGTAGTTTTTCGGTCGATGATTTGGAAAAAGCAAAAAAATTCTACTCGGAGACGCTTGGGCTAAGTGTGAGCCAAGATAAAATGGGCATGAGAGTTAAGCTGCCCGGTGGAGGTGTGGTTTTTGTTTATCCGAAAGATGACCATAAATCTGCAACCTATACGGTGCTAAATTTTGATGTTGATGATGTCGATATGGCTGTCGAAGAGCTAAACGCAAAAGGCGTTAAATTTGAATTTTATGGAGGAATAACGGATAAAAACGGGGTTGCTAGAGGGTTTCAGGGTGCTGGGCCGGACATTGCCTGGTTTAAAGATCCAGCCGGTAATATATTTTCGGTTTTGCATGAAGTCGGGTCTTAGTAATGATTGATATGAAACTGGAGCTAGTGCCAATTCCCGTAACAGATGTAGATCGAGCGAGGTTATTTTATGAAAAAGTCGGTTTCGGGAACATCCATGATACACAGGTCAGTCCTGAAATGAGGGTGGTTCAACTTACTCCTCCTGGCTCGGCTTGTGCGATTGTTTTTGGGACCGGAATGGGCGAAATTAATGAGATGAAACCGGGATCGATCAAAGGACTACACTTGGTTGTCGATAATATAGAAGCAGCCAGTAACGAGTTGATTGAAAGAGGCGTTATGGTCGGAGATGAAATGGATGTCGGTGGTGTGAAATATGTCAGATTTGCCGATCCCGACGGGAACGTTTGGTTACTACAGCAGTGGCCAAAGGGTTATAAACCCTAACTATGAGTTATAATTAGTTGTGTTGGGGCTATAGCTCAGTTGGCTAGAGTGCTTCCATGGCATGGAAGAGGTCAAGGGTTCGAGTCCCTTTAGCTCCACCAAGCATAAGCATTATAGTATTATGCTGATAGAATCAAGCCCAATATCCTTGAATGGATTCAGGGCTTTTTTGTTGTAGTAACAGATGGAGGATGTTGACAAACTACTAATAATATAGTACAATGTCAGTTAACTTGTTGAGCTGGAGTAGCTCCAAGGTACTTTGACAAGCAGACATCAATTCACATAGTGAGGCCTCTTTATTCAAGGCGAGTACAGCGGCCTCATTATGTGATCTCGAAAAGAGAGAACACAGCCAAGCTCCGCCTGGAGGGCACCCGCCCATGAGGAGAAAGCGGAGCAATGAAGAAGCACGATGTGATGGAACGCGAATCCGGCAGCGCCGAGTTCGTAGTAGCGCACGCCAAGTGGCAGCGCAGTCGCGGTCGGCAACCGTCAATGAGTTTCGAGGGACAGCGCAATCCGCGCAAAGCCCTCGAGGCTGCCCGGGCCTACCTGTGCAGGTTCAACCCGATGCGTGGTGACTCGTACCGAGAAGTATGGGGTCCGCCACGGCAAATCGGGCCGGAGCTGTTCGCGATCGACATCATGTGCGGCTCGACGATCGACAGTGCTATCAGGGAGGTCATCCAGATCGCCCGCGGCCTCGCAGCAACGATGCAGTTCGACTTCAACGGCGTGACCGTTCAGGTCAATGCCGATTCGAGTCACGTGCGCATTCGCCGCGACTGGCGGCGCACTCTCAGCGGCTACATCAAGGGCATCGTCGGACCCTATCCCAAGTCCATTCTCACGGACGAGGAAAAGGCCAACGACGAACGCATCGAGGCCGAGAAAGAACGCCAGCGGCAAGAACGCGAGCTGGAGTACCGGACTCGCGAACGCTTCAGGCAGATCGCTGTCGAAGCCAAGCTGTTGGACAAGCCTCCGATGGAGGTGTCCGACGAAGAGACCTGGCGCTCGTTCATCGAGAAGAACCGGGACGGCTACGGTGGCGCGGTAATCACCTACTCGGAGCGATGGGCTATGCTCATGCAGCTCGAGATGGCCAACGGCAAAAGCCTCGAAGAAGTGGCGGAAGCGACTTCGCGTGAGGCCGATCTCGAAGGCATCACCGGTTTCATGTACGGTTGCGCCGTCTCGGTGCTCGCAAGGTGCTGGAAGCACGGAGAGCAGCTGCGCAGATGGCACAACCTCGACACTCAGATCCACGACGAAGGCGAGAAGGCCAACGAAAGCGGTGGGGTTCTCAACCCTGCGCTACTCGGTGTCGCCGTCTGAAGCTAGGGAATACGGCGGGCAGTGGTCTTAGGACTGCTGCCCGCCACCGGCCGTTTTCTCTCTTTATGATTATCTGCTTGTCATATCGCTTACATGAATGTGCATTCATGCTGAAGAGTCCAAAAGGACGAAAAGCGAATCAATCTGAATAGAGATAATCGAACAATCGCTGGAGCTTCTCTGGCGGGTAACGCAGCTGATACTTGAGCCGGGCCAGGTCCTCGGTCGACAGCTCGGTCGGTTTCTTCTTCGTCCGATTGTGCTCATGCTCTCGACAAAGGTTCGAATTATGTCCACTTAGCTCCACCAACTCATAGTAGCTCGAACCATTTAGTTGGTTGAGCTTGTTTTATATTTCTTTACTTTGAAAAAGTATTAACCCTAAAACTAGCAATCCTAACCTAAAGGTAATTTCCCTAACAGACACATTAATATCTAAGCTGATACAATGACCTCGTTAGAAAAACATAACTAAGGAGGTGTCGGAATGGCAAACAATGTAAAACTACTTGTTTTCCCAGTAAAGGATATTGAAAAAGCGGTGACTTTTTATAATGAGTTTCTAGATACTGAGCCTTATGCCAAGAGCTCGTACTATGTAGGTTATCGGATTGGTGATATGGAAATAGGCCTCGATCCTAATTCGAACGGAGGGCCGATTGGGTATGTCGACGTTGATGATATAGACGTCAGCTTAGGCGATATGGTTAAAGCTGGGGGCGAAGTCGTTCAAGATGTTCATGATGTTACCGGGGGATTGTTGGTCGCGCAAATAAAGGACGCCAACAATAATATCGTTGGTCTACGCGGCAAAAACTAATTTTTCGTAATTGTCATTATCTCTCAAGAATTGTATAGTCTATTTGTGCTGGCCGTCTTAACGGGGTGTTAGCTTAGCTGGTAAAGCGCAGCATTCGCATTGCTGAGACCACCGGTTCGAATCCGGTACACTCCACCAGGGGGATATAACTCAGTGGCTAGAGTGCTTGTATCACACACAAGAAGTCGCAGGTTCAAATCCTGCTATCCCCACCATAATTATTCATTCGCATTTGTAAATGATAATCAGCTATAATTGGATTATGTTTAAGTCATATATCCAAAACCGTTTGGAATCTTACGTAAAAACTTATTTAAAACGACACCCAGAAGTTATCCTAGTCGTAGTGGCCGGCAGTGTCGGAAAAACTAGTACCAAGGTGGCAATTGCTACTGTTTTATCAGAGCGTTTCAGAGTGCGTTTACACGAAGGAAACTACAATGACGTTCTAAGTGCTCCTCTTGCTATTCTGGGTGTTGAGTACCCGAAGAACATCAGGAATATCGGAGAGTGGTTGACGGCTTTTCGGGCGGCCCGCGAGCGCATCAAAGAGCCAACCGACGTCGACGTAATAGTACAGGAACTTGGTTCGGATAGGATCGGCCAAGTCCCACATTTCGGAAAATATCTAAGTCCTGATATCGGAGTGGTTACAGCGGTTTCGTCCGAGCATATGGAATATTTTAAAACTATTGATAATATTGCCGCCGAAGAATTATCTGCTGCAAACTTTTCAAAAATGGCTTTGATCAATAAAGATGATATTGATGGCATTTACTCGAAACACTTGAAAAACCCGAATATCAATACGTATGGAACTAGCGCCAGTGCGGAATATCATTTCATAAGTATGAATTATTCCGAAAAAGAGGGAAACACCGGTCTATACTATGCGCCCGAACTTGAAAATTCTATGCCAGCGACAATCAAATTATTAGGCGAACATACTTTACGACCAGTAATTGCTGCCATTGCTGTTGGTATTAAACTAGGAATGGATACGACGGAATTAACGCGGGGAATTGCAAAGATTCATCCTTTGCAGGGGCGCATGAACACACTAAAAGGTATCAAGCAGTCCCTGATTATTGATGATACCTATAATTCAAGTCCACTGGCGGCCGAGTCATCGCTCCGAGTCCTGTATCAATTACTTGTCCCTGAACGCATAGTCGTTTTTGGGGATATGAACGAACTTGGCAAAACCTCAGAAGCCGAACATAAAGCACTGGGTCATCTATGTGATCCTAACCAGCTTGCGTGGGTCATCACGGTTGGCCCGCAGTCCGAAAAATTTTTAGCACCAGCTGCTAAAGCGAATGGCTGTCAAGTAAAAAGTTTTCAAAACGCGCTTCTCGCCGGGGCCTTTGTCAGGAGTATTATCTCAGACGGTGCGGCGGTTCTGTTTAAGGGTTCGCAGGGCGGTATTTATCTGGAAGAAGCCGTTAAAGCTGTTTTACACTCCTCTAAAGATGAGTCCCAGCTTGTTCGTCAATCCCCCGAATGGATGGTGGAAAAGAACAAGTTTTTCTCGACATTCTAACTTGGTCTAATACGAGCACGGGCGCGCTTTTATCTTCGTGTTGCCTATGCTAAGCTGTAGTCAAGTAACTAAAAACAAAAAAGGATTTTTATGCCAGACGAACCCCAAGGTAATGAGCAGCAACCCGAGCCAGCTCCTCCAGCCCCTCAATTTAATGTTTTTTTGAGCCATAACATTGAGCCGGAACCAGAACCGAGCCCTGTGAATTCCGAAGTTTCGTCGAGCACCGAGCCGCAAGCAACAGTCGAAGCTCCTGTTTCCGAAGTTCATGTTCCACAAATCCCTGTCCAAAATGGGCCGATGACATCTTTTACGCCTAACCAAACTGCCGATCCGGGACAAAACAGAATTCCGGAAGGAATGATGCCGCAGCCTATAACTCCAGCGATGGGCTCAGGGAAGACAAAATGGTTTCAAACCAAGAAGTTTATTATCGGCATTGTCGTTGCTTTTCTGATTGTTTTTGTTGGTGGTGGCTCAGCTTTTGCGTATGTGTCATATTACCAAAGTCCGCAAAAAGTAATCTCGGATTCAATAATTAACGCCGTCACGGCAAAATCGATTACGTTTACTGGGACTATGAATGTTAGTAATAGCACAACTAAAGTCAGCGTTACTATCAACTCCAAAGTCGCCAATGCGACCGGGAGCTTTGACGCCACGCTAAATATTACATTGAGCGGCAAGACATACTCCATTAACGGCAGTGTTTTATATGACGGAACTGGCGATTTGTATTTTAAGGTGGGCAATCTTACCAACCTAGTTTCGCAAGTAAAAGGCAGTATGGGTATTCCGGAAGCTTCGACGTTTTCTAACGCTATCGACCAGCTCGTTTCAAAGATTGACGGGGTGTGGATAAAAATTTCAAGCCAAGACCTGAAACCATACAGCACCGACTCGTCAAAGGCAGATACATGTGTGAATAATACACTAAAAGAGTTTCGAGGTGACAAATCAGCAATTGATCAGGTGACCGACTTGTATGTAAAGAATCCATTCATCGTTGTTCAAAAAAACCTAGGCCAGGCTAACGGAAGTTTTGGCTACCAAATCGAAGTAAAAAACTCCGAACTAAAGCCATTCCTCGATAGTCTAAAGACGACCAAGATATATTCAGAACTCCATAGTTGTGACAGCACTATCGTAATCGACACAAGTAGCATGAGCACTACAAACACAACGGATAACAACAACACAGTTAATCTTTGGGTCAGTACTTGGTCGCATCAGATGACAAAACTTGAAGCTAGTGGCACCGATTCTGGTACAACCGGATCTATGACTATTCTTCCAAAATTCAATCAGTCCGTATCGATAACCGCTCCTTCGTCGTCGATTACCTTAACCCAGCTGCAGTCGTACATTCAAACTCTGGTTACATCGATGAGCTCAAGTAGCCAACTCTAGTTAAATTTGTTATACTACATCTGATATGAAGCGTTATAATCCTATTGAAATTGAGAAGAAATGGCAAGATATTTGGGATAAAAACCAAACCTATAAAGTCGATTTTTCCGATCACACTAAACCGAAATACTACGGGTTTAGCATGCTACCGGGCATTACCGGTGCCGGCATTCACACGGGACATGGCCGAACTTTTCAATTCAGTGACATCAAAGTCCGCGCCAAAAGGCAGCAAGGCTATAACGCCTATAACCCAATTGGTTGGGATTCTTTCGGGCTTCCGGTTGAAAATTACGCTATTACAATCGGCAAAAAACCGCGCGAGGCTCACGACGAGGCGCTGGTCAACTTTAAAAACCAACTGAAGCGCCTAGGTTATAGCTATGACTGGTCCAAAGAAATTAGCACAGCCGATCCAAGGTATTATAGATGGACGCAGTGGATTTTTAATAGACTATACGAAAACGGTTTGGCGTATCAGAAACAAAGCCCGCAATGGTGGTGCGAGACCGATCAAACGGTTCTAGCTAATGAACAGGTTATCGATGGCAAATGTTGGCGCTGTGGTCATCCTGTAGTTAAGAAGAATTTGAAGCAATGGTTCTTTAAGATTACCGATTACGCTGATGAAATTTTAGAAGCGACCGATGACCTCAATTGGACCGAAATGGTTAAAACCATGCAGAAAAACTGGATTGGAAAATCAAATGGCGCTGAGGTCGAGTTCAAAGTTGACGGACATGACGATATTATGACAGTATTTACGACTCGCGCCGATACGCTATTCGGTGCGACCTTTGTTGTTCTGGCGCCCGAGCACGAACTAGTTAAGAAAATTACGACCGACGAACATCGCAGCAAAGTTGAAGCCTATGTGCTTGAAGCTGCTCACAAATCTGAAATCGAGCGCATGAATGAAACTCGCGAGAAAACAGGCGTTTTCACCGGCGGCTTTGCAATTAACCCCGTAAACGGCGAGAAAGTCCCGATCTGGGTTGCCGACTATGTTTTGTCTGGCTATGGCACCGGTGCAATTATGGCAGTTCCGGCTCACGATGAGCGCGACAATGAATTTGCTAAAAAATTTGGCATACCTATTATTAACGTGATTGACCCAGTTTTCATACGAGAGGACTCTCGGGGGAAAGCCGTCGACGTTAAGAAAAACAAAATCGTCGCAGCTGTAACTAACGACAAAAACCAAATTCTAACTATTAATTGGGGCCCTAAGCTCGGTGGCCGACTTTTAATCGGTGGTACTGTTGAAGGGGAAGAATCTTCTGAATCTACAGCTCTCAGGGAGGTTGCCGAAGAAACCGGATATAACGACCTCGAGGTAGTTTCCGTTGGTGATGAGACGTATTACTATACGTACTACGCCTTCTCTAAGCAGCAGGTTCATGAAACAAAGGTGAAATTCGTTCACCTTAAACTAAAAAGCGAGAGACAGATTTCTCAGAAACTGGATGATTCAGAAAAAGATAATTTTAAAGTTGAATGGATAGATATTCCTCTGGCGGAAAATGAGGTCGTAGAACCGTTGCACCGATATACTTTCGATAAGTTTATCAAGGATAAAACATATTGCGACGAAGGGATACTTGAAAACAGTGGTTCTTTCGACGGTATGGAAACTAGTCAAGCTCGCGAAGAAATCGTAGCCTGGTTAGAACAACGGGGAGTCGGCCGAAATAAAACCACCTATAAAATGCGCGACTGGCTAATTAGTAGGCAGCGTTATTGGGGTGCGCCGATTCCAATTATTCATTGTCCCGATTGCGGGGCCGTTGCTGTTCCAGACGACCAATTGCCGGTTATTTTGCCAGAAGTTGATGATTTCAAACCAAAAGGTGGTGCAACGTCGGCGCTTGCTAGCGCAACCGACTGGGTCAATACGACCTGTCCGAAGTGCGGTAAACCGGCCAAACGCGAAACCGATACTATGGATGGTTATGCCTGCAGTAGCTGGTATTTCCTGCGATACTTAGACCCATTCAACGACAAACAGGCCTGGGATCCGAAGGTCGAAGAACACTGGGGGCCGGTTGATTTCTATAACGGCGCTGACCATGCCGTTGCGCACCTGTTATATGCTCGGTTTTGGCAGCGATTCTTCTATAAACTAGGCCTGGTTTCACATCCTGAACCATTCAAACGTATGATGTATAATGCCTACATTTTGGCGCCAGATGGTACTAAGATGAGCAAGTCACGCGGTAATACAATTGATCCGCTAGAGATAATGGATAGCGGCTATGGAGCAGACAGCCTAAGGGTTTACGAAATGTTTATCGCGCCGTACGATTTGGAAGCTCCATGGGATACCAGAGGTGTCCCCGGTGCTTATCGTTTCTTGAACCGCGTTTGGACTTTAGTCCAGGGCTATATTGAATCAAGCGAAAAAGACTTGGATAAATCCGTCGAAAACGATATTTTAGTAATCGCAAACAAAACGATCAAAAAAATAACGTCCGATATTGAAGACGAGAAGTTTAATACGGCCGTCTCGTCGATGATGAGTGCGGTTAATGATTATTACAAGCTAAAAGAGAAAAACTTGCTTGGGAGGTCCGAAGCCTGGACTTTTGCACTGGAAAGTTTGTTACAACTGCTGGCGCCGTTCGCCCCACATATAACCGAAGAATTGTGGCAGCAATTAGGGCACGAAGATACAATCCATATTGACCACTGGCCGAAATGGGACGACAAATATCTGCAATCTGACGTAATGACGATAATCGTTCAAGTTAATGGCAAATTGCGTGCCAAACTAGAGGTAGCTACAGACGCAAGCGAAGAAAACGTCAAACAGCTGGCTTTAGATAATGACAACGTCAAAACTTTCATCGGAGACAAAAAACCGGCCAAGGTTATTTATGTTCCCGGCCGGTTAATTAGTGTTGTTATTGAGTAGCTGCTGTATAGTCTTCTGAATCACCGCCGTGAGGAATGGCACGCTCACTGCTTACGTATATGTCACCGTCCGGAGGGTCTTTTACGCTCAAATCAGGCATTATTCGTCGTAAGCTTTCTACCGGCACCGCGAATACGGTTCCGTTATTACTTTGGTCAACAACTAGGTCATTATTAGTTTCAACGGTAAATGTCTTTTTCGCTGTAGTTATCAGGTTATTTGGGTCTCCACTGTCAAGTTGGTCGAGCCCACTTCGTATGTTCGCACCCTTAAGGATAGTTAGACTTGTTACGCTTCCATCAACCCTCCCGCCATATTTCTGAGCAACTTGTGAAGGTGTTTCGGGTAGGCGATTACCTGATCTCCCGCCGTGAGCAAGCTCTAACCCGCCAACAAAGCCAACAGCGCCAACTAATGCCACTGCGACCATGCGTCGGACTGTATAGTTTGGTTTGTTATTTGTTTTTTCTGGTGATCTTTCTAAACTCATGTGCTCATTTATACCACTAATGCTTAAGAATGTCAATAGTTTTATCATAAGCACTTGAGCTATGGTCGTCTATTCGTTATAATAGAGGTAAGTTTTTAAATAATACCTGAAAAGGAGTTCTTTGTATGGGACAACCCAAAAAGCAGTCCAGCCCCCGTAAAACCGGTTTGCGTCGCAGCCATTTACGACTGGAGCTTGCACGACGAGTTAACAAAACATCACCCGTAAAAGTGCGGACGACTGTTCGTGAAACGGGAAAGAAGCTTGCTAAGTAGCAGGTTTAGTAAAAATACCTTAAAACATAATAATGGGAAGAATTGAACGCTATGGCATCTAATCGCCACCTCGGTCGCATTGTCGCATTGCAGACACTTTACGAATACGAATTCCGTAAGTCGTCTGCCGATACATCAGCAAATATAGATGATATCCTGGCTCGTAATCTGGAAAGATACGATACCACAATCGACGACAAGGGTTTTGTCGAAAAACTCGTAAGAGGTGTTATTGACGAACAGGCTGATCTAGATGCCAAAATTCAACCGATTGCACCAGACTGGCCAATCGATCAGATTGCCAGGATTGACTGTAATATTTTACGTATTGGTTTGTATGAACTACTTCATCAAGCAAAAGTAATACCGCCAAAAGTTGCAATCAACGAAGCGGTCGAACTGGCAAAAGCGTTTGGTTCTGATAACTCAAGCAAGTTTATAAACGGAGTGCTAGGCACCGCTTATAGAACGCTTGTGGAGGATACAACCGATGGCAGTACCGAAGTTTGATAGATTCAAAAAGTACTTTTCTAAAAAAAATCAAATTCAAGAAATAGTCAGAGAGCCAACTAGCGGTGGTATTATTTTTCGTCGCGATAAAGAGGGCGGAGTTGAAATACTTTTGTTTCAAGATGTCAGGGATCGATGGTCGATTCCGAAAGGCCATATAGAAGAGGGTGAAACCGCCGAAGAAACTATGGTCAGAGAGATTGAAGAGGAAACCGCTCTTTCTAATATTGAAGTCTTTGGCTGGTTGGGAAAGGTAAGTTTCAGGTTTCGCAGAGTCGACAGACTAGTCCTTATGACAACCCAAATCTATCTGGTCCGTGCGCTTGGTGACACCGACGCATTCAAAAAAGAAGAGTGGATGAAGGATATGAAATGGTTCAAGTTTAACGACGCGCTTGAAGCGATTGAGTATGATGATATTGGTAAATTGATGCTATTAGCGATGAAACGAATAAGACAGGAGAAGTTATAATGAGCGGGATGCAAACGGCGCCATATCAAGAATTCGCAAAAAACACACTAGGTTTTGAGTTTGACAACGTCCAACTGTTAATTACTGCTCTGACCCACCGAAGTTATGTCAACGAGCATAGAAAAAGTGTAAGCGAGCATAACGAACGGTTGGAATTCTTGGGTGATGCGGTTTTGGAGCTGGTGGTAACCGACTTCTTATATAGGAACTACAACGAGCAAGAAGGCATTCTAACCAGTTGGCGAGCAGCACTGGTTAGGACTGAAAGCATCGGGGCGGCCGGAGTTGAACTTGGTTATGAACCGCTAGTACGCATGAGCCGGGGTGAAAAACAGGGCAGCGATAGGGCTCGGCAACAGATATTGGCTAACGCTTTCGAGGCTTTAATAGGTGCGATTTATATGGAGCGTGGTTATGACGATGCGGCGACGTTTATTCACAAACACATCCTGACAAAACTGGATTCGATATTGGAATCTGGCAGTTGGCGCGACGCCAAGTCTCATCTTCAAGAGGTATCACAGCGAGTCGATAATCAAACTCCGCAATACAGGGTAATCGACGAAGTTGGTCCTGATCACGATAAGATCTTTACTTTAGGTGTTTACGTAGGCAGTAAGCTAATGGGTAAGGGTGCAGGACCAAGTAAACAGGTTGCTCAGCAACAGGCAGCTCAGGCTGCATTAGATGAATATGCCAGGCGTAATGCCAATTAGATTGTAAAAAACATAAATTTATGGTATAAATGTTACTAGAACCTTGAAAATCTAGAGTTTTTGAGGGCGGCGTTTTATATTCAAATTTGACGAATATAGGACGCCGTTCTCAACATATTTGATATCGCTTATGCAAAGATGCATTAGTGCACCCCACGAGATGGAGAGCAATATGAGTGTGATTCGAAGGCAACCAGATTGGTATATCACGCCCGATCGACAGATCAAACGGGTTCGTGAACTCCTTTGGCGCTGTGGAACCAACTGGGAGTTCACCACCGATGACATCCCTTCGGTTCCTGGTTTCGAAGCGGAAACAGGGACAGAACTGTTGACGCTTGACGTCAACTTGGGCCCCCAGGGTTCCGTAAAGAGCCTTGAGCGTACGTTCAAGGCCGGATGGGCCTGTGTTCAACCACCTGCGGGTTGTATCGAACACAAATGGGATGGACTCCTGACGGACGCGGGTCACCTGAAGGTGTTCGACGGGATCGAAGAGAGTCTCGGTATCACCGAACCTACTCGTGGTTTTCGCTGGGTCGGACTCGATCCAAACGCCAACCAGAATAGGTCCCCGTATGAATGTTGGGAAGACCCAGAAGAGGCTAAGAAATTGGCTGGCACTACGGTCTTGAACGCCGCCAATCTCTTCGAGGGGTGGGTCGCTGGCTGGAATGGCACCGATTCGCCGTACCCCAACATGGCAGGCCTGCAGTTCAAATTCCAAACGAACTGGCTGACGGCGCCGTTCCTAGACCTTTCGAGCGACAAACACCTTCTGAGGCTGTGCGTCGTTCACGCTAGGGTCAGGGATATCAGGTATGCCAACCCAAGAGTACGCGAGCTCGAACTCGTCGCCTGAACTCAGGGTTCTACGGTGCCCGGAGGGGCTTTGAGGATAACTCCTCAGCTTCCTCCGGGCACCCAGCCCGATACGTATTTTTGAATAAAGAAGCGTGTCGGGCTTTTTTCATTTTATGGACGTACTTACAAATTGGTATTATATTGTGAAGTATATTTTTATCTGATTGACTATAAGATGAAAACAGTGTAATATTGGTCGAGGTAATTAATCAATTTTAAGATAAGAAAAAGGAAGTTATATTTATGCTCGCAATTCGTTTGCAACGTGTTGGTCGCAAGGGCCATGCAATGTATCGACTGGCTGTCCAAGAGTCTCAGCGCCATCCATCAAGTGGTCGTGTTGTTGCTTATGTCGGCACATACGATCCTCACACTAAAGACGCTAAGGTTCAAGTTGAACTAGCTCAGAAATACCTGGATAACGGTGCTCAACCATCGCCTCGAGTAGTTAAGCTATTGAAAGATGCCGGCGTAAAAATGCCAAATTGGGTTTCTAAATTCGACGACAAAAAGACCAAAGACACTCGAAATTCAGACAAGCTTCGTAAAAACCGACCAGCCGTCGAGGCTAAAAAACCAGCTGAAACTAAAGAGGAAAAAGTCGAAGAAGTTGCTGAAGAAGCAGCCGCTGAAACTGAAGCAAAAGTTGAACCAGAAGAAGCCGTCGTAGAAACAGCACAAGAATAAACGTGATACAATTGTATTATTAGTTAGCAATGACCGAATAGGTGAGGGGGCAATATGGCGACAATAGACCAACAATTCGTAGAATTCATCGTAAAATCACTCGTTGGACATCCTGACGATGTAACCGTCGAGCGCATTATCGATGAAAAGGGCGTACTTTTATCACTGACTGTTAATCCGGAAGACTTAGGACGCGTAATTGGCAAACGTGGCGTTACTGCGCAAAGCTTGCGTACGTTGCTCCGCGCACTTGGTACGAAAAATGACGCTAGGTATAACCTGAAAATTGTAAATAATGACGATCAGCGTGAAAACTATTCATCATCCGAGTCTGACGAACCAAAGAAAGATTCTACATCATCAGATGAGGATAAGGGCGAGACTGTGAAAAAGTCTTCAGATGAGGCTGTGGAAAACGCTAGTGATTATGCGAAAACCGCTCGCGAAGAGCTTGCGGAACTAGACGACCTAGATATATAATCAAAGTTAAGTTACAAGTTAAAACTTGAACTGCGAGACAAAAAGCTCTGTGCGAGCAACAATATAATTGTTGAGAGATTTATATGTCAGAGAAACCACCCAACGGGTGGTTTTTTTGTGATAAGATAAGAACAGATGAAAAAGATACAAATTATAACCTTATTTCCCGAGATGTTCGACGGTGTTTTAAATAGTTCGATGATGTGGAAAGCCCAAAAAGAAAAAGCCGTTGAATTTCGGATTATTAATCTAAGGGACTTCGGTCTAGGGCCACGTAAACAAGTCGACGACACGCCTTTTGGTGGAGGGGACGGTATGCTTTTGATGCCCGAACCGTTGTTTGCCGCTATTAACGATGCTAAGTCGTATAATCCCGGCTCTAAAGTGGTGCTTATGACCCCAAAAGGGGAGCGCTGGAGGCAGTCAATAGCAAAAGACTGGGCAGATAGCATAGATGATTATATCTTCGTCTGTGGGCGCTATGAGGGTTACGATGAACGAATCCTGACCCTGGTTGATGAAGAGGTGAGCGTAGGGGATTATGTGCTGACAGGTGGTGAATTGCCGGCCATGACTATTGTTGATAGTATCGTAAGATTGATTCCTGGGGTTTTAGGTGGCGAACAGAGCGCCGAGATTGAAAGTTTCAGCGACGGCGAGACCTTGGAGTTTCCACAGTATACACGTCCGGAGGTTTTTAACGGTTTGGTTGTTCCGAAAGTACTTTTAAGTGGTAATCACGTCGAAATCGCCCGCTGGCGCCTAGCGAATTCTAAAAAAGCGAAATAATGCAAAGCACCCCAAGCGGGGTGCTTTTGTTGTGGTGGATATCGTAAAGCGATCAGTCACATGTTCTTTTGGTGTTGTGTTTGTTTTTGTAACTTTCGCTATCCGTACTTTAGATTAATAATCCAAAAAGCGCAAGCGAAATGGCAAAAATAACAACATTTGTGCTTTAAATGGACTCGAACTATACTGTTGATATGAAGATATTACACAAAGTAACCCCAGCCAAAAAGGCAAAGACCAAGGAATCGCAAAATGTAGCTTATATTTATGCGGTTATTCTGACCATATTGGTTGTAGCACAACTTTTTACTTTCGATAAATTTCAAACAATCTTAGAGAATTATTTGCTGCCGGGCGGCGTGCCGGTTGCTCATTTGATCGGGGGGGTGTTAGTTTGTAGTGCAGTTTTAGCACTCCCCTTCTTATTTAGCTTTAAATTGAGTCCCTTGATGCGGGTTACTTCCATGGTTCTCGGGTGGTTGGTGCCGGTTTTGTGGCTATTTTTAACTATTTGGTTGGCTTTTTCAACAAACGTCGCCACGAATGTTGGTTTCCTAGGCTCAGTTGTCACGTTGACACCCGGCTGGTGGGCTGTATTCGTTAGTATTGCACTCGGAATATTGGCAGCTTGGTCGAGTTGGGGGCTATGGCCGTTTGGTTCACGCACACCCGTATCAAATAAAAAATAACGATTGTTTTATCTTCCAAGAGGCATTATTATATATTCATTAAACGGGGGATGATCTCATGGATGCAGTACATAAATTCGAGAAAACGGTCGGAGAGTGGCTAAAGCCACTTCCACACCTGCCAACCGAATGGCGAAAGTGGATTGCAGACAATGTTTGGTGGATCATACTTGTCGGTGTTATTTTATCGGTTTTGGGAGCAATTACGATGCTCACATCTATGTTTACGGCAACCACTGTGATTTCAAACGAATATGCTGTCTTGAACTCATTGGGAGCCGTGGTTTCTATACACGATTGGGTGTGGTATGTTTCTCTAATAGTATCGTTTATATTTTTAGTAATTACAATATTTATCAACGCAGTGGCAATTACTCCGCTTAAGGAGAAAAAGGCAAGGGGTTGGGATTTATTATTCCTAACGTTTATTGTTAGTATAGTTTCGGTAGTCGTCGGTGCAGTCTTGAATATCGCCTCGTTCAGCGTCATTGGCAGTATAATCGAAGGCATTATAGGTCTATTTATTAGCGCATACTTCTTATTTGAAATACGTTCATACTTTAAATAAGATTGAGTAAAGACTAAGACCACTTGTGGATCGCTTTGCAAGAGGTCTCGGATTAGTGTACAATCTGTACTGTTATTGGGGTGTCGCCAAGTGGTAAGGCACATGGTTTTGGTCCATGCATTCGGGGGTTCGAATCCCTCCACCCCAGCCAAGCATAAGCACTTTAAATTGTAAGTGCTTATTTTTAGGTCGACCCACTAAACATCTAGCACACTTGTATTAACAGTGGCAGTCTCGAA
>CAZQGW010000009.1:0-18934 GCA_964593165.1 uncultured Saccharimonas sp. (SeqCode) | reverse complement strand
TCAAGCATGAAAAAACAAAACACAGCAAACAACGGCCGTGCACAGGCCACTAGAGCAGCTATTGGTTCAATCCGCTGCGAAGGATTACGTCCCTCCGTCGGTACGAGTAAGCATTTGCGAAATTATTCATCAGGAAAGATAACAGCCGACCAACTTCATGCAAGTGTAATGAACGAAGTTGAGTCGATTTTAGCGCATTCAAGATAATAGCCGATGGCATATCAACTAAAAAAAGACCCTTATATCGATCCAGAAACGGGGATATTAAGGAATTTATTTGGGGTCAAAGATTTAAAGACCTTAGACCAAATTGAGGCCGAAATTACTGTGGCGGTTATCGCAACGCTAAATGAGCACCCTATATCCGGGAATTTTGACTTAGAACACCTACAGGCGATTCATAAACGTCTATTTGCAAGTATTTATGATTGGGCGGGTAAACTACGTACGGTTGAAATGGCCAAGGATAAGACCCGATTTGCACCGATTGAATACCTGCCTCAAGCAGCGGAATATATATTCAGCGAGCTAAAGTCTGAAAAATACCTAGACGAACTTGACGATAGTAAATACGTTGAGAGGTTCGCGCACTATTATTCGGAGGTTAACATTTTACATCCGTTTCGCGAGGGTAACGGACGGACTGAACGAGTGTTCTTTTCGCTTCTCGCCCAGCGCTCCGACCGTCACATTGCTTGGGATCTACTAGATCCTGACGAGGCGATTAAGGCCTGTATACTAGCGTATAATGGAGACGAAAGTCAATTAGTCAAGCTTCTGGCTTCTCTTTTTTCAAAAAATAATAAGTAGGGGAAATATGTGCGGAAT
This sequence comes from uncultured Saccharimonas sp. (SeqCode), assembly GCA_964593165.1. GTDB lineage: Bacteria > Patescibacteriota > Saccharimonadia > Saccharimonadales > Saccharimonadaceae > UBA1547. The sequence continues at coordinate 18,106 of CAZQGW010000009.1, read as the reverse complement.
AGTCGGATGTGTCGGTAAAAAACAAGCCAGAAATTATCTAATCAGCGGTCTGCATCGCCTGGAGTACCGCGGTTATGATTCGGCCGGAGTTGTCACCATTAGCCCAGACGGTGTTCCGACACTTCTACGCGCCAAGGGGAAGGTTGCTAAACTGCAGTCACTGGCTGAGAAAAAACCGTCTACCGACACGATTGGCATCGGCCATACGCGCTGGGCAACCCATGGCGAGCCGTCCGAAAAAAACGCTCACCCTCATAAAGTCGGTGATATTTATCTAGTCCATAACGGGATAATTGAGAATTACAAAGAACTAAAAGCCACTCTTTTAAAACATAAATTTATTACCGATACGGACACTGAGGTACTAGCCGCTTTGATCTCTTCGTTACATGATCAAGATACGTCTTTAGCCGATGCGGTTAATCAGGCATTGAAACTGGTTGTTGGAACATACGGGATTGCGGTTATTTCAGTTAGAAACCCGGATGAGATTGTTGTCGCTAGATCAGGAAGCCCCCTTATTATTGGAGTTTCGGATAACGAAACCTACATCGCCAGTGACGCCTCGGCCTTAATCGGCTTTACAGATAAAGCTATCTATTTAAACGATGGAGAAATGGCTATATGCCGCGGTGATGGCGTGGAGCTACGAGATTTATCCGCTCAACCAATTTCATGCAAAGTCGAGACTATTGAAACCGACATGCAAGCAATTCAGAAACAAGGCTATGACCATTTCTTGCTAAAGGAAATCTGCGAACAGCCGTCAACGCTGCGCTCAACCCTGAGCGGACGGATAAATTTAAAGGATAAAACAGCGAACTTGGGCGGTTTGAATTTAAGCCCGAACGAACTAAGAGATATTGAGCACGTCGTTATTATTGGCTGTGGCACGGCCTATTACGCTGGACTTTTGGGGATGTATTATCTAGAACAGCTGGTTGAAGGTTTAACAATTGATGTTGTTGCAGCCTCTGAACTGCGCTACAGATCGTTCCATTTGCCGAAAAACACGGTAGCTTTGGTAATTTCGCAATCCGGTGAAACCGCCGATAGCCTAGCCTGCCTTCGTGAAATTAAAAGGCGCGGTATAAAAACGCTGGGGGTTATTAATGCCGTCGGCTCAACGATTGCGAGAGAGGTGGATGGCGGTGTTTATGTTCACGCTGGCCCGGAAATATCTGTTGCTTCAACCAAGGCCTTTACATCTCAGATTGCGGCAATTACGATTTTCGGTATCCAGCTGGCCCAAGCGAAGGGGGCGGACCTGCAAAGCCTGTCTAAATACGTTGAAGAGTTAGCAAAACTGCCCGATGAAATAGAAAAGGTTATCTCAAAGCATAAAAATGAAGTTGCAAAAATCGCCAAGCGCTATGCAAAGTACGACCATGCACTGTATTTCGGGCGTGACACGTTGTACCCGGTTGCCATGGAGGGCGCGTTGAAGTTAAAAGAGATATCCTATATCCAAGCCGAGGGTTATGCTGCCGGGGAACTGAAGCATGGGCCGATGGCGCTCATGGACGACACGTTCGTCGAAGTAGCGCTGCTCATAGATAATTGGCTGTTTGGTAAGAGCCTAAGCACGCTAGAGGAGGTCAATGCCAGAGGCGGTCATATTTTTGTAATAACTAATAGCAAAAAAGCCATAAAAGCCGAAGAAATAATCCGCATAAATACCAAACTCGACATTCTAGCGCCGATTTTAATAAATGTTATCCAACAGTTATTCGCTTACTACGTAGCCGTAGCCCGCGGTAACGACGTCGATCAACCGCGAAACTTAGCAAAAAGCGTTACGGTTGAGTAATATTATCAGAGACAACTTTTCTAATTTTCGTAATAAATAAACTTTTATCAAAGCGTTTGGCCTTGCGTCTCAGAGTTCCCGGTAAAAATTCTATTTGCTGAGCTCGTTTAATAGCTTCAACGACAGAACCGACGGATTGAGTTTCAAATAACACGCCACTTTCGCCGTCCTGGACTATATCAAGTGCACCGCCTTTGCCATAGGCGATTACCGGCGCACCGGCTGCTAGAGCCTCTACAGAAACTATCCCAAAGTCCTCTTCTGCTGGGAAGATGTAGCCACGAGCACTATTTAGGGCCGTCGTGACGGCATCGTCTGACGCGTCCTTGAACCTGTCGGTATAGAACTTGACGGTCGGTCCGGCCATATCAACGAGTCGTTGGTGTTCGCTGCCGTCTCCGTAAACCTGCAACTGAATAGAAAGTTTCGTCGCTGCTAAAACTGCTAAGTCAATTCTTTTATACGGTACTTGGCGTCCAAGTGCCACGTAGTAATTGCCGCGAACTCTAGCTGGTTCGAACCTATCAACATTAACCGGCGGGTGAATGATAGTCGAAGATTTTCCGTAATATTTCTTAATTCTTTTTTGAGTTTCAGAACTATTTGCTATAAAAACATCGACCTTTTGAGCAGCTTTATAATCCGCTTTTTTAACTCGTGGAACCATCAGTGGCATTGCCATACGAATAGCCCAGTTCAACTTGCCAAAACCCGGATCAGCTCGATATTCATTGTAATGACTCCAATAATAACGGATCGGAGTGTGGCAATAACAGACGTGGATTTGATCGGATCTGGTTTTTCTAACTTGTTTAGATTCGGCGCTAGAACTGCTTATGATGATGTCGAATTCAGACAAATCAAGTTTTTTAAATGCATTAACACGTAGCATAGGAAAAAATTTATGAAGTTTTCTAAGTGGCCTAGGTAATTTTTGTAAGTTCGTCGTTCGAACGTCTAGGTTCTTAAAAGCCGGCATTTTCTCAGGCGTAAAGGTTGATGTATAGATAGGTGCGTCCGGAAAAGCTTCATGCATAGCTAAGACCACGTTTTCAGCACCGCCCATATTGGTAAGCCAATCGTGAACGATAGCTATTTTCGGTGTTGCCACTATTCGGCTCCTTGTTTACGAAGGACTACTCCAATAGTTTTGAATAAAATTTTTATATCCAACCAAAATGTCCAGTTTTGTGCGTAGTAAAGTTCGAGTTCAATCCGTTCGTCGAATGTCAGCTCACTGCGCCCCGATACTTGCCATATTCCGGTCATACCGGATTTTACGCTATGAAGTAACGAGGCTTTACCTTTTACTAGCCTTGTCTCCTGTGGCAAAATTGGTCTAGGTCCGACTAAACTTATGTCACCATGGAAAACGTTGAATATTTGTGGTAGTTCGTCGAGTGAAGTTCTCCGCAAAAAACTTCCGAATCCTGTTATTCTTGGATCCTTTTCAACCTTACGATTCTTTTCGTAATAAATAGCCAGATCTTCTCGTCCCATTGCCCGAAATTCTTCAGCCGCGTCTTTCAAATCATACCCAGGCAAATGTTTCATCGTACGAAACTTAATCAGGCTAATCGGTTCCGAGAAACGGCTAAGGCGTGGACTTATATATAGTGCCGGACCTGGGTCGGTGATCTTCATAATCAAGTATATTATTAGCATGAAAGGCGACAGAACAATAATCAGTAAAGTACTAACCACCATGTCGAACAAGCGCTTAGCAATTGCCCCCCAACCAACTAGGGGCGTTTGGTAGACGGATATCATCGGGTATCCCAAAAAGACATCAACGGTATTTTTGCCCGAATAAAACTCCGCTTCACCCGGGATGAAACTATAGCTGATGTGATGCGACTGGGCGGCGCCAAGGATTTTTTGATTGCGTTCGGCTGAATCGTATAAATCCGTCTGAATGATTGCCGTAATATTGTTGGTTTCAATGTCTTTTAAGGCGCTTTCGACCAACGAATAGTAATGCACCCTCAATTTATCAGGTACGATTTTTTTAGGGCCGGCTATGGCGATGATTTTGTAACCACTTTTTTTCGTATCGGACAAACTCAGCGCAATGTCTTTAGTGGCCTCAGAAGAGCCAACTAACAAAACGCGACTTACGCCTTTGCCGTATCGAAATAGCAAGCTGCGGATCAAACGTAATATTTCTCTTTCGATGACGATTAGCGAAAAGGCGGCAATTAGTCCGTAAACTGCAACTAACCTTGCCGGAAGGATAGTTTTGTTGCTGACATACTGCCAACCAATAATAAGTAGTATGCCGATAAATGAGCCGATTGCTATCTTTGCCCATTCTACCAAACGGCGGTTGTAGGTACTTGACCTATATAGTCCTAAAGCGGCAAATATTAGTATCCAAATCGGAACTATTATAAGGAATGCATGCAAATAGTCTATCCCATAAACTGTTGATAGCAGCGGACGATGATCAAGTCGAACTCTAATTACATAGGCCAGCAGGAACGAGCCGAGAATTACGATTGTGTCAAATAAAACTAAAATTAAACTGTAAAATTTGGTGTTTTTACGTATCATGAGTAATCCAATTATACCATCTTTAGAGTAACCGGATGGTATAGTAGATGGTAGATGGTTGAAAAGAAAAAACAAAATCCGGTTGGGATTCTTGGTAAGATTTATGTTGGCGTTTTAATTTTTATATTTGGCTTAATCGTAATACACGCCCCGCTAACAGTTGCGTTTGGAACATTATGGCCGAAATACGACTTACTGATTAAATCTTGGAAAGAAATATTGATGTTGCTAATCGGCCCCTTAGCAATATATTTGATGTATAAATCCGGAAAGATAAAGAAGATAATTCGTGACCCGATAATAATACTGATTGCGGCATTTGCGCTATTACATATATTATTATTGTTTGTATTTCACGACGGGATTTCTGAAACGCTTGCGGGTCTAGCGATTGATCTGCGTTTTGTACTATATTTTGCCCTTGTTTACATCGCCCTATGTCTATATCCGCAGTATCGCAGGTTATTTATTAAAGTCGGAATCGCCGGGGCATTGGTAGTTTTAATCTTTGCCTTCCTACAGGTATTTATTTTGCCATACAACATTTTAAAATACATCGGTTATAACAAGCACACGATTGTTCCATATTTACTGGTTGATCGGAACCGCGCTTTCGTAAGAATAAATAGTACGCTTAGAGGTCCTAACCCAGTTGGTGCATATGCCAGCATGGTCCTAACCATGCTTCTGGCTGCGGTTACGAAGAAAAAAGTTAAAAAAGAAAAATGGCCGATAGCCATTGCCGTAATCTTGCTCGTTGGGGCTCTGGTAGCTCTATGGGCCAGTTATTCTCGTAGTGCGCAAATTGGGGTTATTGTTTCGATAGCAATCGTCCTAGTCGCGGTCTATTATAAAAGGTTATCTAAAAAAGTATGGATAACAATAGCTGTCATCCTGCTATTACTAGCGGGTGGTTTAGGTTTATTTGCAGCTCACGACAGCTCATTCATTTCCAACGTAGTACTTCATACGAACCCTGCTGCGGTTAAAATCCCAGGGTCCAATGAGGGACATATAAATTCAATTGAGAATGCCTTTAACCTGTTTCTGCATAATCCGCTAGGTGGCGGCGTAGGTACTACGGGCTCAGCTTCATTAATGGGCAGCCATATGGTGATAATTGAGGACCAGTATCTATTCGTAGCCCACGAAGCTGGCTGGCTAGGGCTTGTATTATTCCTATCAATTTCTGTTTTGATATTAGTCCGACTATGGAAGCTAAGAAGTGATTGGTTTGCACTGGGTGTATTTGCTAGCGGTATAGGGCTGATGGTAATTGGTATATTCTTGCCGGTTTGGACTGACGACACAGTATCGATTATCTGGTGGGGTTTGGCTGCCATTGCTCTATTTCCGAACAACAAGGACTATAATTAGGTTATGAATGAGCGGTCAAGTAAGCGTCAAAGGGAGCTTTTGAACTTTGTTGATGGCTTTATACAGGGCCATGGCTACGGACCAAGCTATCGCGAAATCATGAGGGCGCTAGGCTACAAGTCAGTTTCCACGGTGGCCGTTCATATCGACGGCTTAATCACCAAGGGCTATCTGCTTAAAAGAGATAATTCGGCCAGGTCGCTAGAGGTTATTACTACACACTTAGATAGCGCACCGATGCGCAAGGGCCCGACTCCGGCTCAGGAAAAATGGATGATTAACGCTATAACCACCCGCTTCGATACTTTAGAGAATATGTATAGCCAAGAAGTTTTAGACGAGCTTTACGTACTAATAGGGTCACTGAAGATCTTAGGAATTAATGGGGCACACATTGCAATGAAGACGCGTCTTATTGATTACCTAAAGACTCAGAATACCGATAAATAAGTATACCTCTAGCGTTTATTTTGATATATTAGAGGTAAGCATTAAATCTATTAGAAAAGGGGATATATGCAACCAAATGATGAAACTCCGTTCGAAAACAATCAAGAAGCACCGCAGCCTATAATGACGCCAGGTGCTCAGCCACCAGTACCTCCAGAGCCAGCTATGGGACCAGAAACCCCACCTACGCCTCCAGCTATGGACAACTTTTCACAACCGCCAGTTGCGACCCAACCGATTACGCCAACTCCGCCAATCCAACCGACACCACCGTCCGAACCAGTTTCCTTCAAACCACCAGTGACCGAAACCGGTGTAAATCCTCAGCCAACTCCTGTAGTTGTTAATCCGCCAAAACCAGTTGGATTTTTTGGAAAAATCAAGTCATTTTTTGGTAAAAAACTTTAGCAAAGCACTATCACTTTCTATAAACAGAGTTGTCTCGCAAGAGGTCTTGAGATATAATATCCCTTGTATTCCGGCGTAGCTCAATGGTGGAGCAAGAAGCTGTTAACTTCGAGGTTACTGGTTCGAGTCCAGTCGCCGGAGCCAAAATTCATACCCCAAAAGACACCCTCCTAGGAGGTCTTTTAGTTTCAAATCAAAAATTAGCAAGCTATTATCTATGTTGTTGTAAATTTACCTCGATACCGCTAAAGTTTAACCTAAGCAAAATAACAGGATGGGAAAATGGAATTAGATAGTAATAATATTGATAATAAAGAGTCAGATGAACCAAGTGCGCCTAATTTAACCCCAGTCCCGCCAAATGTAGATAGCACTAGCTTTCAGATATTTCAGCAACCAAGTCATAGCGACCCCGAAACCTCATCCATACCAAACCACAAGTCTGGTCTTAATTGGAAATTAATATCAATTGTAGCCATCATTGTTATAGCTGTTGCCAGTCTTGCTGTCGGTTCAACCTACTATGCCATGAGCCAACAGGCCAATGACGACAAGCTCTCAATATAATGGCGTAAAAACTATCGAACTAATCAGGTCAACCTGGAAGTGGCTATAGGTCTGACGGCATTCGCAAAGAGCGTCCGTCGGTAGATATCATAAAGATGACCACGCAGAAGTGGGGTTTTATTATTGTTCCAATTCTATAGCTCCAAATACGACTCTTTGGCCAAAACATAAAAAAATTAGACAAACGCATTGCGTTATAGTCAAGAATATGCTATAAGGATTATAACCATGAAACCCAAAACTAACGTAGTCATAATATGCTATGGTGCCTATGATTATACAAAAGCAACAATAGGCTCTTTGTTTGAAAAAACCAATACATCTTTTAATCTTACGGTAATCGACAATGGTTCTGACTTCCAGACACGAGAATTCCTAGAGTATCTCCAGTTGCCAGCAAATTGCCATAAATACAAAGTTGTGCACAACACTCGAAATATGGGGGTTGGATATGCATATAATCAGGGATTTCTGGCCTCTATAGAAGACGGAATAAAATATACTTGTTTCTGTAACAACGATCTTTATTTCTCGAGAGGATGGCTAGAGATTCTGGAGGATTGTCTAGATAAAAACCCAAACGTGGCAATGGTTAACCCTCTTCGCCCGTCGACTAGGACGCATTATGATGATCGAATGTCTACGATGTCTCGTCTGATGCAAGTAGAGGAAACCCTCGATTATAAAAAGGAACTAGAAGACTTTATGCGTGTCCCCATCGCAGAATTCGATGGGTTTTGCAAAGGAATCGTAAGTCGCAACCGGGGTACTTCAGGCAGTAATATTGAATTTTTGAAATTTCCTGACTCACTAAGTACTTGTGTTTGCCTAGCAAACAACAACCACATTAAACAACTTGGATATTTTGCTGATCCTATTTTCAAGAAGTACGGTAGTGAAGATGTTGACACAAGCTGGAGGGTGATGAGGCTGGGCTATGATTGCGCTATATCGAAAGATGTGTATATCCACCACTTCCGCGGTAAATCACTTCAAAGCACCAGGCTGAACAGGAAAGAACTACTTAAGGTATCGAACCGGCTGTTATATACCAGGTGGCGACGTGAAATTAGCATATTTCTGAAAGAACAACTGAGTCGTGGCGTTGATGTCGCCCATAATTTAACTGCTGGCACTGACGAATATTGGCTGCTGAGTCAGTTAAATAGCGACGTGGACTTACTTGGGGCAATGCAAAGTTGGGGGCGGCATGAGCGAGAGACTGTATCTATTAAGGCATAGCTATGATGACCATAGTTGTATCGACGGCAACAACGACACTTGTCTGACTAGAGAGGGTATTGATATTGCACGAAAAATGGCAGTAAACATGACGGGATTACTCTTGGAGGACGAGGGAAGGGTCGTAAATGTTCACACGAGCTGTAAAAAAAGGTCTGTTGAAACCGCAGAAATCCTTAGCGAACAGTTGGATAGGAGCAGTGTTTTGTATACCTTTCACATTGATGATAATTTACGGGAATTATACCAAGGGAGAATCATAAATATTGATAGATTTTCGCATCAGGAGAAGATCGGGCTGCTACAGCTGGCGTGGGAAATGTTTGATAGTAGACGAGTGGGCAATGACATGAACTATCACTTTGGAGACCCGGGAAACGGCAGTGGCCAAAACCCATTGCTGAGGGGCTTCATTGAATGCCCATATGGAGAAAGCCAAAATGAATTCTCCTTCAGGATTGGAGATGCTCTTGATGGTCTATTGCAAGGACTTAGAAACGACGGCGGTTTGCCCGTGGTTATCACTCATCGAGGGGGCATACGGGAGATGCAGAATTTGATATACGCGATTAATAACAACATTCCAGTTGGGCAGAGTCAGGTGTGCGAAATGTCAGGATTGAGATATTGCGAGATAATTCCTGCTGAGATTAAAGACACGGGCCTTTGCATTGATGCAATAGATGGCTATTTGAAAAGAATAAAAACGGGCATGAAGTGAAAAATATAGCGATAAACCAGCCAAGAGCGTCATATTTCGTAGGCGGTGCAGAAATGGTATCTTTGGAGCATACTAGGTTCATGCTGGAATTAGGTTTTCGGATAACCTTTTTCACAATCAACCCAAAATCAATTGATAACAACTACTCAAAACAATATCTGAATTTTAAAAACAAATATGAGGACAGGATTGATTTTCGTGAAATTAGTCAGAATAGTAAAGCGCGATATATTTATGGTATTAAACCCGGCGAAAGTAGGGATAGATGGAACATAGAGTCCCTATTCTATAACGGATCACTTTTTAGTGAGATAGAAAAGGACTCGAAAAAATATGACTTCATGCTATCATATTTTAATCTTGATGCATTGGTCGTTCCGACCAAGAAAGTTGTAAAAAACGTTCTTTACTTATGCGGTGTTCCGGCCGAGGAAAATGAGTTTAGAACAAGTTATTTGGCGATGTACGATAAGGTATTTGCTATTACGGAGGAGACAAAAAAATATTGGGGAAAATATACCAGTAAGCATATATCAGTAGTGCCGACTGGCGTGGATAGTGAAAGATTTAAGCCGGAAAAACAATCACATGGGAAAGTTAATATAGTCTTTATCGGAAGATTGATCGAGCGTAAGGGATGTGATGTGTTTATTCGTGCAATATCAAAAATACCAAAGAAAAAGCTGGGAAACGTAAGAGTGCAAATTATTGGTGACGGTCCGCAAAAAACTAACCTATTAAAATTGGCTAGCACCTTATCACTGGAAGAGAACATTGAGTTTATGGGTATGATTGTTAACCCAGAATCACATTTGTCGTTAGCGGACATATGTGTTTTTCCGTCGCTTGCCGGAGAAGGCTTACAGGGTGCACTTTTGGAGGCTATGGCTAGTGGCGCTGGCGTTATGGCGAGCGACAGTCTAATAAATCAAAAACTGCTCGGTGACGGGCGCGGTGTAATAATTAATGCTAGAGATGAAGGCGATCTCTTCGTTCAGATTATTAGGTTAATAGACGACCCGAATCTGACTCAGGATATGGGGGCGAAAGCCCGAGAGTATGTCACAATGTATTATAGCTGGCAAGAGATAGTAGACCAGCTCGTTAAGGAGATTGTATGATAATATCATTCATCAGACACGGCGAAAGCGAAGCTAACGTTTTGCGCATACTTTCAAGCAAGGCAGAGGAACGGTATAACCTAACCGAAAAGGGCGTGAACCAAATTAAAGAGGCCGCCCTAAGCATAAATGGGAAAATTGATGCCATATATTCATCGCCCCTCCTAAGGACGCTGCAGAGCTCAAAGATTATCATTGATAACCGCATAGAGAAACTTGATCTTATCGTCGACGAAAGAATAGCCGAGATAAATTACGGAAAGTATATAGGCAAAAAGAACAACGAGGAATTAGACGAGGTACGCAGGAGACAGATAGCTGGAGATTATGAAATCAGATTTGGCGATTTTGGCGAAAACAAACGTGAAATCCTAAAGCGTATATGCACCTTTTTAATAGACGCTGTCAATAATCATGACGACTCTCAGCATATAGTAGTGGTTTCGCACGGGACAATTATTACTCTTGCGGAATTGCTAATTTCAAAATTAAAAAATTCCCCAAAAGAGCATTCTCATACTGGGAATGCATCAATAAAAACGTTACGGATAGATAAAAGCGACCTAGTCTTGATCCAGAAAACAGTTGACGATTTGAACAGTATAAAAAGGAAAGAGGTGAATAGAAGAATAAAAATCGTAAAGAAAAAGTTTAAGTACTTTCATGGCATAAACAAATCAGTTCAAGATCAATATTTACGAAATTATATGAAAATCGCCAAAGCCGGTATAGATAACCTCGAGTTGACATACGAAGTGCTAGACTTGCTGACCGATGGTTTTTATAAATCGGACATGAAATTAGTTCAAAGTCAGATAGGTAAAACTGATATAAGTAAAAGTGATGTCATTCTGGTTTGCGCTTTTAAAAATGCAAAAGAAATAGTTAGGGTATTCATAGAGCATTACGCGAAGATAGGGATAAAAAATTTCGTACTAATTGACAACGCCTCTACGGACGAGTCTTTCGAAATCATACGAGATTATCCCGGCAATATTAATGTAGACGTTTGGTTTGTGAATGATAGATTCGATAGTTTTAAATCATGCGGCTGGCGGCAGAGAATGATGGCAAATTATGGGCTAGATAAGTGGTATCTTGATTTGGACGTTGACGAGCTGCTTGTATATACCGGTATTGAAGACGGAGGCATAAAAAGAATTATTGAGTATGCACAAAAAAATAAACTACAGACAGTGGGGTCCTTTTTGCTGGACGTTTATGCCGACAAGCCAGTGTTGAGCGTAAAAGATGCAGTAATAACCGACATTCAAAAAACGTATAAATATATAGATTTCGACACATACTTTAAAGTTGACGATGAGAATTACAAGTATAGAATATTTGGCGGTCCAAGGAAAAGGAAATTTAACATAAGCCCGTCTTTACAAAAATTTCCGCTTGTTTATATTAGAAAAGACACGATGAACGTCAACCCACATTTTTGGTATCCGTTTTCCATTAACTTTAATTCAGAATTGGCATCGGCTTTATTGCATTATAAATTTCTGCCAGGCGACTTTGACCAATATAAAGACTATGTTAAGACTGGAGTCCACTGGAATAACTCAAGTGAATACAGGGTGTATGTAAATGAACTGCAAAATAATCTGGGATTTACATTTTTTGACGATGAACATTCGATAGAGTTCATAGACTCGAGGTCGTTAGTTAAAATAAAAACGGTAGACGATGCCTATTTATTGACCGCAAGGGTCTAGCAACCATGGATAGGAGGAGCGGGGTTGTCTATATTTATTAGGGTTTAGGTTTTAATAGGACAACCACAAATCCACCATTGAGTCTTATGTATGCTTTTTCCGAAATCAACCACATTGGCATCAACAATATCCGCACGCTTTCCCAGAATATCTTACTTCTTTTCGGTAGATGCATGTAGTTTTTTTCCAAAACTATGTAACCTGATTTTTCAACTAACTCAATAAAGTTTTTCTCTGAATAATGATGGATGTGTCCGTATTTTTTACTAGTAGACCTGGATGAGTCAACGATGCCTAGGGTTAATGATTTGACTAACTTACTGATGAGGTTATTCTCGATTGGGGTTTTGATAATAAAGAATTTGCCCCACATTTTCATTTTTTCCAGGGTTGCGGACTCATTTTCAATATGTTCTATTATATCGACAGCTAGGACTAAATCATAATCACGAAAATTAACATTAGATAAATCGGATTGTATCCACTTAACTAATTTATTACTATCATTTTGCTTTGCGGTGTTTATCATGGTCTCGGATATATCTACCCCGCAAGAATTAGTAATTTGATAATAAGACAACAAACTAAGCAATATGGCGCCAGAGCCACATCCGATGTCAAGCATAGATTTGGGTTGAATATTACCCTTTTCAATAATAGCCTTTATGGCCCTTACCTTGTCTAGTGTATCTTTGCCGTGTAAGTCGGTGTTATTTTTAATATACTCTTTCTGGTAATCCATAATTGTGAATTATTATATCAGTAAAGTTACGCAGTGCGTCCTACAGAGAAAATCAAAAATGTGTTTTTTGCACGTTATAGGTATGCATTTACGCAACTGCAGGTTTATTTTGTGGATTATAATTAAGCATACGAGCGATACTCGCATCTAACCTTCCTCAATTACAGAGCGTATAAAATAATTCACTACTCGAAAAGCGCTCATTTCTGAGCACTTTTCTTACGTTTGCAGTTGGGCTGTTAATCTGCTTTATCTAAATTTTATTATTGTTGCTGTGATTAAAACCGAAAGATAAGCCGTTTTTCTGGCCATTATTGCCATTCCAAGTTTTTTGGCCGGTGTTTCGAAAGGAAATGTTTAAACTCGGGTTCATCTTTGTGCCCCAGCGAGTGTTATTTTCTCCTTGATTCCACGAGCTTTTCGTGCCCCTATTGTTATTCTGGTTGTTGTTCCAGCTAGGGTAGTAATTCTCGTTCTGATTCCACGCTACAGTTTTGTAGGTGTGGACAGTACTGACGTAGTTCTTGTTATTACCAAAGTGGTTCCAGGGCATTGCCCACTGAATCACGATAGCATTGTAAGAATAACGGGTTCCACAAATTTGTACCCATTTGCCGAACAAGCCATTAAACATAGAAGATGTACCGAATAGACGGTATGTATTTCCATTGGACTGCAATATGAACCCTCCGTTTGACCTATAAAGAACACCTTCTAGTATCATACTTTGGGGTTGATACACAACGTTGTTGTACGAAGTGTAGGTTTGGCTTTGGTTCCATCCTGAGTTTGTATTTCCATTATTGTAGTAACTACCGCTTCCATAGGTTTGATAAGTGGTCTTACGAGGTTGGATAGGATTACACACGGTTACTATGCGCGTATAAACTACCACCTGAGTCCACCCGGTAGTTACAATCTTATTTTTACATGGGTTATTGTTCCTCTTAATGAAATTATTGTTTTGATTCCACCAAAAGTTGTTGCTCTTGTAGTACGCAACCTGATTCCACCCGGTATTTATTTTCTTATAGTTACCTTTCCCTTTGTTCCAATTATCCATCTTGTTAGGGAAACTTTGATTCCACCCAGTGTTCTTAGGTGGGGTTTGCATACCTTGGTTCCAGTCGCGGTTCCAATTCGTATCGTTGCCTTTGTTGCCGTCCCATTTAGGGGGATTGTAATTCTTGCTTGGATACTTATCAGCTCCCTTGTTGTCTCCAGGGTAATTTGATCCCGTATTCCAACCATTCTTTGGGGGTTCGTTTCCGTAGCCTTTTGTACCATTATTGTTACCTTGGTTATTATTCCACCCAGTGTTGTTACCATTCTGATTCCACCCAGTGTTATTATTCTTGTACTTAGCTACTTGACCCTGCTGGAAATTACCGTTTGAGTTGTTATGATCGACGAACTTTGTGTTATCGGTTTTGCCCTGGTTGGTTTGGCTCCAACTCTGGTTCGGCTTGGCAGAATTGTTATCTACTTGCGCCTGCTTCTGTGGGGCATAACCGCCTTGGTTGCCATTATTAACAAACTTCGTGTTAACGGTGTTTCCGCTCTGGCTATTGTTATAACCACCCTGATTCGACTTGGTGTTATAGTTCGCTACTTGATTCTGTTGGACATTACCGCCCTGGTTGTAGTTAGCAACAACCTTCGTATTGACGGGTTTATTGCCCTGGTTATCGTTGTAGCTGTTCTGATTAGATGCGGTGTTCATGCTTTTGTTTTCGTTATTTGCATTGTTCTGATAGGTGTTCTGTTGCATGTTGTTGTTTTGATTTGACCCGGCGTTATTGCGAGCGTAATTCGACCCACTATTCATTCCAACCGAATTGTTGGAGTGACTGGTATCCGAAGTCGCACTCGAATTTCCTTGGCCGGCGCCTACACCTTCAGCCATAGCTGATGGCGTCATAAATATACCTACCGTTATAATAGCTGCCCCTGCCACTAAAACAGTAGTTGCCATCGAAGCTAATGTTCTTATACCTTGCTTCACCTTGCACCTCCTTCCACTCAAGGTAACATTATTATGGTAAAACAAAGATATTACGAAATATATTAGGTATTTCACACAATTCTAAGAATTGAAATATGATGCTTATAATTGACTCAAACTACTATAAAAACTGTTTCATGAAGTACGACTTCAGTGGGATTTGTAGCTGGACTTTATGAAGTATTTTTTAGCAAGTTCTTGTAGTCTTTGACCTGTTTTGGGCCACTTTAACTCAACGGCTAACTGGTCTATGCTTATGTAGCGTTGGCCAATTACTGGTCCGCCAGGGTCGGTGACAAAAACTCCCAGTTTATCTAATTTGGCATATATGCGAAGCTGATAGCCAATAAAGTGTCCATTTTCGTAGTTAGCCTGATATCCTAAAGGTTCCCAGCCTGATACTTTGCAGTTTAACTCTTCGATGGCTTCGCGTCTTGCGGTTTCTTCAACTGTTTCTCCGGGTTCAGTTCCGCCGCCAGGTAGATTGTCTGGATCCTCCTCATATCGCACCAAGGGGATTGAGCCATTGAGATTGCCGACCATATATACCTGTTGCCACGGTAAATCTGGCAAGTCTTTCTTTGACGGTACGTCAAACCATTCGTAGTCTATATGGTGGATTCTCACTTTCCCACGGTATGAGTACTGTCCGGTAAAATCCGGTTTTGGCTCAGTTGCTCCTAACTCAACACCATCTTTATCTACATATGTTTTCATAACTAAACCCCTCAAGCATTAGGCACGAGCTTTGTGTTTGGTGCTTGTTTTGCAAGTTTCTGGTCGAAAGTCCATAAGGGCTTTGCACCGTTTAACTCAGCATAGGTCGAAAGGCAGCAATCCTCGAAAGATAGTCCGGGTCGTTTCATAAAGAGAGGCAGAACTTTCATGAATAGGGGTCTATTACAATTAATCTCAGTTAATGACATCAGCCCTTCGATTGTTTCTGTGATTGCGTTACGCGTAAACTTATAGTTCCTTTCTAGAACAAAAACAACTTCAATAATAGCCGTATCCGCTATGGCGAATTGCTCACGAGAATCTTTAAACAAATTTACTACCGCTTGATGCTGGTTCGGCAAGTCGTTTAACAGTAATCGAAGTAAAACATTTGCGTCAAGCGAACCAGATAGTGTGCCCATTTTTATAGGTTTATCTTTCGGTTTAACTGGTAGTATTCATCTACACTAGTAACCGGCTTAGTACCAGGCTTTATATAACGGCTTACTCGTTCGCTTAGCTCTGCAATACTAACTGGTTGCGATATCACTAACTCTTTATTGCGTTCATTAAAACTAACGCGCAGTATACCTCCGGTTTTATCTAGTCCTAGCTTACGACGGATGTTTGCGGGGATTGTCGTTTGGCCCTTACTTGTAATCGTAATGGTATCATTCATATCATTACTATACGCCCATTCATTACCAAACGCAATAGGTAATGAGTCCATGCTTTATATTACGCAAGATATCGCGTGTGCTAATACGAGGCGGACATACCTCTGGGGTGGGTTTGATAAATACTCCAGATTCAAGTATGGTGGAGTATGACCCTATGGATTATTACAGTAAAAATAATGGACAAGACCCTCAGGCTGTACCGCAGCGTTATTTAGATTTTATACCCAAAAGACCGAACATTCAGCCCATGCCTAACCCACCCATAAATCCAGCCCCAGTTAATCCAACGCCAATTGAACCACTGGTTAGTCCAGTTAATACCGCCTGGAACGATATTAGGCAGTCTTTGCAATCCATTGACACTGAACCAATCGTGCAGCATAAACCACGAAGGCATGTTAAACGACGAACTACGAAGCCGCACCACACAAGGTCAAAGAAAAAATGGATAATAAGGTCAATCGTTGCCATTTTTATCGTAGGACTTGGTATTGTTGGATTTTTGGGGGTAAAGGCCTTCCTTATTTCCTCCGGTATATTCAACGGAGGTAATTTGTTTAGTCTCTTGGGCCCCGGTGCACCACTAAAAACGGATAGCCAAGGCCGAACCAATATTGTTATCTTCGGCACCTCGCAGGATGACTCGGCTCATCAGAACGCCTCTGGTGGCGGTGGATTGTGGCTAACCGACTCAATTGAGCTGATCAGTATCAATCAAAAAGCGAAAACTATTAAAATGATTGGGATTCCTCGCGATCTTTGGGTCGCTCTTAATAATTGTAGTGTTGGTGATTATGCAAAGATAAACGCCGTTTATGAATGTGGTGCCAATCTGTTTAATTCGAACGGTAGCCCTGGGCCGAACTATGCTAAACAAGATGCAGAGGGGGCCCAGCAACTCATGGGCATGATACAAACGGTGACAGGAATAACGCCGCAGTACTACGTCCATGCCGATTACACCGTCCTTAAGCAGGCTGTTGACGCGGTCGGGGGCGTTAACGTTAATATAGTTGGCGATGGTGCGAACGGTATCTATGATACGAATTTCGACTGGGACTGTCCAAAAGGGCCATACACGTGTAAGAATGTTTACTATCCGCACAATGGAGTCTATCACCTCGACGGTACGCAGGCGTTGTTCCTTGCTCGAGCTCGAGCCGACAGCGGTGCATATTCGTATGAAGACTTTGGGTTAGATCAAGGCGACTTTGATCGTCAGGCTAATCAGCAGAAGATATTGATAGCTCTGCAGGCTAAGGTTCAGACGGCTGGGGTGCTAGCTAATCCCGTTGCGCTCAACAACTTGCTTGACGCATTTGGTAACAACATTTCGATGAATTTGAGCGGTGGAGAAATAAAAACGCTTCTATCTTTCACGAAGAGCATATCGAGCAAATCAATTACCCAAGTAAGCTTGGTTAAATCTGGTAGCGCCGTGGTTACGGATAGCGAAGTAGACGGCCAGAGTGTGGTAGTCCCAACTTCGGGAATTTATGATTTCAGTTCTATAATTGACTATCTTACAAAGCAACTATCGAACAATCAGGCGGTAAGCGAGGGGGCGACTATTGCAGTTTATAACGCATCATATACAACCGGTGAGGCCGCCGCTGAACAGACAAAATTACAGCAAATTGGCTTAACGGTCGACACGATAGGTGATGCGAATAACAGAGATGCCGGTACTGGCACATATACATTGTACGACCAAAGTCAGGGCAAAAAACCAAAGACATTGGCATTCCTACAAACAGAGCTTGGCGTTAAAGCAACGACAGCGCCAACACCAAGTGACATTAACTCTAGTGATGATTTCGTTATAATTATCAATCAATAGCGAAGCGCAATCTCGCATGCCTGAAAAAAGTATATTTAACTTGCCCTTTTTAATCTATATGTCTGAGCCGTACCACCATTTGTCTGTGATTGAACTACGGCTTCGGGACGTGGGACATTTTCTTTGTCTGTTTGGCCCCGAATACCCCTTCT
>CAZQGW010000008.1:0-27705 GCA_964593165.1 uncultured Saccharimonas sp. (SeqCode) | reverse complement strand
GCTCATAATCTGATATTCTATGAACATGCTTTCGGTTAAAAACGTAACAAAAATATATAAACTTGGAAAGGTTGAAGTTCACGCTCTTTCGGGTGTGACTTTTGCTATTGAAACTGGCAAAATGGTTGGTTTGATGGGCAAAAGTGGATCCGGCAAGACTACATTAATTCGCCAACTTAGTTTGATCGATAAACCAAATATAGGAAGTGTCTTAATAGATAATCGTGATGTGATTAACATCTCGGAAAACAAGCGATCGAAACTTCGATTAAATACCCTGGGATATGTATTTCAAGAATACGCCTTAATCCCTGAACTAACCGCACTAGAAAACGTGTATCTTCCGGCAATGATGCTCGGCTCTAATAGTAAAGAATATAAAAAGCGAGGCAAAGAACTGCTGGCTACAGTTGGGTTAAGCCGACAAATAAATAATTTGCCAAAAGAGTTGTCTGGTGGCGAACAACAAAGGGTAGCAATTGCCCGAGCTATGATTAACAACCCGAAAATTATTTTTGCTGATGAGCCAACTGCAAACCTTGATAGCATCTCAGCAAAAACGGTAATGGATACATTGAAGAATTTAAATAAAGATACCGGCGTAACGATTATTTTCGTATCACATGACCCGGACGATAAAAAATATGCAGATCAGCTTATTTTTCTTAAAGACGGCGAATTGACGGAGAGCTACGAATGAAGCCGCTACGGTCTTTTCGGGTATCAGTATTTTTAGCTGTCAGGTCACTATGGCGTGGAAATCATGGCATAACTGTGCTAACCGTTGTCATGCTGTCTCTGATTTATATAAATCTTCTATTCCTCCCGTCTTTGATTGAAGGCCTCGTACAAAAGGTGAATCTGCAATTAGTAGACACGCTGACTAGCAACGTCATCATTTCTTCGTCAAAAGGCATTTCAAATATATCGGATGCGAACAACTATTTAACAAAAATACGTTCAAATAATGACGTGTCTGCAGCAACGTCAACGTTTAAGGTCGGTACACAGATTAGTAGCGGTAATACATCTAATGTTTGGTCTGTTGATGCCATTGACCCGAATTCATATAAGGACGTCTTCTCAACGCCTAACAATATAATTGAGGGCTCGTATCTAAACAAAAACGACACAGATTCAATTTTACTGGGGGTAGAAATTTCAGGCTCAGGAAAAACCGACCTTCAGGGTTATGCCCTCTCTCTTAAAAATGTTCACGCCGGTGATACGGTTAGCGTGAACCTAGTCAATGGGAAAACGAAGAATTTTAAAGTAAAGGGTATTTTTGAAAACGATTTTCTTCAATCGGACCAAAAAGCTTACGTCACGCAAAATGAAGCCGACAAACTCTTCCCTGCTAGTCATGATCAGGCATCTGCAATCTATGTAAAAACAAAAAGCGGAGCTAGTGATGCTACCGTCGGTAGTGATTTGGCATCGTTAAGGTCGGACATAAAATATCAGACATCGGATGATTTGGCGGGCACAATTAAAGATCAGGTTAAAACCTTTGATTTGATAAACCAAATTCTAAAAGTAATTTCACTTATAGTGGCGGCGATAACAGTATTTATAGTTACCTATGTGGACCTTATTAACAAAAGAAAACAAATTGGGATAGAGAGAGCAATTGGAATTCAATCCGGTGCTATAGTCGGGAACTATTTATTGAAATCACTATTCTTCGCCTTAGTTGGTATTGGGGTGGGCGTATTGGTCTTTCTTTATATAGCGGTGCCATTTGTTACGAAACACCCATTTCAATTTCCGTATGGTCTAGTAACACTGTTTATAAACCCGAGCGAAATGGTTCAAAATGGAATCATTCTTGGGATAGTAGCTTTTTTGTCTTCATTAATTCCAGCGTTCCAGTCGATAAGGATAAAAATCCTCGACGCAATTTGGGGATTATAGCCGGCACTGGCGAAGTCAGAAATCATGTAAAGATAACTAAAACATCTTGTTGTAATAGTTTGCTGGGTTGATGGCGGGGCAATATATTTTAGCAAGGCTCACGTTGGTTTCACTAACGTAACCATTCACGCGGTTGTTATCTTCATTCTGTATGTACTTTTGCTCTCCGTCTAGAAGCTCCAGGTATGCCGCGTATGTCGGATAGAATGATGGGTCCGAATCATGGCCAGCTATTAACCACCTGTTATATTCTGCCATATCCAAATTATATGCAGAATAAATATCATTTTTTAAAACCACGATAATATTGTTGGCATAGGCCGGAGTGCAGGATGGGCCGGCATACTGTACAGTTCCTCGATCGGCTATAGTTACAGTACAATTATGTGCCTTTACGGTGCTAACATAGGTGTTATATGCATTCTGGTAGGCATTGTTATAAGCGTTATAGACAGCAAGAGAATCGCCATAATGCGGGAAAACCAAGCTTCCCGTACTCTCTAGATATTGAGTCTCAGCCGCAGCAGTTATATCCGAACAGGTTTCGGGTTGTGACTGGTTAGCGGGGTTACTAACGGTCGGCTCATTTGAGGTACTACTACTGACAAACTTACTTTTACTACTGGCCGAAGTGTTCGTTGTTGAAGTTGCGCCGGCATTGTTGCTCGCTAAATCTTTTGAATTCATTAATGCATAGGCGGCAGTGTAGGAAATGATAATTAAAGAGCAGGCCGCGATAGAAATCAGTATGCGATTATTAGTAATTGTTCTTCTGACAAAAGAAATCCGTTTGCGATTGGTTCGGGTGTGCGGGTTAAACAACCTAGAAAAGCTGAATGTCTTTTTAGCTTTCTTCCTTTTTTTCATATTTTTATTTTTCCTTTTTGGAAAATCCTAAGTTAATCTTATAACATATTGTCAAATAAGGAAATGTTATCCTCCTAGTACAATGTTTATTTACAATCGAGAACTTATTAACTTTGTTATCATGTAGACATGAGAATAGGAGTTTTTGATTCCGGTATTGGTGGCAAAGCCATTGCCCAAAGCATTAAGCACGAGTTTTCGGATGCGGAAATCGAATACGTTGACGACGCC
Source organism: uncultured Saccharimonas sp. (SeqCode) (assembly GCA_964593165.1). Taxonomy (GTDB): domain Bacteria; phylum Patescibacteriota; class Saccharimonadia; order Saccharimonadales; family Saccharimonadaceae; genus UBA1547. The sequence continues at coordinate 24,693 of CAZQGW010000008.1, read as the reverse complement.
ACTCATTTGCCATATGGCAATCGGGAAGGAGACGAGATTATATTCTTAACAGATGCCGCTATCCAGCCGCTATTAAAATGTAAGTGCGACGTTATCGTTTTGGCGTGTAACACTGCCACAGCTGCGGCTATCGAAACACTCAGAAAAAGGTATCCGGACCAATACTTTATCGGACTTGAACCTATGGTAAAAACAGCCTCATCTATGTCGATAACGAAGACGATTGCAATCTGCGCAACACCATTTACGCTGGCCAGCAATCGATATCAAAATTTAAAAAACAAATACGCAGTCGGTGTTACTGTATTCGAACCAGATTGCAGTGAATGGGCTAGTATGATTGAAGAAGACAATATTAACTATAATAAAATTGCAAGGATAGTGGAGTCGGTGTGTGATGACGGCGCTGACATTATTGTTTTAGCCTGTACGCACTATCATTGGATTAAGAAAGAGATTCAATCACTCGCAAAAAACGAAGCCACAGTCATTGACCCTTCGGACGCGATAATACGACGAATACGGCAGATAACCAATCGGTCTCGATCTTATTAAATTATTGATTGCTCAGCGCTTTAATAATTTTCTGCTAGAATTTCGTAGTATGCTTGCGGGTGAGCACAGGCCGGACACTCTACGGGAGCTTCTGCGCCTTCGTGTACATAACCGCAGTTTCTGCATCGCCAAAAAACTTTGCCGTCTTTTTTGAAAACCTGTCCCGAATCGACATTTTGCTTAAGTTTCAAATAGCGTTTTTCATGTTGTTCCTCGACTTCGCCAAGCTCCGTGAACACTCTGGCTGCTTCTTCGAAGCCCTCGTCGCTGGCCGTTTTAGCGAATTCTGGATACATAGCATTCCATTCAAATTTTTCACCAGCAGCTGCTTTAGCCAAGTTCTCAGAAGTAGTTCCGACAGTAGGGAAGTCGTAGTTTTCTAATGTAGATTTTTCACCACCCTTCAACAATTTCATTAATCTTTTGGCGTGTTCTTTCTCGTTATCGGCTGTCTCTAGAAAAAGCGCTGAAATCTGTTCGAAGCCCTCTTTTTTAGCCTTTGATGCAAAAAAAGTGTATTTATTTCGGGCCATACTTTCACCGGCAATCGCACGTAAGATGTTTTTCGGTGTTTCCATTCAATTCCTCCTTATTTATCAATATTACTATTATACCGCCAACAGTCCGTAATGTGGTCATTTACCAAACCGGTTGCTTGCATATGTGAATAAATAATCGTGGGACCGACGAAAGACATGCCACGCTTTTTCAAATCTTTCGACAAGACCGCACTTTCTACGCTGGATGCTGGGATCTCTTCGAGTTTTTTACGTTTGCCATTGATTGGCTTGCCGCTAACGAACTGCCAAATGTATTTATCAAAACTGCCAAACTCTTTTTGTATATTTAAAAACACTTTCGCGTTTTTTCTGGCCGCAAAAACTTTTAGGCGGTTTCTGATAATTCCAGGATTTTCTAGCAGCTTTTCTAGTGCGGAGTCGTTCATATTTGCAACGTATTCAACATCGAAGCCATTGAAGGCTTTTTCGTAAGCTTCTCGTTTGCCAAGTACCGTCAACCAGCTGAGACCGGCTTGTGCACCCTCAAGAATCAGCATTTCGAAATGTTTTTTATCGTCATGCAGTGGCACGCCCCACTCTTCATCATGATATTTTATATATAAATCGGACTTGTTAGCCCAAGCACAGCGGTTTTTATTTGAAATTAGCTTCTTTCCCATATTAATATTATACAAAGTTCAGTATTCTTTTCGTAGACAGGCAGACGCTATGTGAATAAGAAATGGAGTCAAGATCGCTTAAGTGTTAATATTAATCTATGGACAAAAAGGTGGTTTCCTTCAGTCGAGTAGTGAAAGACTTTAATGGGTTTAAGGCATTAAATAATCTAAGTTTTTCGATAGATGACGGCGGACTTTATGGACTCATCGGGCCGAATGGTGCGGGTAAATCAACGGCAATAAGAATAATGACCGGCCTGATCAAAGCGACAGAAGGAGAAGTCGATGTATTAGGCTATAGGCCCCAAGATGCGGAAGTTAGGCCCTTGGTGGGCTATATGCCCCAGGAAACTGCTCTATATCAGGATTTGACTGTGCGTGAAAACTTGGAATTTTTTGGAAAACTTTATTCGATTTCGAAGAAAGATTTAAAAAGGAGAATCACTGACCTGTTGGAGTTCGTTGAACTTAAAAAATGGGATAAAACCGTCGTAGATAATCTGTCGGGTGGCATGAAGCATAGGACGTCACTGGCAGTCGCGTTGCTGTCGAAACCCAAACTGCTGGTTCTAGACGAGCCGACTGTCGGTGTTGACCCGGAATTGAGGGCCTCATTCTGGCAAAGATTTGAAGATATGCGAGCCGATGGGACAACAATATTACTAACGACGCATTACATGGATGAAGCTAGGCGCTGTGAAAAAATTGGACTGATTAACCATGGGCGACTAATTGCCGAGGGTACGCCTGACGGTCTTTTGGCTCTAACGAAAACCAGAAACCTTGAAGATGCCTTTTTGTCGTTAACTAGACTGAAAAATGGGACAAAGCCATGAAGATATCGCGAATCCTAGCTGTTACAAAAAAACAGTTCCTGACCCTTAAGCATGATAAACGGACACTAGTACTGATGCTGCTGTCACCGGTCATGGCAATGCTGATTTTCGGTTTTGCATTTGGCACTTCACCTAAGAATTTGCAGGTCGTTGTAGTTAATCAAGACAAGGGCACACTGGCCAGTCAATATATCAGTAAATTGGATCACGACGTCTTATCAATTTCGAGCTCAAAAGATGTTTCATCTTCGAAAAATGAGGTTACGTCCGGTGATAAGATTGCGGCTATTATTTTCCCGAGTACATTTTCGGCGGATGCATCGCCATCAGTATCGGGTATTGGTTCGAATAAAGTGCCGATAATTCGTCCAGCCAAAGGCGCGCAGATTGAGTTATTCATTGACACGACAAATCAGCAACTTTCATCAGTTGTTTCACAAGCAGTGTCTCAAGCAGGCCAAGACTATGCAAAATCAAAAGGTGTAAAAACGGGAATATCGGTTGATATCAGTTATGCTTTCGAAAAAACCAAGGACGCACGGTATATCGACTTCTTCGTGCCAGGTATTATGGCCTTTGCAATTACTTTGTTTACTACGATGTTAACATTGTTGGCGTTTGTCGGTGAACGCGTAACCGGGACTTTCGACAGGCTGCGCGTAACACCGGCGACAGAAGCCGAAATTGTTATTGGCTATGAGGTAGCGTTTGGGATAATAGCAGCCGTTCAAGGCGCCTTGATTCTAACTGTTGCCTTGCTTGTTTATAACATTTTGGTGGTGGGATCGATTGCGCTTGCAATGTTATTTGTAATATTAGTAGCAATAGACGCTCAGGCCATTGGCATTTTAATTTCGTCGGCTGCTAGACGGGAGAGTCAGGCCGTCCAATTCTTGCCGTTTATCATCTTCCCAATATTCTTACTGTCAGGTATATTTGTAGCTGTAAAAAGTTTGCCACTTTGGTTACAGCCTTTCTCGAATCTATTGCCGCCAACTTGGGGGATAGAAGCGTTGAGAGACGTAATGCTTAGGGGTTGGGGTTTGGAACATTTGTGGCCCAATGCTTTAGTTTTGGTCGGCTTTGCAGTTTTATTTACACTTCTGGCAATCTTGAGTTTGAAACGATCGAAAAACCAATAAAATAATATGAAAAATTTTACGAAGATTACAGATATTTAGCAAGGTATCCAATCAATTTCGTTAAATAACAGACTAATCAGTTTTATTACAAATGCTATAATACATGCAATGTTTAAGACGCTTTCAAAATATTCAATGGGGGCAACGGCCGGCATTATTACCAGTATGGGCCTTATTGCCGGACTTACTCAGAGCGACTCTATGCGGCAAACGACAATCGCCGGCCTGTTGATTATCGCAATTGCCGATAACATTTCAGACTCACTCGGCATACATATATATAAGGAATCAGAAGGGGCCAGTAGACGGGCAATACTCTCAGCCACCTTTGGTAATTTCTTACTGCGTTTTGTTTTAGTTTTAAGTTTTATTTTGATTGTCTTATTTCTTCCCGCGCTCCAGGCGCTTGTCGTTGCTTCAATCTGGGGGCTAACTTTGCTTGTTCTTCTGAGTTACTCGATTGCTATAGCCAAGAATACGACTGTGCGCGTAGAGATTATCTGGCATGTAGTCGTGGCGCTGCTGGTTATTTTCGGCTCTAAACTGCTTGGAGGATTTATTCTTGGACATATGTAGTAAAATACAGCAGTTGTTCATATCAGCATTTACTAAGAAAACGTTGATAGGATTATCGTAAGTGCTTGAACTTCTAGTAATAATTGGCTTAGCTGCGATTAACGGGATCGTATCTGTTGGTGGTGGCGCACTCGCCCTAGTAAAATCAAAAAGAGGCAGAAGTCTGACGCCATTACTTGTTCCACTACTAGCTGGTGTCTTGTTGGCGACGGCCTTTTTAGATATATTACCGGATCTATTACCATATATATATACCGAGGCTTTCGTCTGGTTTGTGGCTACTATTGCTGGTATTTTCCTAATCGAACTATTCTTAAAAAGATGGGAAGACAACGAAAAGGCGAGTCAACGCACGGTAGGCTATTCGCTGGGAATTACCGGCATTGCTCATAATATAGTCTTTGGTATCTTGATTGCAGTGTTTGCGTCTTATTATACGGGGGGCTTAGGGATAGCAATTTTCTTAGGTCTAAGTGATATCCCTCACGAATTGGGAGTTTTTGGCAAACTGATTCACGCTGGCTACAGTAGGAAAAAGGCCTTGCTTTTCAACATCCTGTGGACTTTACCAACGATTCTTGGCGCTATTATCGGATATTTTTACAAAGTTCAAGCTTATAGTTACGTCCCGATTTCAATGGCTATTCTGGCAGGATGGTTTTTTTATATCGCTGTGCACGATTTATTCCCAGATATGGAAAGACAGCGAAAACAAGTGTCGTTTTTCTGGCAAGCTTTCATGCTGATTGCCGGGATATTATTGGTAGCCTGGGTATTGCGCAGATTTGACACCATACTTTCGGGATATTCCGCGTTGTACGTCCCTTATCCGCAGTAAAAATTAATCACATAGCCGCGAACTAAGCTATAATGTGTTCATGATTGAGGGTCTTTCTTTTAGAAACGTAAAAAAATTGCAACAACAATTCGGCCCAAACACTTTAAGGGATGATATAAAAAAAGATGCTGCTTTTTTTGCATTTTTATCCAGATTCAAAAATCCACTAGTAATCATTTTGTTGCTCGCGGCCACACTGTCGTTTTTCTTTGGCGACAAAACCAGTTTTTTTATAATCGTTATCATCGTGGCGCTTAGCGTAGGATTGGATTTCTTAAATACATACAGATCACAACAGGCTGCAGAAGCTCTAAAAGACAAAGTTCGTGTTAAGGCTCAAGTTATTCGTGAGGGAGGGGTGCATCTGGTGGCGGTTAGCGAATTAGTGCCAGGCGACGTCGTCATGCTATCTGCCGGCAAAGTCATTCCGGCAGACGGTGTTGTCATTGATGGAAAAGATTTATCTACTAATGAAGCTGCGCTAACTGGCGAATCCTTCCCACAGGGCAAGCCAATAGGCACGGAAGTTTATATGGGCAGTGGAGTTATCAGTGGTTCTGGTGTTATGAGGATTACAAAAACTGGTCAATCAACGAAGTTCTCTCATATCGCCCAGGCTCTGCAATCGGTTCACAGAGTTACGGAATTCGAAAAGGAAATTAAAGATTTCAGTGTTCTTATTATTAAAATCACTTTCTTCTTAGTTCTCTTTGTTCTGCTAGTCAACATCATGTTCCATCGTAACCTGTTGGATTCGATATTGTTTAGCTTGGCGTTGGCGGTTGGCCTGACGCCTGAATTGTTGCCGCTTATTATTACCCTAAACTTATCCAAGGGTTCATTAAAAATGGCTAAAGAGGGCGTTATAGTCAAACAGTTGTCGGCAGTACAAAATTTTGGCAGTATGGACATTCTTTGTACCGACAAAACCGGCACGTTAACTGAAAACAAAATCAAATTGGTCAAATACGTGGACGGCATGAACAAGGATTCGGCGGAATCCTTGCGCCTAGGCTATCTAGTCAGCGCCCTTTCAACCAGCTTCAGCAATCCGCTTGATTCTGCCGTCAAAGCACATGAGGGCGTAGACATATCAATGTATCTAAAAATTGATGAGATTCCGTTTGATTTTGAACGTAAGCGTCAGGCTGTTATTGTGCACCATACCCACAACAAGCAACGCTTTTTGGTCGTCGAGGGTGCGCCAGAAGAGGTTTTAAAAATTTCCAATAGCTATGGACCAAACATGGAGCATCTCGGTGCCGAGCTACGTGCAACAATCCAAAATAGTTACGACGAATTAAGCCGTAAAGGCTTTCGAGTACTTGCGGTTGCCCAAAAGGAAATTGGAACGGAAAAACGATACGAACCAACCGATGAAAATAACTTGACGTTTTATGGATTCTTAGCTTTTCTGGATCCAGCCAAGCTTTCCATCCTAGAAACTCTGAAGCGAATGAGCGTCATGGGAATCACAACTAAAATCATTACAGGAGATAATGCCTACGTTACCGAAAAAATTGCCAATGATATCGGGTTAAAGATAGAAGGTATTTTAGATAACGAAGAAATGGACAAGATGTCTCAAGAGGAATTTAAGCTTGCTGTCGAAAAGAATAATATTTTCGCTAGAGTTAACCCCGAACAAAAAATGAAAATAATCCAGGCGTTGCAACAAAACGGCCACATCGTTGGGTATATGGGTGATGGCATCAACGATGCGCCAAGCTTGCGGGCGGCTGATGTCGGCATATCTGTTAATAATGCAGTTGATGTTGCCAAAGACGCAGCTGACTTCATTCTTCTTCGAAAGAGCTTACACGAACTAGTTAATGGTGTAACGGAGGGTAGAAAAACTTTTGCCAACACGATGAAATATCTGCGTATGGCTCTCAGCTCAAATTTTGGCAACATGTTCTCAATGGCCGGTGCATCGTTGTTTTTACCATTTTTGCCAATGTTAGCGACGCAGATTCTGTTAAATAATTTGCTCTACGACTCTTCCCAATTTGCAATTCCGCTGGATGCGGTTGATGAATCGGAAGTCATAACTCCGCATACGCTTAGTATTCGAGAGATTAAGCGTTTTATGTGGTCTTATGGTTTGCTCAGCTCGATTTTCGACTTTGTTACTTTTGGTACGCTTCTTCTAATTTTCCATACCGACCAATCAGTTTTTCAAGCCGGCTGGTTTCTTGAATCAATCTTAACGCAAGTATTTGTTGTATACATTATTAGAACAAAGCTAATTCCGTTCAAACAAAGCTGGCCATCGCCAGCACTGATTGCCAGCACCCTACTGGTCGTTCTAGTGTCGTTTGTAGTTGTTATATCGCCAATACGTTTTATTTTCCAATTCGGCGGATTGTCAGTAATCCAAATCCTCTCTTTGGTAATGGTGGTCGCAGTATACTTACTGTTCGCACAACTGATTAAAAAGAAATTTTATGGTAGCGGTAGTCAGTCGAGATTAGTAAAAAGTAGTTGATACGTACGGTTAATGCCCGAGGGGGCATTTAAAAACGCTTTTTTGGCTTATTACTTAAGATATCTCCAAGTAATGAACACATATAATTAATAGAGCATGAGTAAGCTTACGCCACAGGAAAAAGCCATTATATTAGACAAGGGAACAGAGTTCCCGTTTTCGGGTGAGTATGTAGATAACAAACGAACGGGGACGTATTTTTGCCGACAGTGCGGAGCACCGCTTTATGAGTCGACTGATAAATTCGATTCTGATTGTGGCTGGCCTAGTTTTGATGATGAAATTTCTGGTGCAACTATAAAAGCGGTGGACGCCGACGGTGTACGGACTGAGATAACTTGTGCAAACTGTGGTGGCCATTTGGGGCATTTATTCTTGGGTGAGCACCTGACGCCTAAAAATGCCCGGTACTGTGTCAATTCGATTTCTATGAAATTTATACCGGCGAAAATCAATGATTAATAAAATTGTCCTTGGCGGTGGCTGTTTTTGGGGTCTTCAGGACCTGATTCGAAGACAGCCCGGAGTCGTAAGAACCAGAGCCGGATACGCCGGAGGTGAGGTCAAAGACCCGACCTACGAAAATCACTCCGGTCATGCCGAATCGGTCGAAATTGAATATGACAACGCAAAGACCACTTTTAAAGATTTGTTGGATTTTTTCTTTCGGATACACGACCCGACAACACTGAACCGACAGGGGAATGATATAGGCACATCCTATCGCTCAGTAATTTTCTATGCCAACGACAATGAAAGGAAAGAGGCCGAAAATTTTATTGACATCGTTAATCAGTCCGGACGTTGGGAAAATCCTGTAGCTACAAGATTAGAGCCACTTGATAAATTTTACTTGGCCGAGGACTACCATCAGGATTATTTAAGAAAACACCCGAACGGCTACACCTGCCATTTTGTTAGATTCGGTAGCTATTTATAGATAGAGTATTCATGTGTCATTGTGCTCGTCTTTTGAAATAACGTACTGAAGTTATATAATTCTTGTTGTCTACGAAGCCGTTTGCGGGCCCGCAATACGCCATATCAGGAGGTGATTTAATATGGGCCACATAAACGGGGGCTAGAAGTACGAAGGCATGGGTCAGGACAACCAGGACAACAACACAACTGACGGTACCGTACATCGAGGAAGGAATTACCCTTGAAGGCACCTGCGGTCCCCAGCGTCCCCAGCGACGAAGAAATCAGCGCCCATATCACCAATTGGGGCGCAGACGAGGTCACGATTAGCCATGACGGCGATTGTGTGATGGTTATATCGTTCCATCGCCACGACCATCGTTGCGGACGCATCTATAAGAGTATCTGCAAATACCTACTGAAGCACTTCTCTGACGACTGGGATATCTCTGTTCTGGGTTCGCCGAAGCTGAACGAGATGTGCTATCAGGCATACATCCACGCTCGGGGAGATAAGTACTTCAGTAAGGTCCCAACCTTTGTCACGGCAGCCCACCTGGGCCTTGCCTAGCTCAAACCTGAGTAGAGACCGGGGAGGTGGGTCGCAGTAGCGACCCGCCCCCCGTTAAATTTTTCTTAGACTTTAACCAATTGACTTCTAGCCACTTCGGGTATACAACTTAGGCTAGGCTATTTAAAATGAAAACTCAAACACAGGTGAATCAACGAGGGGTCGATTTATCATTGGAAACCGCAAGGATCCCAGATACTCTTTTTGTTCATCCGGAACTTGAAAGAGTCGAGCGAATGGCTAAGCTGGCAGATGCTATGACGTGCAAAGGATTTAAAGACAATCTTACTATTTGTACTATCGAGATGTTAAAAACAGGCAAAGCCAATACCTTTGCGGTTTATGAAAACCCCGATGAGTTCACGATTAGTGATCCGGTTTTACCCGAGCGGGAATATGTTTGTAGATTCGGTATGGATCCGACGAAATGTGTTTGGCGCGAGGAAACGGGGGTTGACGAATTGCTGCGTGATGACAACCCAAGGAAGCAGCAAATACTTTGTAAATTAGATGAAAAAACAGGTGCTCTAGTACCTAGGGACGACGTTTTAGCATGTGTCGTTACTTTTCCCATGGGAGGTATGGAGAGTCGGGGACTAAATGCAAAGGATCTACTCAGGCCCACTAGAGACTTGCTCAAGTTTTTTTGGGATCAAAATCAACTGCACCCTGGATTTACATGTGGGGTATTAACACACGATGGAACGAGATCCGGTATGATACTATTTAAACAAGGCGAGGACGTGCAGACAATCGATACGCATATGTGGGAAAGAGTAGGTACTGAGGATGGCGTAAGTAGGTCGTATATGTTACCTGCAATGGAGGCTAGCGGCATGGTTTATACAGACATTGATCTTAATTGTCCAAAAAGTATAGAAAACACTGATCCCGAAAAGTGGTTTGAACAAATAGAACAGCGGTACGCAAGAAATGTGGCAAAAGCGGTGGGCGCACTTTACGAAGTGACCCATAAGCCGACTAAATTTGACGACTGACGATACTTATGCTATTTTAATAAATATTAAACAGGAAAACAAAAATGCAAGAAACAGCTGAACCGGATGAATTTGAAAAGCAGGCCCGAAGCCGAATTGATGCGGTTTTTACCGAAGATCATAGACATGCCTCTCCTGGAGATATTTCAGCCACGCCTAAGCCACGACAGGAGGGAGGTGGTGCTGAATTTATCGATGGTTCGGTCGGATTAACCGGGGCTGCGATTTTGACCGCAGCCGAACAACGTGGGACAGGAACGATTGTGAGTACTAGTGATCTTGAAGCGGACGCTTCAGCTCCTGTGGTTGAGCAACAGACCGCTGTAACACCGGAAGCTCAGGCTGCAGAATTAGCGGCAGCTGCGCTGGCGCCCGATTTGACCAGGCCTACTCTCGATCCTATGGTCACAGATGACACAACGCCCATTAATAACTATCCCGAGACCCCGTTGGGTTCACCGGTTAAACTGCCAACTTCCACTAATAACGATGATAACTCCCAGCCAGGTAGCCAATAAATCGTAATATAAACTAACCACTGTTACAAAAGTGGTAAAATGAAATTGGAGGTAACCATGAAAGATATAAAAGACAGAGAAAAAGACCAAAGTGACGAAAGAGATTCAAAAGATTGGGACAATTACCAATGGCGACGTTGGCGACATAAACACCACTACTACCGCGGTGGTCATGGGTGTGGTGCATTTTATGGACTGGGTTTTATAGGCGCGGTTATCTTCTTTATTGGCAACGCCACAACGTTCTGGGGTGGTGTACTGGGCTTTTTACAAGCTTTGGTATGGCCGGCATTTCTGGTGTATGAAGCTTTAAAAGTACTTATCAAATAGCGTAGAATAAACAACACAGTACGCTATATCTAGTGTTTATGTATTTTTTCGTGCTATAATGAAATCCCATGGAGGTGCAAACAAACATGGGTAAAAACAAAAAATACATTTTTGTAACAGGGGGTGTTTTATCGGGGGTAGGAAAAGGCGTTACCGCGGCAAGTATCGGTGCTGTATTACAAGCCAAAGGCGTCAAGGTTTCCATTCAAAAGTGTGACCCGTATCTTAACGTCGATGCGGGCCTTTTGAACCCGCGAGAACATGGAGAATGTTTCGTAACACATGATGGAGCTGAAACTGATTTAGACCTTGGGCATTACGAACGATTTTTGGATATCGAACTTACACAACGAAGCGCTACTCTATCGGGTAGGCTCTTTTTTGATTTGATCGCAGACGAGCGTGCCGGTAAATTTGAAGGGAAAACCGTCCAATTAGTACCTCATTTGACTCAATCCATTCAACGCTCTATCTTGGCTGCAGCCGAAGGTAGCGATATTCACATCGTTGAAATCGGCGGTACTGTCGGAGATTACGAAGGACTAAGTTTTATCGAGGCAATCCGAGAATTTTCGCAAACTGTTGGCCGAGCAAATTGTTTATTCATACACGTTGTTTACGTGCCATTTATTGAAACTAGCAAAGAATTTAAGAGCAAACCAGCACAAAATGCACTAAACGACTTACGTGGATTTGGAATTGTTCCTGATGCAGTGGTTGTTCGAACGGATAAGCCGGCACCGCAATCGATCGTCCAGAAAATTAGTTTATTTAGTGGTGTGCCGGAGGCGAATGTTTTACTGATGCCGAACGCCGACACGGTTTATCGCGTACCTACGATATTAGCAAAAAGCAGTCTCAGTAAGCTGTTGTCTGACTTTTCAGGGTCAAAAAGGACGCCGGATTTATCGAAATGGGAAAAAATAATCAAGCTTCAAACCGAAAAACCAAAAAAAACGGTTACAATCGGATTGGTTGCTAAGTATATCGATAACGAGGATACTTATATGTCGGTAATCGAAGCCTTAAAAGCCGCTGCCTGGCATGAAAAAGTGGTTTTAAAAATTCATTGGATTGGTGCGGAAAAAGCCACGAAAAAAGATTTTGAAAAAGTTGACGGGATTGTTGTTCCGGGCGGTTTCGGTGCTCGTGGAGTAGAAGGCAAGATTGCGGCTGCACGCTTCGCACTGGATAATAATGTACCGTATTTAGGGCTTTGTTTAGGGCTGCAAGTAGCTGTAATAGCGGCTTGTCGAAAATCCGGCACAGATGGCTCAAACAGTACGGAATTTGACTCTGGATGTGAACACAATGTCGTATATATAATGGAAGGCCAAGCCGGTAAAGAGTCGACCGGAGGAACCCTAAGATTGGGTGATTATCCGGCGAAGCTAGTTAAAGGCTCGTTGACGGCAAAAGCCTATGGTAAGTTGGATATTGTCGAGCGTCACCGTCACCGTTACGAGGTCAATCAGAGTTTCCTGAAACAAATTGAAAAAGGCGGAGTGAAAGTTAGCGGTTTTTCGCCTAACGGGAAATTAGTTGAATTTATAGAGGCGCCTGGCAATGACTATTTCATAGCGACCCAGGCTCATCCGGAGTTTCGTTCACGTCCATTTAGGCCGCATCCGCTATTTATTGGTATAATAAGGGCTAGCAAGGTAAAAAAATAAAATAACTGGAAAGTCAGGGGTGTATTACAACATGCAAGATCCATTTTCAAACGCAATGGCGCAACTGGACAAAGTGGCAAAAATAAAGAATTTTGGAGATGATATTATTTCCAGATTGCGTCAACCGAATCGTGATATAAAAGTGTCAATCCCGGTTAGAATGGATGACGGTACGCTAAAAATATTTGAAGGCTACCGAGTTGAATACAATAATGTACTTGGTCCATATAAGGGCGGTATTAGGTACCATGCTAGTACTAATATTAGCGAGGTTAAAGCCTTGGCTTTTTGGATGTCCTTAAAATGTGCAGTTATTGGAATACCAATGGGCGGCGGTAAAGGCGGAATCACGGTTAACCCAAAACTGTTATCTAAAAGCGAACTCGAGAAAGTATCACGTGGCTGGGTTCAAAAGCTTTCTGATATTTTAGGGCCACATAAAGACGTACCAGCACCGGACGTAAATACGACAGGTGAAATCATGGCTTGGATGGCTGATGAATATGGGAAAATTACCGGAGACACAACTGGCGCTGTCATTACTGGAAAACCAATTGAAAAGGGCGGTTCGTTAGGTCGTGATACGGCCACAGCCCAAGGTGGTTTTTATGCATTTGAAGCCCTAAAAGAAAAACTTGGACTGAACACAAAATGTAGTGTCGCGATTCAGGGGTTTGGTAATGCCGGTGCTAATGCGGCCGAAATTTGGAAGAACGCCGGTCATACTATCGTTGCCGTTTCAGACTCTAAAAGCGGTGTATATCACCCGGACGGTTTGGATATTGAGAAGCTTATGCAATACAAAAAAGACACCGGTGCAGTTTCGGGCTTTACTCAAAGTGGAGTACCTGTCAAAAGCATATCGAATGATGAGCTTCTAGAAACTGAATGCGATCTTCTCATACCGGCTGCTTTCGAAAATGTAATAACAGAGCAAAATGCCGATAAACTAAAGGCAAAAGTGATTCTGGAGCTTGCTAACGGACCAATTACTTCGGCTGCTGATTTGATTCTTTTCAATAAGAATGTTCCAGTTATCCCGGATGTATTGGCTAATTCTGGCGGAGTAGCAGTGTCTTACTTCGAGTGGGATCAGAACCTAAAAAACGAACACTGGACTCGTGAGGAGGTTTTTGGGAAACTTCAACCAATGATGGCGTCATCCTCAGAGAAAGTGTTTGAAACTGCTAAAACGTCCAACACAGACCTTCGTATGGGTGCGTTCATTCTGGCGATCGAGAGCATTGAACGAAAGCTTTAGTCATCACTTTGCTATAATAGTGGTTAATGGATAAAACAGCCCTAGTTATTAAAGAAGTCGTCAAACAGCTTTTCGATATTGACCAAGAGGTACAGCTTAGTAGGCCGGACCCTCAGTTCGGCGATTTTGCGACCAACGTCGCCATGCAATTGGCGAAACCTATGGGTAAAAACCCGCGTGAAATAGCCGAACAATTAGCCGATAAGCTACGCGAAAATGACAATTTTTCAGAGGTATCCATTGCCGGACCTGGTTTTATTAATTTGCGGATTTCAGCCAAAAACCTAGTTAATACGCTAGACCAAGAGTGGGGCCCTAACTATGGCGAAAATCAAGATGGTGCCGGTAAAACTGTCATTGTCGAATATCCATCTAACAATATGGCTAAACCGTACAGCATCGGTCATTTACGTCCCGGTAATCAGGGATGGGCCGTCAAACGTCTAATGGAGGCTTGCGGATGGAAGGTAATTACTGATAATCACCTGGGAGATTATGGCGCACCTTTTGGAATTTGGGTAGTTGGTTTTTTGAAATTTAGTAACGATGAAAAGCTTGCTAAAGGCGGCGTATACGAACTTGGTGACGTATACATCAAGACCAAGCAAGCCCTGAAAGACGAAGCCGAGAGGGGCGAGACGACTCTAGCCGACCAAGTTCAGCAGTGGTTGTTGAAATACGAAAATGGCGATACCGAAGCGGTTAATTTTAGCAAGCGGTTCAACGAGATAAGTTTAGGACATATCCATCAGATTATGGGACGACTTAAAATAGCTACGGATTATGAACTAGGAGAGGCTTTCTTTGCCCCGAAGGGCAAACAGGCGGTTCAGGACTTGCTGGCAAAAGGCGTTGCTATTAAGAATGACGACGGATCGGTGATTATTCCGCTTGATGAATACGGTTTTGATATTCCGATATTATTGCAAAAGTCTAACGGCGCTGCACTTTACGCAACGACCGACTTGGCGACACTGTTATATCGAGAAGAAACCTGGCATCCGGACCGTGTTATCTACGCGGTTGGCGGTGAACAACAATTTTATTTCAACCAAGTATTTGCAATGGCCAAAAAGCTTGGTATTAAAACTGAGTTGATTCACCTATGGTTTGGTCTCATTGATCAAATTAATGATGATGGAACGCGAGGGAAAATGAGCAGTCGTAAAGGTGTAGTTCTGATGGAGGAGCTATTAGACCAGGCGGAAGCAAAAGCCCGTGAAATCGTGAAAGGGCGTGAAGTAACGGACGATGATGTGAAAAAAGTTGCGCTTGGAGCGATAAAGTTTAACGACTTCACATCTGATCGTCGAACGAACATTTTATTCAATTGGGATAGTATATTTGCGCTTTCCGGATTTAGTGGACCGTATGTCCAATACGCGGCAGTAAGGGTTAATAAGATTCTAAGGGACAACCCAACCACAAACGTGGGAACGACGGACTATGATTTTGAGCCCGAAAAATCCTTAATAATGAAGATGCTTGATTATCCAGAAGTGATTCGTCTATCGGCGCGAGATCTAGAGCCACATAAAATCGCAACGTACCTATACGAACTTGCTCGTGAACTAAATAGATATTATGAATCGACGCCAGTTGCGACAATAGATGTCGATGAGCCAATAAAGCAGGCTAGGCTTGTCTTGTTGAAAAAGATAAGTCAAATATTTGCACACGGGTTAAGCTTGCTTGGCATTGAAGTACCAGATAGTATGTAAAGAGACTATAGTGTAAGGAGTTAATATGTCAGCATCAGAGAGACCAGCAAATAAAAAGTCAAAAATTGTAAAAGCTGCAAAACGAGTTAATGTTGCGCCAAAAACGATTGCCAAAGTCGGAGGTTCGCAAATGAAAGATTTTCTATATTTCATACGAACCCAGGGGGTCGTTGGTTTGGCAGTGGGCTTGGTTTTGGGTGGCGCGACCAGCGTGTTGGTCAAATCCTTAATTGACAATGTCATTATGCCACCGATTGGATTATTACTCGGTTCTACCGAGGGACTACAGGGCCTTAAGTGGACAATTGGCACCGCAGGCGGTAAGCAGGCAGTAATACTATACGGAACATTTTTAAACGATTTTATTAACTTTTTAGTCATTGCAATAGTAATTTACTTTATAATTCGTTTGCTACGCTTTGATAAACTAGACAAACCAAAACAATAACAATGGACAAAAAACTTCGAAATCTGCATATAGACAGAGTATTGTGGATAGATTTAGAAATGACAGGCTTGTCTCCAGAAGAAGATTTTATTCTGGAGATTGCTGCTATTGTTACGGATTGGAACTTCAAAGAACTAGACACGTATCATGGGGTCGTAAAAAACAAAGTATCCGACATCAAAAATAGGATGTCGGTGTATTCGGACTACTGGGACTCTCAATCGGTGGCCAAAAAAGGCCTGTTGGAACAAAACGCTGGCGGTAAGTCGCTAGGGAAGATAGAAAAAGAGATTTTAGTATTTATGGACAAAAACTTTAAAGCCGGTGTACCTATACTTTTGGGTGGCAGCTCAGTTCATGTAGACAGACGTTTCATTATCAAGAAATGGCCGAAAGTAGATGCCAGATTGCATTATCGTATGCTGGATGTCAGTGCATGGAAAGTTGTTTTTGAAGGTAAATTTAAAGACAGATTTACTAAACCGAACGTTCATCGGGCCGATGAGGATATCCATGGCAGTATAGCAGAACTACAATACTATCTTGCAAAGCTAAAGTAATGGATAGAGTTTAATTCCGAAAAAATTATGAACTAATTGCAACTATCGTGTAGTAGCTTGTAGAATAGTAATGATGACGATAAATGAAATTCACGAATATCTACTAAGTTTTCCGAATACTTGGCTGGATTTTCCATTTGGCGAAGAGGTTTCTGTTTATAAAATCGGTCATTCCGACAGCGGTGAAGGCAAAATGTTTGCGTTGATAGCCGAAAACAGTGAACCGATTCGTTTGAGCTTGAAGTGTGATCCGTTGCTGGCTGAAAAACTCCGCGAAGAATACGAAACGGTCTTGCCGGGCTACCATCTGAATAAAAAACATTGGAACACCATAATTTGTACGGGCCAGGTGTCGGACGATGACTTAAAAGATTTTATGCGCCTAAGTTATGATTTGGTTAACCGTCAGCCGCGTTAAAGTCGGCAAATTGTTTTTGAGTCGGTTCTAGAGATTGATAGGCGCTACTTAGAAAAGTTTTCAAACTCGAACTGTTTGTATCCGCATATATTTTTTGCATCAATATTATTGTGTTATCCAATTGGTTCGACATTTCAGTAGCATATATTAAATCGTAGTTTCCATTTAGTCTGGCGTTTTCCAGGGTAGTTAGAACTTGTGTATCCGATTCAGCGTTAGTTACATTCTTGCTGAGATTGTTAATATTGACGTTGTATTTCGCTAAAATCGGCGTGATGTCTCGTATAGTATTGGTTAAATAGAGGCTAAGGGAACTATTCAGGTCGCGTAGTTGCGAGCTTTCTATGTTTGGTGTTGCCGAGTCAACTATCGCTTGAGTTGCGACTAAACGCGCGGCCAATCTCTCATTATCTCCAATAGTGCCGGATGCAATACTGGAAACGACGCCTAAAATAACTACGACAACAACCGCTACAATCGCCAAAATGCCTACCAAAAGTGGTTTATTTTTGGGTATTAATGATTTTCTTGGCGGTTTCGGGGCTATCTGATTTAAATAATCAGAGTTCATTGCGGGAGTTGGCCGATTGTTTTCCGGGTTCATACTACAGTTAATTTAAGCATAAACAGCTCTATTATCAAAATCCCGAGACGTTTGCCTGAATATCAGGCGACAAGGCAGTTTTTCATTTTCGCTACTGTTTTGAGTTATACGCTAACAGAGGTATAATTAAAGCAATATGCAAGACGCCAAAGAGGAAGTTCGAGCACGACTGAACATCGAGGATGTTATCGGCGAATATGTCCAGCTTAAACGCGCCGGGCGTAACTTCAAAGGCCTCAGCCCTTTTACAAGTGAAAAAACTCCCAGCTTTTACGTTAGCCCTGACAAACACATTTGGCATGATTTTTCATCAAACAAGGGCGGCGACATCTTTACCTTTATTATGGAAGTTGAAGGTATGGATTTTCGAGCCAGTTTGGAACATTTAGCGCGGAAGGCTGGTGTTGATTTGTCAATGTACGACACCAAAGGTGCGCAGGAGATAGCACAACGAAAAAAAAGGTTACTGCTAGCAAACGAATTAGCAGCAAACTATTATCAGCAAAGTCTTATTAAAAACCCGCGCGCTGTCCAATACGTTTTCGGTGACCGCGGGCTTAGTAAACAGGTCGTTACTGACTTCAAGGTTGGTTACGCTCCGACGATTGGTGACGCACTTACGCAGTTCTTAACCAAAAAAGGTTTTACGCCGAACGAACTTACGCAAGCAGGTTTAGTTAATCGATATAATACTGATTTGTTTCGTGGCCGTATGGTTATACCGTTAATGGATGGCACCGGCCAAGTCATCGGTTTTACTGGGCGCATTATCGTAGATGAACCCAAAGCTCCAAAATATCTGAACACTCCACAAACCTTGATTTACGATAAGGGCCGTCACGTATTTGGTTTATCGCAGGCTAAAGAGGCGATTCGAGCCAATGACTATGCTGTTATTGTCGAAGGGAATATGGATGTCATTAGCAGTCACCAGGTCGATATTTCTCAGGTAGTTGCAACTGCCGGTACGGCTATGACCGAAAATCATCTGCGGGCGTTGGTACGCTTAAGTAACCACATTCGTCTAGCGTTTGATGGTGATAAAGCTGGTTTGGCGGCAACTGAACGGTCTATTCCAATTGCTCAAAATGTCGGTGTCGATTTGTCGATAATATCGATGCCCGAAGGTGCCAAAGACCCGGATGAACTTATTAAAAAAGATGTAAAGCTCTGGCAATCTGCAGTTGATTCCGCCGAGCCCGCGGTAGAATGGGTGATTAAGCAATATGCCATTCGTGAGGATTTAGATACAGCAGCCGGAAAACGCCGATTCACTACGGCGGCCCTGGATGTTGTGCGTATGCTGCAGGACTCCGTCGAACGTGAATACTATGTTACGAAGATTGCACAACTAAGCGATTCGTCCGTCGATGCGTTAAAAGAAAAACTTGCCAGTAGTGGCGAGAAAGCCAAAAAAGTTTATAAAGATGCCACGACGCTCCAAAACGACGTTGTGCAAGACCCATCGTTTTATCAGGATAATCTGTTGTCTGTCGCCTTAATCGATGGGGCAACTCATGATTTATTCCGTTCGGTCGATATAGAAACCTTCACGGGTGATCAACGAAAAGCAGTCGTTAAATATCTAGCAGAAAGTGGCGGTAAGTCCGTTAGAGACACTCCAGAGGAATTGAAAAAACACGACACCTATGTTAAAATATTACTATTGAAGGCCGACGCTCGATATGCCGATTGGAACGATCAAGATCGTTACTTTGAAACGGCACGATTGCTCCGCCAAGTTGCCACAGAGCACAAGAAAAAGCAAAAAGATTTATTAACCGAAAAACTGCGAGATGCAGAAACTTTGGGTGATGAAATAAAAGCAAACAAAATTCGAGCACAACTTAATAACTTAATTAAGGAGATAAAAAGTGGTCAAAGGTAAAAATGATGATGAAGAAGTTGTACTAAGTTCCGGTCTGGTTGATGCGAATGGCTTTGCACTGAGTGATATCGATGAGCCGGCTCCAGATGAATTAATCGACGAAGAAGAGGACGACGAAGACACCTTGAATAAAGGACAATATTTCGATGATGCCAGTGACGATAGCGTACGTTTGTACTTGCGCGAAATCGGTAAGATTCCTTTGCTTAGTTCCGAGGAAGAACTGGCGCTCGCCCAACGAGTTGTTGCTGGTGACAAGAAGGCTAAGGATAAAATGGCCGAAGCTAATATGCGCTTAGTAGTATCGATTGCTAAACGCTATAGTGGTCGTGGACTGGACTTTCTAGATTTGATTCAAGAGGGTAATACAGGCTTATTACGTGCGGTTGAAAAATTCGATCCCGACAAAGGCTTTAAATTCTCTACCTATGCGACCTGGTGGATTCGCCAAGCGATTACTCGTGCTATAGCCGACCAGGCTCGCACAATTCGTATTCCGGTGCATATGGTTGAGACGATTAATAAATTGCTTCGAACCCAGCGCCGTATGACTCAGGAATTAAATCGCGAGCCTACTATAGAAGAGCTAGCCGAAGAGCTAGAAATGGAACCAGCCAAAGTCGAATACGTAATTAAAATCAAACAGGACATTACGTCGCTAGACGCCGGTGTTGGTCGTGACGGAGAAGATGAGGATTCAGTTCTTGGCGACTTTATCGAAGACGGCGAGGGTGTAACCCCGGAAGAATCGGCCACATCCCAACTTCTAAAAGAACAAGTCCAATCGGTGTTATCAACGCTATCCGATAGGGAACAGAAAATCGTTAAAATGCGCTTTGGGCTAGAAAATGGCAAAAGTCACACACTAGAAGAAGTCGGTCGCGAGTTTGCTGTTACTCGTGAACGCATCCGTCAAATCGAAGCTAAGGCTCTAGCCAAACTTCGTAAGCACAAAGACGCCAAAAAACTACACGAATACCTGAGCTAATCACTCGGCAGCAACGACGGAACATTGACAAAAACCATGTTTAGTGGTATGTTATATGTAGTCGTAAATAGAAACAAAAATCAAAAAAAGGAAAATCAAAATGTCAGTAGTTACCGCTGAGACAGAAAGCACGCAAGAGCCTAGAGACGCTGTTGATATGTATCCGTTTGGTAAAACAGAGTTCGAGATTACACCTGAAAACGTGGACATCTTAAATCAAGGTTTAGAGGCTCTAGAGCCTCAGGTCAGGAAAACAGCAGAGGTATCAAAAAGGATTGGTGATATTTTAAAAAACCCAGACCATCAGCTATCCAAACTAGATAGACAAAAACTGGAGGCAATGCAGACACGAATTGAAATAGGAGTTATGCAAGCAGCGTGGAATTGTGCTGAAAAAATGAATAGGTTTCATTTTGATAAAGCGCAGGATTTACCGAACTTTCACGGTTTTAACGTGACTCTAATAGATGAAATTGGCGAAGAGGGTGGCTACATACGTAATGGCGTGAAGGCCGTGGGGTCAGACGTGGCGTGGGTCCCAGGCCATGAGGCTGCATCTAGGGTTATCGATGAATTTAAGGGAGTAGGTAGGGTCGACGAGTTAAGACGTGCCGAGTTTGATCTTGGTAAAACCTCAAACCAAACGAAGACAGAGCTTTATAAAGCACTTGGAGTGTTGAAAGACGGTGAAACGACTATTGAGCAAGCAGTTCAAAGGCGGAAGAAGGAGATCCATCGTCCATTCTGGAATCAAGAGTACGATGCAAGCCTCGACACAGATATTGAGGGAGTTTCAATAGAGGTATATTATAGGTCGAAACAACGAAGCCGCGGCATGAACGGTCAAGAAAATTTCGCCACCATTCTTCATGTTGAAGTCTAGTCCTTATAAAACCCGATATCGTTCAATGTTCGATCTATTTGTATATGTAAATTATCAAAATCTGCGTCATTAATTATAAAGTGGTCGGCGATTGCGATCGCACCCCCAGATTGTAAGTCCTCAATTTCACGCCAATCACGGTCGCTCGATTCGGTTTCGGTCAAGGGTCGTTCTGATCGTGACAGTAGACGATGGTGGCGTATATGCTTCGGCGCAACAACGGCTACGACATTCAGTCCGCCCGGAAACTCATGTTTCATGGCTTTATATTCGTTCCAAGAATAATTACTATCCGTTACGATGCGATGTTGCCCAGCATTGATTAAGTCGTTAATTTGCTGAATAAATTTTTTGATTATGAAATCTTGACCTTCGCCACTATGGACCTTGGTCCTATACTCGTCCTCGTTTTGCTGGGTTGGCTCGATGCCGGCCTTTTTCATCGCTTCGTAAAAGATACCCCCTCCATAAACTTTCGGATATCCTTTGTTGGTAACGTAATTAACGGCCGTGCTTTTTCCAGCACCGGCCATGCCGACGAATGCCACAATTTTAACGTCTTTGTTATATACCATGTGATTATTGTAACAGATTCTGGCTAACAGGGGCCAAGTCGGGTATACTGGTATTATGACAAAAAGGCTAGCTGTTATCGATGGTAAGTCAGTGTTTTATCGTGGGTACTATGCTATGCCTGGCCTATCGACGTCTGACGGAACCCCGACGGGAGGAGTTTACGGCTTCGTATCCCTAGCCATTGAACTCATTAAAAAACTAAATCCAGACTATGTTGCGGTTGCCTGGGATAAAAAAGGCACGAATATTCGTAAACGGCGTGAAATTTATCCGGAATATAAGGCTGGTCGCAAAAAGGCTCCTGACGATTTTTATGCACAAATTCCGATTTTATACGAACTACTAGAGGCTTTTGGTTGGCCATTATACGAGTTGGACGATTACGAAGCTGACGATATCCTAGGTGCGTTTGCTGTTCAAGCAGCTGAAAAAGGCATCGAAACTGATCTGTTAACCAGCGACTTGGATGCGTTGCAGCTGGTCGGACCTATGGTCAAGGTTTATGCTCTGAAAAATGGACTTTCCAATATAGAAGAGTTTCATGTTGATTCGTTTACGAAAAAATACGGTTTACGTGTTGATCAATTCCTAGATCTTAAAGCCCTAAAGGGGGATTCATCAGATAATTTACCTGGCGTTCCGGGAATCGGCGAAAAAACCGCAACCCAACTTTTGCAACAATACGACACGTTAGACAATATCTATAAACACATTGAAGACATAAAGCCGACCATTGCTAAGAAACTGATTGATGGTAAAGAGTCGGCGTATATGTCGAAAGAGGTCGGCCGAATTTGGACAGACGCGCCCGTTAATTTAGATTGGGACAAAGCCGACGTTAATGATACAGATTTGGAAAAAGTTGCAGAAATTTTAAAACGTCTGGAGTTCAACTCCCTGATTAAGCGTATGCCGAAGCATATGCAACTACACAATACCGAGAAAGCTGTCTCCAAATTACAATCCGAAATCGGTTCATTGACCGAGAGGCCATGGCCTGAAGTTCTAAATATTGCCGGTCCAGTCGTTTTATACGTTGACGAAGATACAGTATGGTTGTCAACTGACGACAAAACAGTTTATCACAAAAAAATTGACCAACTTGACCGCAGTGTGTGGCGTGTTTTTGAGTTGGCAACTGTTATCGGCTACGACAGCAAGCTGCTTTATCACCAACTAGCCGAACAGGACATTTTTGTGCGATTTGGAGAACTTCACGACGTTCATCAAGCCGCATTTTTAATTGATCCTTTGCTACGCGACAGGTCGCTGACTGGGCTGATGGGGTTTGACGTTGAAGGTCCAAAACCTTCGATAAGTGCAACTTGGTACCTGTATGAAACGCAGTTAGCCGAGTTTGAACGCGAACCGAGAATTGCCAAGATTGCTCATGATTTTGATTTTCCCCTGACACATATTCTTTTCAAAATGGAGCACCGTGGTATCAAAGTAGATAGAGATCTCTTGAAAGAAATGGGGACAAGGCTTGGCAAGGATTATCATGAATTAGAACAGCAAATGTTCAAGATGGTCGGCTATGAGTTTAATATAGGAAGCCCAAACCAACTTTCGGAGGTTTTATTTACCAAATTGCAACTACCGACTAAAGACATTAAAAAGGGTAAAACGGGCTATAGTACAGGCCAAAAAGAACTGGATAAACTTCGTGGTACACATCCGATTGTTGAACTAATTGAACAAACTCGCGAACTGGCTAAACTAAAGAACACCTACGTGGATGCGTTGCCGCTTCTGGCGGATAAACAGAGCAGGATTCATACGACGTTTAACCAAGACGTGGCCAGCACCGGACGCCTTTCTAGCACCAACCCAAATTTGCAAAATATTCCAATCAGGACAGCGCTAGGACGTCAAATTCGTGAGGCTTTTATACCCGATGGCGACAAGGTTTTCGTTAGTGCGGATTATTCACAGTTTGAGCTACGTCTGGCTGCGGTTTTGGCTGGCGATCAGCAGATGATTAACGATTTTAATGGCAATGTTGATATTCATACTAAAACCGCCAGCGCCGTTTACGGTGTACCGATGGATGATGTTACCAAGACCCAACGGCGTAATGCCAAGGTGATTAATTTTGGTATATTGTATGGAATGAGCCCGCACGGCCTAAGCGCTGCGACCGGTATGAGTTTTGTCGAAGCTAAAAAATTTATCGATGAATATTTTGAACTTCGCGAACCGATTCGTAAATTTATTAACGATACACTAAACTCGGCGCGAACCGATGGCTACGTTGAAACTTATTTTGGACGTCGACGCCCGACGCCGGACGTGCTTAGCAGTAATTTTATGGTCCGCTCGGCCGCTGAACGAGCTGCTGCTAATATGCCCATACAGGGAACTGAGGCTGACTTAATGAAACTGGCCATGATTCAGGTTGATAAAAAAATTGAGGGCCTAGGGGAGCAGCTTTTGCAGATTCACGACAGTATCCTGGTCGAATGCCCTATCGAAAACGCTGAAAAGATTGCCGAAATTTTGCAAGAAACGCTGGAAAATATCGCACCGCAGCTCGGCGTTCATCTGCAAGTAGATGTCAGTACTGGTAAAAACTGGAGCGAGCTGTAGTGGATAAGCTACTAGTAAAGATATTAAAACTTAAAGAAAACGCGATATTGCCACAGTACCAATCTGAGTATTCGGCCGGGATGGATTTGCATGCTTGTATTGATGATCCGATTACGATTAAGCCGCTGGAA
>CAZQGW010000007.1:0-38170 GCA_964593165.1 uncultured Saccharimonas sp. (SeqCode) | reverse complement strand
GTTTCGCAAGTTTTTCGATTGATTTCTGAGTTAGACCGAGTAGATCGGCATCAAGCAGCATGATTAAATCGTTCTTGGCTTTTTCAATCCCCTTTTTAACTGATAGGGTTTTACCAATGTTTTTTTCGTTTTCTATCAATACCACATTAAACCCTTTCGCTACTTTGGATGTGTCATCGGTTGAGCCGTCATTCACGACAATGACCTCGTCAATCAGTGGACTTTTAGAAACTACTTTTAATACAGCGGCAATTCTGGGTGCCTCGTTTAGGGCTGCAATAACGACGCTAATTTTTTGTTTCATGTCATAATTATACATCCTTCCGCCACTGGTTCTGGAGTTTATTTGACATGATATAATCATGTTATATGAAAATATTAATTGCTTCAGATTTATACTGGCCGACGGTTAATGGTGTGTCGACGGCGGCTCGTACGCTCGCCAAAGGCCTAGCAAGCAGAGGACACGACGTTTTAGTTGTCGCTCCGAGCCAAACGGGTAAAAAATATAAAGAAGTCGATGGGAATTATGCCGTTGCGAGGTGTGCTTCGACAATCTTCCCCTTTTACCAGAATTTTAGGATTTGTTTGTATCCAAACCGTGAAGTTAAAAAAATTATCAAAGACTTTAACCCCGACGTTGTTCATTTGATGGGGTTTTTGATGATTAGCCAAGCAGTCATGAAATACAGTCAAAAATATGGGATCCCAACAGTAAGTACTAATCATGCCATGCCAGAGAATTTGATGGATAATCTTAAAAGGTTAGCGCCTTTGTCTCGCCCGATAAACTATGTTATGAAGGAGTATATTGTTCGTTTCCATAAAAAGACAGACTACTTTACCATGCCAACCCAGTCTGCGCTAGATATTTTTAAACTATCGACGCGAAACGTAAAAATACCGGTCGAAGCCGTCTCGAATGGAATAGATCTAAGCCGATTTAGTCCGACAAAGCCACCGCTAGATGTTATGCATAAGTTCAAAATACCAACTGATAAACCAATCATTTCGTATGTTGGACGGGTTGACGCTGAGAAGCATATTTCCGTGTTGATTGACGCTTTTAATCGAGTGTTAAAAAAGTGTGATGCTCACATGATAGTTGTTGGTAAGGGCACGGAAACAGAGAACCTTCAACAGCACGCCAGGGATTTAGGGATTTACGATAAAATAACATTCACAGGATGTGTTACAGATCAAGAGATAGCTGATTTACATAAAGTCGGAACGGTTTTTTGCATGGCTTCGCCTGTCGAACTTCAGAGTATCGCAATGCTGGAGGCGATGGCGAGCGGAAAGCCTATAGTTGCCATTGACGCCGGTCCTCTGAAGGAATTATGTCAAGACGGACGTAACGGAATCCTATGCGAAACCGATAATGACAAAGAGATTGCTTATGCGGTTTTGAAGATTATTTCAGATTCAAAGTTGGCCGCGAATATGGGCAAAGAGAGTCTGAGAATTGCCTCGACACATGATTTGCAAAAAACACTGGACCGATACGAACAAATATATCGAAAAGTAATTAAGAGTTAAACTTTTTAATCATTGATACTATTTCGTTCGGCGTTTCGTAGTGAGTCAAGTGACCGGTTTTATCAATAACTTCAAGTTTCGCATTCGGAAAAAGCTTGACCAGCTCCCACTGCTTTTTTAGTGGTGTGACGGTATCGTGTTCGCCGGCGATTAGAAGCGTCGGCACTTTTAGGTCGGCGGCAACGTCGCGAACGCTTTCGTGTATGGATGCTTGGAAGGCCTCGTTGGCGACTCTGCGATTGGCGAATTGGCTGAAATGCAGTAAATGCTCGCTGTGAATGAAGGCTCGGGTTTTTTTATCGTTCGTTTTCGCTAGAGTGATGCTCATCGCCATGACACTGAATTTCGCAGAAAGTAGTTTCATTCCGGTCGATTCCGGTAAGACCCGGCTAAGCCAGTAATAAAACACGGCAATCTGCGTGAGTATCGCTTTTGCGCCTTCAAGCGCAGAAACCCCAATCGGATTAACGAGGACAAGTTTTGAAATGGTTTCTGGATAATCTTTCGCGTAGTAGCTGGTAATAATACTTCCGAAAGAATGGCCCAGTAAAACTGGCGGCTGACTTAACTTTAGTTCGGACATAAACCCCTTAAGCCACAGCACGTAATTTTCGACCGAATGCTCGTTGCTTAGTTCTTTGGAGATTCCAAATCCTGGTAAATCAGGCACGATAATCCTGTAGCCAACTAGGGGCTTTGCGATTAAGTCTAGTCCATGGTGTGTCCCACGAAGTCCGTGGATCATCACTATGACCGGGAGTTTAGGATTATTGTTATATATCCAATAATCTGTGTCGGATGTTTTTTGATGTTTAATCATATTGAATATTATACCCTACTATTTCCACCCCTGTTATGGTATGCTATATCGCATGATTGCCGACATAAAAGTCACTGAAAAAAGTTTTGGTTCCAAAATACTAATGAGTGGAATCAGATTTGGTGTTGATAGCGGCGAGAAGGTCGGAATTATTGGTCGGAATGGCGTCGGTAAAACCACCCTATTCAACATACTTACCACTAAGGATAATGATTATACTGGCGAAATAGTTTTCAAGCGCGGGACGGTCGTCGTTTCCACCGCTCAGGAACATCTGGATATGGGAGATACTACCGTGTTGCAGTATGTTTTAGCCGGTTTGCCTGAATATTCGAAACTAAGCCACATAATCGAAGTGTATCCAGAGATCATGGGCGACAACATGAAATTGATACATGACTACACCCAGGCGCTTGGTAGATTCAACGACAAAGGCTTCTACCAAATTGAAGAGCAAATCGAACGAGAGCTGGATAATTTCCAACTGACGGGCGTAGCCCATCGTCGGTTCTCTACCCTTTCTGGTGGTGAAAAACGTTTGGTTGAGGTTGTGAAAATTATGCATAGCGATGCCGACTTGGCACTAGTAGATGAGCCGACCAATCACATGGACTATGTAGCGAAGAATCAGTATATTGAATGGATGAAAACAGCCAGGGAGGCAATGTTGGTCATAACGCACGATCGGGATGTTCTAAACGAGGTCGACAGAATTGTTGAGCTAAAAGACGGAGGGTGTGTTAGTTATAGGGGAAATTACAACGCCTATTTAAAACAGAACGCCGTTAGTACTGGTTCTAAAATGAATGATTTCGAAATGGTTGAAAAACGTATTTCAAATCTGAAAAACAAAGTAATTGACTACCGTCGACTAAAAGAGAAATCACGCAATCCTGCAACCATCAAAAGGTTTAAACATCTTGAGCAAGTTTCTCGTAAAGAGCTCGCGGAACTGGAGACCGTAGATAAGCCGACTTTTTGGATCGATAAAGAATCGGCAGACAATTTAAATTATAAAGTCGCAGCCCAATACGATAAATTTAAGACCAGGAATATTCGCATGAATCTGCGCCTTGAGAGTTCTCGTAGTAAACACGTGCTCATAACCGCACGAGATTTGTCGCTTGGTTACGGTGGCAAGCCATTATTTTATGGCTTAAACATAGATTTGCGCGAAGGCGAAGCGATGGAGCTGAGGGGGCGTAACGGTGCCGGAAAAACCACTTTGATAAAGGCTTTGTTGGGAAACGAATCTACCGATATAGTTCGGTTTAGTGGTGAAATATCGCTCGATTCTCACATAGCGGTTGGAATCTACGAGCAAGAAGTTTCGTCAAAGTATTTCGAGCTGCCATTGGACGCGGCAATAGAACGAATGTATCTAGACAGAGGGTTACCTATTTCGACCACGAAAATACGAAGTTTAATCAGTGACTACTTATTTTCGGAAAGCGATATTAAAACCCCACTCTCGGTTTTATCGGGCGGTCAAAAAGCTCGATTTCAATTAATCTCAATGCTAGCAAACAATCCACAGCTGCTGGTATTAGATGAACCAACAAACCACTTGGATTTGCCTAGCATTGAAGAGTTGGAAATCGCCCTAGAGAAATACAAGGGCGCAATACTTTATGTCAGTCATGATGGTTATTTCCGTCGTGCTATGGGTGGCGAGGTGCTTCAAGTCGGCCAATAACGCTGTTTTTTTATCGTTTTGCTTATGGTATACTAAACGCATCAGTTATATGGGGTAATCGTGTGAGTCTCATCGGTTCATTAGTTAAAAAAACAGAAAGCTCCAACACTTCAAATGGCTTTGCTTTGCCCACCATATTAATAGTCTCAATAATAATGTTGGCGGTGCTGTTGGTTTCGATTATATCGACTGCAACAGTCAGTGTGTCGTTGCAGGCGCAGTATTACAACGAACTAGCCCAAAACGCCGGGGATGCTGGACTAGCTTATGCTAATTATTGTCTATCGACCAACAGCGGTATACCTAAATGGAGTAATAGTAGTCCACTAACGCCAAGCACCGACTGTACGGGTACTCAATTCTCTGGTTTGACCTGCAGCGCAGCCTCAACCGATCCGCGTTGTTCGGTTGCACTTAACAACGTTGGCACTGCCCAGGTATTAGTGGTAGCTGGTGGTGGTGGTGGCAATGGGGGTGTTGCGTCGATAAATAATGGTGATGGCGGTGGTGGTGGGACTGTCGTTTATAATCCAAGCTACACGTTAACTACAGGATCGAAAACCATAACTGTAGGTACCGGAGGTGCGGGTGTTATTGCTGGGACGGGCGGCACTGGGGGTAGCTCGGTTTTTGATGCCATTACTGCAACTGGCGGAACCGGCACGATAAACACATCACGAACTGGTGGTGCAAACGCTAACTATACTGGAGGCACCGCAACATTAAGTACTGACTCGGGCGGGGGCGCCGGCGGGGGCGCCAACGGGTCGGTTTCAATAGCCGGTATAGGATATTATAGCGATATTAGCGGTACGCCTACGTATTATGCGGGAGGAGGAGGTGCTGCTGTCAGTGGTGTATGGCAGCCTGCGGCTTTAGGCGGCGGCGGTATCGGAACCGGTACAGGTGGAACAAACGGGACGGCCAATACTGGCGGCGGCGGCGGCGGCGGTATCTCAACTGCGGCAGGTGGAACCGGAGGCTCTGGCATTATTATCGTTTCCTTCCCTACTGGTTTATATTCCGTGACAAGTTCGCAAACACCAACATATTTTGGTGGAAACACAATTTACACTTTCACGGCTACAGGCCAAACCTTCACGGTCAATTCGATAAATACAACCAACGGTGTCGTTTCTTCGACTTTTTCGGTCGGTGCTCCGACGATTACCAATGGTGTTGTAAGTAAAATAACTTCAACCGGTTCGGTTAATCTATATAGAACATCAAACGGGGTTGGTTGGCGTACTTATACGCAGACCAGGGTAAGTAATATTATTAATTACTCATCATCTCCTACGATCCAGGTCAATATGTGGGGGGGTGGTGGTGCCGGGGGAACTAACACTACATGGACATATGGTGCAGCCGGAGGTGCCGGTGGCGCTGCTCAGGGAATTTTAAAAAACGCTAGCGGTGTGTATCAAGTAGTTGTTGGCGGCGGCGGTACTACTAACAGTTATAACGCTGGCGCAATCAACTGCGCTATCGGTGGCGGTGGTTGTGCATCTGCGAATAATGTTTCCAACACTTTTGGTGGTGGTGGTGGTGGATATTCTGGTGTATTTTCGCAAACCACTTCTCAAGCCAGCGCATTGTTAATAGCTGGCGGCGGCGGTGGTGGCGGAGCCGCGGCGGCGAGCGCAAATGATTATGGCGGTGCCGGTGGCGGCCAATCTGGTCAAGCTGGTTACCCTTATGTTGCTGGCTATAACGGTTTAGGCGGCACTCCGACTGCTGCCGGCGTAAACGCATCCAGTATGGCTCCCGTTACGAATTCTACCGGTGGGCAGGCTGCTTTATTGGGTGGTGCGCCACTATCAGATAGTTATGGCGGCGGCGGTGGCGGCGGCTACTTTGGAGGTTCAGCTGGAGGCTATTATTCGACCACCAATGTGGCTGGCGGCGGCGGTGGTGGTTCAGGGTTTTACAATTCAACATATATTACTTCCCCGCAACTTTATTCGGGATCATATAGTACGCCTGGAAATTCTACCAATTCGCTTAGGGGTACGGCTGGAAACCCTGGCTCTGTTAACACTAACGGCAGCTCTGGAGTTGTGGTATTCTCTTATCCAACTGGCTCAATAGTAGCCAGCGGCGGTTCGGTTACTTATGCAAATGGATATACTTATAATACGTTTAACCAAAACGGCACATTTGTAGTTGGCGAAACCGCCCAGGTGTTAGTGGTCGCGGGCGGTGGTGGTGCGAGTGGCGGTGTTTCCGGTACGAACTTTGGCTCTGGTGGTGGTGGTGGCACGGTTTTATATAATCCGGTTTATCCTATAACCTCAGGGACTAAAACTGTAGTTGTCGGAGCCGGCGGTTCGGCGGTTATAACTGGTACTCCTGGCTCAGGTGGTGGTTCAGCGTTTGACGGTTTATCAGCGTCTGGTGGAATCGGAATGATCAATACATCCAGGACTGGTGGTGCGAATGCGAATTACGCAGGCGGTACGGCATCATTGAGTTCTGACTCCGGCGGTGGCGCCGGCGGTGGCGGAAGCGCCTCGGTGTCGACCGCTGGTGTGGGTTTTTATAGTAGTATTAGCGGGACACCAACTTATTATGGCGGCGGCGGTGGCGCTGTTAAAAGTGGTGTCGGTCAGCCCGGAGGTTTAGGCGGCGGTGGCGCCGGCGGTGGTGCTGGAGTGGCGGGAACAGTAAATACAGGCGGCGGCGGTGGCGGTGGTGGTTCAACTAGCGGCGGCGGCGGCGGTGGTTCGGGCATAGTAATAATTAGTTTTCCTACCGGTTCAATAAACGTAACTGCCTGGACCGGAGTAAAGACTACCGTAAACGGATACGATATATATACTTTTACCAGCAGCGGTACGATTACTTTCCAATAAAATTACGAACTTCTGTAGTATTTTTGGCACGCATTAATTTTTCGCGGAGTTCGCTTGCTCCCGGGAAATCGCGGATATACATTTTGAAGAAGCGTTTTAGCGGATCGAACTTTAGAGGCTCTGATTCGGTAGAGTATTTATCATACAAATCAAGATGAAGTTTTAGTAGTTCCAATAAATCCTCGCGGTTATGTTCTCTGGTCTCGGTTTCGAAGGCATATGGATCAGTAAAGATTCCACGACCAATCATAATCCCATCTACCCCGTATTCTCTTGCTAAATCAATCCCCTGTTGTCTATTGGCTATGTCGCCGTTTATTGTCAGTAAAGTATCGGGTGCGATTTTGTCTCGGAGTTTTTTGATCTCGGTTATCAATTCAAAGTGGGCGCCAACCTTACTCATTTCCTTTCTGGTTCGAAGATGAATTGTCAGATTAGAGATCTCTTGAAGTAGCAAAAATCTTATCCATTCTTTCCACTCACCTATCGACACATCGCCCAGTCGGGTTTTAACGCTGACCGGCAACCCGCCGGTTTTTGCGGCGCGAATTAATTCACGCGCTATCTCTGGTGTTCGTATAAGCGCACCGCCCGACCCAGTTCTGAGCACCGCCTTATCTGGACAGCCCATGTTAATATCTATGCCGCTAAACCCCATGGCTGCTAACTCCACGCTCATCTTCGCAAAATTATCAGGCTTATTACCCCAAATTTGCGCAACCATCGGTTGCTCGTCGTTCGTAAATAAGAGCCGTTTTTTCGTACTGGATCTACCCTTTTCGCTGCAGAAACTTGTGGCATTGACGAACTCAGTGAAAAAAACATCGGGTTTGGCGGCATGCGCAACAACATGTCGAAAGACAACATCGGTTACCGCCTCCATGGGGGCTAGTATGAAATAAGGTTTTTCTAGATCATTCCAAAAATTCGTCATCGAGCGTAAAGCGCCCTCTCGGTTGGCGCAAGCTCACACGCTTGTATCAGCCGAGAGGGGTAGTTTATGGGATCAGAGATTCGAGGCAGTTACGCGACTTGATGTAGTATTGCCTGACGTTGTCGGGCGTGGTTCGACCGGGGGTGGTCGCCTTCGTCCAACTTGGCGCATAGTCGTAGGTATCTAATCTACTGACGTACGCCTTGACTAGCTGGGAGCTTGTCAATGTTACTTTTATGCAGCGATGTCAGCGGTGTTTGCTCTTGGCTCTTGTCTTGCGGTGGAGTCGCCCAAAGTGTCTTCTTAACTGGGCCAGACACCCGTCGGGTGCGGACTCAGCTGGGAACTGTTGAGGTTGCCGAGTTGACTAATTGTTATGCGGGCTGCCACCGTGCCCATTCGTCAGCTGTATGGCTTCCGTCTTGGTGCTTCTGCGCCATTCGGCCTTGGCGCTAGGTCTTCAGAGCCTCCATCTGTCTCATGCTCATGCAGTACGCTCCTTAACGTGTCCGCGAGGTTTGTGACGCATGCCTACATGCTGCCCTGCCTTCTCTGTGAAGAAACATAGGGAGGTAATCCGTGTGAGATCCTCAACCTACATTGAAAGTCAGAATAGCAAATTAACAAATGCGTGTCAATCTTCAGATGACCTGATCGATTAAATCCTGTTCGAATGCTAGGATGCCTTTATGGGTGGGGTCATATTTGGATATGTCTGGTAGGTCAAGCTTGATTATATGTGTCCAGACGGTATTGATCAGCTTCGAAAAACGTTCGAGTTCGTCAGGGTCGAAATTATCTTCAAGCGAAATAATATCGCCGTTTGAAGTAGGTTCAATAAAGCGGATGATTCCTAAATTAATTTCGTAATTATGAAAATCTCTTGAGTTTTCAACCATCAACTTATAAAACATTAATTGCTGTTTATATTTATGAAGTTTAATCTTGTCGTAGTCAGTTTTTCCCGTCCAGGTCCGCACCGGTTTGCCGGTTTTGTAGTCCGTGACGACAATGTTTTTGTTTGGTGCATCAAACTCTGCTAGATCTAATTTTCCGGTTAGATGAGCATTTCCAACTATCGAATGCTGGTCAGAAAAGTTGATTTCAGTTTGCTGGGTCGGTTTGAATGTGTCATACATTTTGTCAAAAAATATTTGCAGCGCATCGCTTCCCTTTTGAACAAAATCTATGTAATCCGATTTTTTCATAAATTGAATTTTTAAGTTTTGTTCAAATATTGAGACTATGTCTTCGATAGCTAATTTTTTGCCAGTCGAAGACAAGTGTTCATGGGCTGTTTGAAGCGTGTCGTGAATCGCGGTTCCGAAAGAGGCGTGAGGGGTTTTGGCTGATGGAAAATGCAGAAGGTTTTGCAAAAGGAATGTCGCTGGACCGCCACGGCTGACATCCAGAAAATTATGCAAATGTGTAACGCTGAGTTTATAGTTTTCAAGACCTGGTCGCAATAAGTCACGCATTTTTTTAGTCGTTGGGTCTATTATGGGTTGATACCAAGCTAGTTCGGTTGATTCGACGAGTTGGTTTATTTCGTTTGGCGGAACTATTTTTTTAACCGGCCATTTTGATTCGATTAAAAAGGCTGCTCGTAACGTTTCTTTGCCGCTATCATCAGTCAAACTATAGCTTATGGTCAGATTCTTTTTGGCACGAGTAATAGCAACATAAAACAATCTCAATCTTTCATCCTCGGTTTCACCCACGGGTGAAATCTGCAAGTTTTCGGGATAATTAATCAAACGATTATGACTTCGAGCTCTTTGTCCCCAAACTGTATCGACGGCATTTGTTAAATACACTGTGTCAAATTCCAAACCTTTTGATTTATGAGCCGTCATAATATTAACTGCGCCTTCGGTTTGAACCGCTCGCCTGATAACGCTAATCGTGCTGCCGATTTTACGGTTTAATGCGATGAAATCAATAAACGTTAATAGTGTCGGTATTTGGTTGGGTTGGTATTCGCGAAGTTTAGCGCGAATAGTTCGCAGCGATTCCAAATATAGCAAGTATTCATTGGCGTTTGATTCCATTGTTCTATTCGAGAAGTAGAAGTCGTATATCGGACTAGTAAACTCGGAATCAACCTCTGTCGTATCTGAATTCGGTTTGCCGATAATCAAGTCCATCATGTGCTCTAGTGGTAAATCATTAACTCTTGAGGAAGTTGTAATTAACCAATTATATATATCTAAGAATCTTGGTTCATCAGCCATTGTCTCGAGCCAACGAGCGTGGTTGTCGTAGGCTTTTAGACTAAGCCCCCAGAGTTCAAATGGCTCTATCCCCCATGCTTGATGCGCCAAAATTTGCGGTATGTTCGAGTTAACTTCGCCAATATTGCCTTTTGAAATGTCAATCAATAGTCTGGCCAATTGCTCTATTAGTTTAATCGGCTCAACGTCAAGCACGTTGTCGCGTCGCTCGTAATTTACGGATATTCCGGCATTATGGAAATACGGCAAAAATGAATATATTTCGTTATGACGACGTGAAATGACTGCAATGCCAGCAGGTTTTTCGCCGGATTTTATTCGTGATTTAATATCATTTACGATATAAAGTCGTTCATCGGCAATCGTTTCAGCTTCTAGTAATCGGGTTTTATTATGCGAATCCTTATTGTGTGCAGAAAGGCTCTTATCTATGTCGGAATAAATGTTTTCCAACCTGTCCTGTCCTTGTATGATTACTTCCCTGGAGCCTTCTAAAATATCTGGTGTCGAACGGTAGTTTTCGGTCAGTGTTATGTGGATTGATTTAGGATAATTGGTTCTAAAATTTATGATGTTGCTGATATCCGCACCTTGAAAACTGTAAATTGCTTGGTCGTCATCTCCAACTACCAATATGTTCGGTGTGTCTCCCTGGGCTGGGTTATTGGTTAAATTACTAAGGATTCGCATCTGAGCCATGTTCGTGTCTTGAAACTCATCAACCATAATATATTGGTATTTTTCTTGTAGATTAAATCGAAGGTCGTCGAATACTTCCATGGCATGCACGACTCGTAAGATCATATCATCATAATCATAAAGTGCAGCCTTTTGCATGTTAGTCAAATATTTTTCGTAAACGAAGCTAAGGGCCCGCAGTTTGACTTGTCTTTCATGTGATTTGAGAATGTAATTTCCCTTCTCGTCCTTTTTGAACCACTTATTTCGCCACAAGGTCATCGGCTTGGTTGAATCCATATTCTCGGTCTTATCTATGGCGCTTTCCAGTGAATCTGCGACTACGCTAGATAACGGCACGACGCCGGGTGATACTATCCGGTCGTTACTATTTCTTATTGCGCTGATATGTTTTTTCGCTTGAGCAGATGTCTCTTTAGATATTCGATTTGCAAAAATTGGAGACAGAAGTTGTTCGACCTTTTCGATAACAGCATCATTCTCTTCTAAAACAGCCAATAGCTCATCACTGGTTAGGCCGCTTTTTTTCAGTTCCGAAATGGCCACTAAGCTGTCTTGGATATGAGTATATTCATCGTTTAGTTTGCTGGAAAGTGGATTGTCGTATTTCAACTGTCTAAATATATCCTGAATAATTTCATAACTGCTTAGCTCGTCAGCCGGAACAAAATGTGCCCCTTGATAGAAGAATTGTCCGTTTTGATTTATTACCTCAACACCGAAACTATGGAAGGTATGGACGGCGACTTTATACGCGTCTTTTCCAATTATTTCCGTCAAACGCTGTCGCATAGTATTAGCCCCGCTTTCAGTAAATGTCAGGCATAAGATATTTTCGGGTAATGTGTCAGTCTTCTGTAAAATATTGGCGGTTCGCATCGATAATAGCTCAGTTTTGCCAGTTCCTGGTCCGGCGATCACTATAACCGGTCCGTCGATAATATCGACCGCTTTTTTTTGAGCTTGATTCAGTTTAGTATACCTCTCCGAGTAATCCATTAGCTTCTATTGTAGTCGACTTATAAATACTAGTCGAGGTCTGGGCTTGCAAGAGGTGTTACAATAGGAATATATGAGAGATAGAATGTATGATGAATTGGCTCTTGAACGTTCAGTCAAGGAGCACTTCGGTGTTGATGTCGATGTTCGTCACGTAATCGTATTTAAGATTCCCGTCAGCCAAACGGCAACGGCGAGCCTGTTTCTGTCATCGAATAAACAACTGCTTTTGCATATTTCTGGACAGTCAAAACTTTTGTTCGGAGATATTAAAAAAATAGTTTCTAAGATGGGTCTTGGGGCTGAACGATTCTTTCCGCCACAGGGACGTCCAAATTATTTTGATGAAATCGGACAACATAAATTTCATGACGTGTTTCCGGGTAGAAAAAATATTACCGATGCCGACATCAACTTCTATCGCTTGTTAGCGCCATACAACCCCGCATTGGTATTAATCAGTGAAGTTAAAGACGGGAACGTTTACCAATTTGACAGCGATTCCACGACAAACTGGCGCGTTGCAACTAAATTTTCCTATAGACGGATTAAAACAAGTTAACCAAAATCCTAGGAAGGGGTATCTGCAACACACCTTACGGCGTAGGAGTTAGTTTTTCCTGAGTTGGTGTAGTTTCCGGTAGTACTAGACCTGCCGGCTGCTTCGGTCGTGTCATAATCCGTTGTTTCATCAGCCCCCCAATAGTTGGTGCTAAGAGATCCGAATGATCCGTATTGATTGTATGCCCCCTCGTTAGCCATTATGGATGCGACTTCACCCTCCATAGGCAGGCGTCCATTGATTGCGTTGCAGGAACTTTCAGCCGGGTATGTTGTCCAAGTAAGAGAATAGACTTCGGGGTCTTTCAGGACTCTTTTTGTCAGCGCGGTAGGGTCTGAGCCTAGAATCGAATACGTGTTAGTCTCTGCATTTGTGTTTGTCTTCCATTGGAGCAAGCTACTCTGGTCCTTGTAGTATACATATATGCCAACTAAATCACCATTTGCACCCGGAATCCAGCGAGTACTCGTGGCCGTACACGTCGTGTTAGCGTTCATAGTAATAGTCGTACTTGCGGAGGTGCTGCTTGTGACAGTGCAACCAGACCAATAGTCAAAGAAGTAGCCTGAAGAAGGTGTACAACTTATACTGGCAACAGCTTGTTGGACGTACGATCCCGCCCCGCTAAGTGTACAGTTTGACCCTGCAAGCGTTAAAGTGTACCAATAAGGGCTGTAGTAACTAGCAGATCCCGATCCGCTCCAACCGCCGCTTGTGTATGAGTCGGTGCATTTCGCCTGTACGTAAACATAATATGTCTGACCCTGAGTTGAAGTAGTAAATGCCACCGACGTTGATGCCGTTGCAGTCCAGCCGGAATTAAAGCCAGCCGGTTGGTATTGGTAGTCATATTGATAACTGGCAGTTTGACCGCTACCAGGGCAAGTGATTGCTGGCCATGACCAGGTTGTTGTGCTGCCGACAGTATTAGCACTGACGACTGGGACTGACGGTGTGACCGGTGTGAAGTTGGCCGTACAAGTCATATTACTGGTCATCGTAACCTGAGTGCTAGACGTTACGCTGCTACAACCCGTAGTACCGGTCCAACTTACGAATACGTCGTTTGCGTTCGCGGTTGCGGTTATGGTTTGGAAAGATCCCGAATCGTAAGAACCACCACCACCGCTAACCGTGCCATCTGGATTGCCAGCATTTACCGTAAGAGTATATTGGGCTAAGAAATTTGCTGTGCATGTAATATTACCTGTCAATGTAAGGGTGTGACTAGAGGTTCCCGTACATACGGCGGGGCCACTCCAACTTAAGAATCTGTAGCCTGCGTTATTTGTTGCGGTTATCGTTTGTAGTGAACCAGCGGCGAACGAACCACCCCCACTAACTGTTCCGCCGGTTCCAGCGACTAGAGTAAGGGTGTAATTAGGGCTATATGCTTGATGACGACTATAAACTGAATCAACGTTCGCAGTACCCTCCTCTTGATACTGAAGAGTGTATGACGTCACGCCAACTAAATATCCGAATTGCGCCGGTGAGGTTGGACTCGTACATTGGAACGAGTTTGTTCCTGATGCAGCTAGCGGTGCGGTTAAGTTGCTAGGGTCTAAGCCAGGCAACACATTCGCAACGACTGTCGATGAGCTTTGTGTCATCATAGCGCAGCTCGGGTATTCCCCGTTCTTCATATAGTATTTTTCTAGGGCTTCGGCTACGTTTCTGAGTTGCGATGAGCGCTGAGTATTCCTGGCGTTCTGCTGAATCGACAAGAAGCCAACAATACTAATGGCCGCAAGAATACCAATGATAACAATTACAACCAGCAGTTCGATGATAGTAAAGCCTTTTTTGTTTTTTCTCATAATTTTATGGGCCCGTGGTTTGGTGTTGGAGTAAGTATAACTGAGCTTCGACGTCAATCTTGGCGTTCGTATTCTCGTCATTGGTTTTTTGATCTGATTTTGGCAGCGCCTCTATCTTCTGTTGAGCCTCTTCTAGCAAAAGGATGGCTTTTGCCTTTTGATTGGATTTTCGTGCTTGTTCCGCCTCTGCGCGCAACGTTGCTATAGGTGTATTCGTTGTTGGTATTACTGAGCTTGAAGTGTTTTTGTTATTCGTGCTAAGAATGAAAATCGTAATACCTGCAATAACGCAAACCACGATGATAGCAACAATTACGTAAATAATTACTTTTCTGTTTTTTACCATAACCTCTATATCCATAGTCTTTTAGTTGTTTTCATACTTTTAGCATGAAACCCTTGTTATGAGCGTATTATAGCAAGCATATGCATAATAATGCAACACAATATGCTTAGAGGTTAGGAGAGTTTTGTTTCTAATACTACCAGGTGTTCGATATGAGGGGTCCTTGGGAAAAAATTATAACCCATGTGGTATCTTACGCCATATTTTTCAGCAAGCTTGGCGACATCTCGAGCCTGAGTAACCGGATTGCATGATAGATAAATAATCCGTTCCGGTAATTCGTCTAGTAGTCTGTTTATTACGTTTTCGTGCAGGCCGACACGTGGTGGGTCTACGATAATCGATGAGTCTTTGGTTATGTATTCCAATGCATTTTCGCTCGAAGCCAGGACTGGTTTTATTACACGGCAACTTTTCATACTATCGATGTTATTCCTCATTTCATTTACGGCGTTTTCGTTGTTTTCAATCAAAGTAACGTCATCACCTCCAACCGTTATCCCAATCGTTCCAACGCCACTATATAGATCGACAGTAGGTTTACTGCGGTCAATCCACGTCTTGATGTCCCTTAGGGCTTGCTCGTAGACAGGCGGGTTTATTTGGAAGAAGCCATCAACCGCATAATTAAACGATATGTTTAATATGTCATCGGTCAAGTGGTCTGCGCCCCAAGACTGCAGGCGCTTGGTTATAACACTGGCCGGACTTTTAGGATTTGAAAAAATCAGCTCAAAACCAATGATATTTGCTGTTCGCTTCAGCTCCTTTAGTTCTGCTATTGAAAGCATTTCAAATTTCTGGTCTTTGACGTAAAGTTGCAATGCGACATTCCCTTTTGCATCACAGCGAACCATAAGTGTTTTCAATGAGTCGGCACGAATGTTTTTTTTCAGCCTGAGTAGGTCGCGGACGGACGTGGCGGCTTTGTTTATACGGGGCTCAGCAAGACTAGTGCCCTCGACAGGAATTTTTCCATGTGTTCCTCTTCTGAAAAATGCCAGATCCAGTCTCTCATTTTCTTTATCCCACCACCAGCTGAACTCAATTTTGTTTCGATATTCGTACTGTTTGTCGTCTGTGTAAATAGCGATTGGTTCAGGAAGGACTATACCGTGAAGTTCAAACGCTTCTTCTATCAACGCTGATTTATAGTGCTGTTCAGATGTGAAGTCGACAATCTGCCAGGGACTAGTAGACAAATAGCTCGACGAGTCGCGCGGTTCAATTCTTTTATCACTCGGTTCGAGCACTTTTATTACCAAGCCCTCTGCTAATTTGGATTTTTTCTTCGTAATCTGGACTTCAACCGTTTCACCAGGCAATCCACCCCAAACGAATAGTTTTCGGCCGCTATCTTCGGTTGCAATCGTTTGACCGCCGCCAACGATTGTGTCTAATTTGACAGTAACTATCGGAAGGTTTTTTCTAGTCATCCATTAAGTATACCTTATGGGGATATTCTAATATCCGTCAAACTCTTCTGCCCTTATATTATCTTCGTCGGCACCGACATCAACTAATAACTGTCGCATTGCTCTGACCATTTTTGCCGGTCCGGACAGATAATATATAGGTGTCGTGAAGTCTGCTATGTATTTTTTCAACATTTCGGAATTAATATGACCAAACTCTCCACTACTCTCATCTTCTGATACTTTCGTATATACCGGCACGAATGTGAACCTAGGGTTGGTTTTAGTGCACTCGACAAAATCTGACACGAACGGAGCATCTTCGGGCGTGCGGTTCGAGTAGAATAGAGTTATTTTATGCGGCAACTTATCCCTTGTGGCGGTGGTAATAATGCTATGAACCGGGGTTATGCCGATGCCACCTATCAGGAATATGGCCGGTTTGTCTGAATTTTTGTGAAGTTTGAAATCTCCGTATGGTCCGGTTAATTTTACTTCGGTGCCAATCGGAAGGTTTTTTAAGTTACGTTTATACGCGGAATCGCGAATGCGAGTCGTTGTCATAAGTGCCTCGTCATAGGGTGTGCCAACGAGCGAAAAGGCACGGGTGTTCCCCTCCTCGTCGGCCTCTGGCGGATTTAAAAGTGTTATCTCACAGAACTGTCCGGCAATATATTCAAACTCAACTGGCTTCTCCCAATGAAACGCCATAGTACTTTTAGCGACAATTTCTTTACCTAATAATTTTACAATATTACTCATAATCATCCTCCTTGTATCTATTATTCAACATTTACGGCGTAAATATCAAATTTTTCTATGACAGTCGGATGATTGCGAAAAACTGTGCGCATGCGGCGGCAATCACAAACAGATGCCAGGAAAAATGTGCAAACGGTTTTTTAAATGCGAACGGTATTGTGCCGACGGTGTAAAGTACGCCCCCTATGATAAGCAACCAGATTACGGTTGAGTTTATTAAACCCATCTTAGGTATTAAAAACAACCCCATCCAGCCAAAGCCGATATATAACATTATTCCGGTAAATTTCATTTTTTTAGGTAAAACCAACGTGGTTGTCACGGCAATCCCAGCGGCGGCAATTAGCCAAACGCCGACCAAGAATATCACCTCCGCCCATCCTTTGTATAAATATATGACAAATGGAGTAAAACTACCCGCGATAAGAATGAAAATACTACTGTGGTCAATCGCTCGGAACACCGTCTTAGCGGGGGTGAAAGATAGAGCATGATACAATGTCGAAGCCAGCATCAAGATAATTAAACTTGCAGAATAAATGATAAAACCGATTTTAAAAGCGGGCGCCAAATTCATTATTACGACGCCTAAAACCAGCCCGACAATTGCGGCAATCGCCCCTAGGCCGTGAGTGATACTGTTAAAAATCTCCTCGATAACTTTAACCGCGCCTATATGAGTCTTCGTTTTATCCACTAGCACTATTATAACGGAGTTGTTACCTTTTAGCCCGATACTGTTCAATCAGTTTTTGAATATTAGGAGAGGGTTTACGGCAATCACAGTTCTTTAGGTGCTCGATATGCCATTTCGCTCGTTGTTTGTCGGTAGCATTTGTGGGCATTTTGTTTTTTTGGTGCCAATCTTTATTCATAACATACATTATACATCTGCTGCGATAAATAAATGCTAATTTCCTGAATTAGAGCCAGAGCTGCCTCCGGAACCGGAGCCTTGCCCGCCGCCGAAACTCGGGTTGACTTCAATTGACGTCGCGGTTGTCGAGCTCGAAGATCCAGTTTGGATTATTACCGTATCGCCGACGGCAATATCGCTTGTCGTTGCAGCCGATCCACTATCTGTTATTGAGGTTGAGCTGTTAACGGCATATGTTTTAGAGGCTGTAGTCGGGGTTGATCCAGAGCTGCCGCCACCACGAGTATGCACACTAACCGTAATACTTGAACTTGAAATCGCAGTAACTGTACCGAATCCTCCACTGCCGAACCGTGATGCAAATCCCCCACCTCCGAATCCTCCACCACCCGCACCAGTAGGTGTAGATGTGTTTGTATTATTTTGAGATTTTTGAAACTGCACACCTCCCAAAAAACCGGCTACACCGACAATGACGACTATAATTGCTAACATTACGTACAGACTTTTATTCGAGTTCTTCATGAGACAATTTTACATATCTTAGCTTATAGGGTGCTTAAATCAAGAATAAATCACATTTGGCGTATTGACTTATGTAATCCTTTATGTTAACATATCGGATAATCAAGCAATCGGGCTTGATGTACAACCGTGGAGGTTCCTATGATTGTGCCCAAGGTGCGTCGACCGCAGACAGTAATGGAGTGTCGCTTCGCGAGCGCCCAGGGCAACTTCCCGGCGTGATCGCCGCCAGGCCTGCCTGATAGCGTCGCCGCGTCAGGCGAAGATATACAGTGAAAGGAATGGCACATGCAATATGCATGGTGTCCGCACTAGCTGGCTTTGCCGACGTGATCGGTGACACCGGCGCCATCCGTTCTTTTCGGTTGTAACTCGGGCAGGCCAGCGCCAGTCCGACCTTCCATCAGTGGTTCACACCTAGTCGTGAATCACAGGAGCGGTAGCAGAAAGAAGCGTCGCGTTCTCGCGAGTAATGGCTCGAAAAGCCACGAAGACCGAGCTCTCCGGCCCCCACTTCACTATCTAGCTCCACCACCAGGCCGGTCGTCCGCATCCGCGGATGACCGGCCTGGCAACACCCAAGGACGTGAAGCCTACAAGTTAGGCTTTTTTAGTACTCTTTTTTAAAGTGATTCGTTCGCGATATAGCAGTTGTTTTCCTCGTTTTAGTATCATACCCATACCGAACAGGTATGCTATTAGCAGCGTTATGAATCCGATGATCGGGATAAAGTACGTGATAACGAGAATAGCCGTACCCAGCGCCATAATTCCATATGGTTGCCTTGATTTCGGCATAATTATTTGTCCCAGCATATAGCCGGCGAACGGAGTGACAAGCAGCATAGTCGTGAACCATGCTAGTAGAGTTAGAAGAGCTAACGGGATACCGACAATCGTAATTAATAGTATAAAGATAAGTATAGGTACAGCAATAGCTCCGAGGATACCAATCAAGACAGTGATTCCGGGCTTTTTCATGGCGTTTTGCGTGATTTCGTCAAATGTTCGTGGGAACATTGCGACCAAGACCATCGCAAAGACTAGCCACGCTATCAAACCAAATACTAAGCCACCGATTGAGAATGCTATTGGTGATACGTAGTTTGTGTTGGATTGATTTTTAGGTGTGGTACGTGTTACTTTTCCAACAATTTTCCCGCCAGTCGTTATAACTGGATCGTTATTGCTAGTATATTCGACGTTGCCACCAACAAGTCCGATTGAACCAATATTAAGATTTTTCGTAGTGCCCTTAATATTGCCTCCAACCTTCCCATTTATAGTTAGGTCGGTCGCAGCGGTGACGACGTCGCGATTTACCATGCCGTTGATGGTTACTTCACGGCTGCCACCCAGTAGGTCGCGGCCAATCGTTGCATCCTTGTCAATAATCAGTGTTTGTGCGCCAATTGTAGCGCTACCACTAACCGGACTATTAATAGTAACTGTTTGTCCGATTAAACGTACATTTCCGTTAATTTTACCTGTAATAATGACGGTTTGTCCGGCGCAGATTACATCACCATTAATCGTTCCGCTGATTGTTAGGGTTTGGGCTGCACAGTAGACATCACCATTAACAGTTCCGGCTATGTCTACACTATTTCCGGCGGTAAACAGCATACTAT
This sequence comes from uncultured Saccharimonas sp. (SeqCode), assembly GCA_964593165.1. GTDB lineage: Bacteria > Patescibacteriota > Saccharimonadia > Saccharimonadales > Saccharimonadaceae > UBA1547. The sequence goes on along the minus strand of CAZQGW010000007.1, from coordinate 18,456 downwards.
TTACGGTTTCATTTGACGCGACGCTAATAGCATTACCAGCCTCGAAGCTCTGTGCGCCCGCTGCTCCGACAAACACCAGCGAAGAAATAAAAACAAGACACAGGCTGAAGGTTATTAACTTAATATATTTCATATACCTTATCCCCTCAATTTATACTTACATTATACGCTTTTTAAGGAAAAATGTCGGTACGAGATTTCATCCATCGCTTTTCATCCTTTCGGACTCGTCAGTTTGAACACACATTCAAATAAGCGAAACAGGTATGCTGCCGGAATAAAACTCCACAGCAACATAACCCGCAGCAGAGGCTCCGATTAGGCCTGCGTGCTGACCTGGTGTCCAGGTTTTTAATCCGTTCTTACCGACGGACCTCGGTTCCTGGGTGTTTAAACGGCCACCTCCGTATGGATGCATCCCTCGATTTCATTTATCGTCATGCTGGGGACGATGCCCAACTCGTCGAAATAGAGCAAGAGCTCGTCGGCCGTGAAGATGTGGCTCAGTGCGTAGCCCTCTTTCTCGAGCATCTCTTTTCCGCCATGCTCGCAGTCGACCAACACCAGCACGTCGGTTACTTCGATGCCCATTCTCTCGAGGGCTCGAATTGCCGCGAGGGTGGTCTCGCCGTCGGCGATCATCTCGTCGATTAGTAGGCAGGTTTGGCCGCGGACGAGATCGGGATCCTTCACGACTTGACCGATGAACGTCGAGCCGCCCATCATCGAGGCATCGTAGAGCTTAATGCGCTTGGCCTTTTCGATGAGCATTTCAACCCGGTCGACGAACGACTCGTTACCTTTGACGCGGGGAATGTCGGCGAATAGGTCGAACAGCATGCTCCCGGCCACTCCGTGTAGTAGGTTGCCGATGTCGTCTATGACCGTGGGGCTCAGAACGCCCGCTTGGCGTTTGTCGCTCAAGTTCACGACCAGTTGCATCGAAGGACGCGGACTCGTGGTGATCTCCACGAGCTCAAAGACGCCCAGACAGAGCAGCTGATTGGCGACTTTGCGTCTTGGGGTATCCAACAAAGCCATACTTTCTCCTTTTCGCGGTAGATCTGGCTTTTCCAGACCGGATTGCTGCCTATGAATTTCAGGCACTAATCCAGTCTGGATATTTTAAACACCAAACAACAAGCCTATTGTTGCTCAGACAAGATTATAAAAGAACAGTGTAGCTATAGCAAGATTTAAGATGGAGCGAATCAATGCAAACAAAGGATTAACTAGGAGTTGCTCCGCCACTCGTCTGAGCGGCGGAGCGTTCTCCTCGACATGTCAGTGTGCGGCGCAGATGACGATGCGCGGGTTGGAGGTATGGTCTCCGTTCCAGAGTGCGCGTCGTTCTGTGTAGGCAACTCTGCCAACGGCAATCCCCAGCAAAATCAAGTGCTCTCGGGCACAGAGATTGCAGGTATTGACCCACATGTCTCCGTTTTTGTCGCGGTCGGCCCCGATGAACGGAGCGCCGTTTCTGCTACGAAAGTCATCGTGCAGGTTGTCGATCAGTACGTCAATCTCATGCATATAGCGTCTAAGACGCTGTTGGTTGAATCTGACGAGGCGGGGTTGACCGCTCGCCTGTGTTGATATGGCTTCGACCTCAACGAAGTTGGCGCCGTCTCGGCTAGGATTCCAAGAGATGAGACCGAATATTTCATCGACGCGCCTGGGTTCGATTACCGACATAAAACTCCTTCCGATGGTGGCCGATGATAAAACAGAAATGCTTCTGACATATCATAGACCACCGCAGAAGGAATTAATCAAGGAGCTTGCTACGAATATTCATAGCCTATGATACTATATAATTATTATTTCTGTCAGTCAATATTACTATTGACAAAACTACACAGTCGTGGTATTATAATACTGCTTTTCTGTAGAAATGCAGACAGAGGTCTTTGACGTTTCATCCATAGTCTTCCTGGGAGTTGATTGAGATGGCCAGGCACTTCATAATTGTGCTGGATGGGCTTTCCGGAGCCGTTTTGGAATCGGATCTGCTGTTGCACGACTACCATCGTACGGAGCCGTGCCACTTCGAAAACCGCAGGGACAACCCCGAAAAAGTACTTTGTGCGAATGACTCACCAATCGTGAGCGAGCTTAGCCGCACATTCGCCCGTCTGCGGGAGGGTCCGGCAAATGTCGACTTCAGCGGCTTCGTCTGCGAGGTCGAGACCAGTGGTATCTGGGAAAGTGACGAGCTTCGTGCTCATATCGAGGAGTACATTCGTCATAATATTCCGGACGCCGACATCGATGTTGTTGCATTGTGACGTAACCCCGGATAGGAGGTGAGACACGCTTTGTCTCACCTCCTCGGAGCTTGGATGAAACGTCTTTTAATTTGCCCTTTAGGTTTCTTATTTATTCACGAACGACGCATAATGACGTTTAATCCGATATGTTCCGAAAAGTTTGAATTTTCTTCAGGAGTTGGTTTCCAGCGGCACTCATTTTGATATATGACTACGAAATCATCTCCGTAAATCGATTGGATGTCCTCTATATCCCTATAAATAGCTCTTGGTTTACTATTGTCGTAAGCCGGGTGTTTTTTTGAGAAACCAAAATAAACTAATAAACCCCCGGGCTTAATGATTTTAGCAACTTGCTTTTCGAATAGTAATTGATCGGTTTTTGATAACATATGACTACACCCTAAATCAAGAGCAGTATCGAAGCGTCTTTCGTTGAAATCCAATTCCAAGAAATTTCCTAGAATGAAATGAGGCCTAAATCTTAATTTTTCAGACTTTTGTTTGGCTTCGGCTAGTTCGTCGTTGTCAATATTAACGGCCGTTACGTCCGCGTTTTTTGATGATAACCAATTAGCATTCCTGCCAAATCCGCAACCGATATCTATTACCGAATCGGAGCATTTAATAAATCCTCTCTCGAAGCAAGAAACAACGAATAGAGTTGGTTTATCACTGTGCCATGCCGCATTTATGGGAGTTTTTTTATACATGAACACACTATAGCAAAAATGACTACATTATGCACTTGAATTACTTATGGTTTTGGTGTAAATTAAGCCCCTATGGTGATGGGATTAAAGATGAAAAAGCCCCTGAAAGGGACCAAAAGAAACGCTAAGAAAGCGCTGAGTTTACTGCGTGTAAGGAATTCTTTCCTGTATCAAGCTGCATATCCGAATTATCCTAGCAACTTTACGCGGGACAGCTTGATCTATACTATGCTATCTGGCGATAAAAAAGGCATGCGTGAACAAATCGCCTTCTCTGCCGAAAACCAAGGTAAAAAAGCCGACCCGATTACCGGTGAAGAGCCAGGTAAGATTCATCACGAGCTGCCAGCAGTAATTATGAACGGCAAAAGCTCTGCTTATAATGCCTGCGACACAACGGCAATTTTTCTACTTGCTATTGCCAGCCTTAACGAATCCGGCGATGATAATATCCTAGATATTTATGCTGATAACATCGAAGCTGGTATTGCATATATAAAATCACACATTCGCGGGGGGCTATTTTACGAAGATCCCAGTTTTTCCGGTGGCACAAAATTTGCTTTGAAAGTCACCTATTGGAAAGATTCAGAAATAAATCACGAAAATACCTCTACTAAATACCCGATTGTTTATTCGTTGGCTCATTTTCAGAATGCCTCTGCCTTGAGGGCGATTGGAATTGCACTTTTCCGTTCGGATTTGATAGATTTGGCTGAAAAAATGACCGACACGGGTATTGAAAGCCTGTGGCAAGACGACCACTTTATTGTAGCCCGTGACGGCGAAGGTAAAGACATTGATCCTGTCAGCAGTGACTCACTGCATGCCCTGAATTATATCAACCCGGACTACATCTCGGCAGATTACGTGGGGAAGGTTGAAAAATATATGGAAAAATTAGAGACTGAAGCGGGTTACCTGTCGGGAGTTGCTTGTCACGATGAAATCGATGAGTATCACACCAGATACGTCTGGACGCACGAGCAGGCGCTACTTCATTCGGCATCAAAAAAACATTCGATGACAAGGAGCGCTTCGGTTTCTTCGCGAGCGGTCGAATATATGGATACTTTCCCGGAGATAATAGATCCCCTTGAAGGTTTCAAGCCTGCGGGTAATCAGCCTCAATTATGGGCAATAGGCGCAAGTAGGTATTTTAAAAAATCTTTAGATAGTCCAAGTGATCGTTATGCAAAAGTTATCAGTCACATTGCTACACCGCGCAGTTTTCTGAACCTTATTAATTCCGATACGGCTAAGTTTAGTCATTTGACTAAATTCTACAAAAAACACTTGCCCAAAAGGTAAGCTTCGTTATTTTTTCTAATTGTTAGACTTTTTGTATTTGTTTAATATCGGGTTATCGCGCAGGACGACCATTCCACCTTCGTCAATTTTGATTACAGCCGAAGCCGTGGAGTTTTCGATATTCCCGCCATCTATATAAAAATCAACCGTTTCTCCGAAATATTCTTTGGCTTCGTCTAGGTTGCTTGCAACTGGCATGTCTGGTTGATTTGCGCTGCTTGTCAGCAACGGCCCCGTAATATTCAGTAGTGCCCTGACTTCGGGATCAGAAACTACTCGGAACGCCAGGCTATTTTTACCTTGATGGGCGTACGAAAGCGAGTCATCCGCAGGGAGAATAATACTGATTGGGTTTGGCCAAAATCGACGGGCTGCTTCAATGTATTTCTGTTCAATACCTAGATCAATAATTTGCTGAACGTTAGAGGCGATAATTGTGCCGGGTTTATTTTCGCGACTTTTTAGGTCATATAGTCTTTTGACAGATTTGGGATTATTGACTGAGGTAACAAGCCCATATATGGTATCTGTTGGAAGTACCCCAACCCCTCCGGCTACTAATATGCTCAAATCTTTCTTAGCAATATCGTTAAACTTAAATATATCAGCCATCTTAAATATTATAACGCAGCTGAAAACGGTCAGAATGTGTTAGATTCGGAAGTTAATTATTATAAGTATTGTTTGATATGATCGAAATGATCCGGTTTATGAAAAAATATCTATAATTCTACTTGTTAATGTCATTGTAGATACTATTGAGCGCGACCATACCCTCCGAGGCAGCGGTTATGATTTGTCTTAATTTTCCTGAATTTGTAGTGATATCACCTGCCGCCCAAACATTGTCTTTGCTTGTTTTTTGCTCGCTGTCGACAACCACAAATCCGTCGGTATCAGTTTTTAGCCCAAGACTATCTACTAAGCCGTTAGACGGATTGAAACCTATCTCAATAAAGACGCCGTCAATGTCCAGTTTTTTTCCGTTGTCGCACTCCAATTGCTTAACTACCTTGTCACCTAGTATGCTTACCGGCATAGTGTCGGACAAAAGTTCAATTCTTGGATGCTTTTTAACTTTCTCGATCCAAATAGGCTCTGCTTTTAGGTTTTTGCTACGATACATCAGGTATACTTTTTTGGCTATATCTGCTAAAAACAGCGCGCTAGTACAAGCGCTGTCGCCACTTCCAACAACTGCGACAGTCTTATTAATACATAACTCACCTTCTATATTCGCATTATATGAGACGCCTTTTTTAAAAAAATCTTCCTCACCGGGTATATTTAATCTAACCCGCTCATTACCTACAGTTAAAAGTATACGTTTCGTAGTGTATTGTTTTCCATCTGTAGTAACACTGAAGCTGCCACGGTCGCTTCTAACTGCTTTCACTTCATCCTCAACTAGATTGGCGTTAATTTCTTTTGTGTGGTTGATTATCTTGTTTGTTAGTTCGTTCCCGCTGATTGCGAAATCGCCGGGCCAGTTTTCGATATTGTGAGCATTTTTAATCTTACCTCCAATATCCGATGCGACCGTAATCGTATTAAGATTGTATCTTTTGGCCTGTATTGCTGCGCTGAGTCCCGCAGGGCCACCACCTATTATTAAGACGTCGTACATTATTTCTCCATAATTTTAAAACATTTGCTTGACATAACGATATATCGACTTGTATAATTTAATTATAGCGATATATCGCTGAATGTCAACAAAAATATTATAAAGGAGAAAATATGGAAGATTATGATTTTGGACCAAGACACTTTGACGGTCACGAGCATCATCATGGACATGGATGGAAGCGTCGTTTTATGCAGGCAAGACGCGGAGACATGAAATATATAATACTGAACGTTCTAATAGAAGGACCAATGCACGGTTACGATGTGATGCGCAAACTAGAAGAAAAAAGCGAAGGACTTTGGAGGCCAAGTCCTGGGTCGGTCTATCCTACCCTGCAACTTCTCGAAGACGAGGATTTAGTTTCTATAAAATTTGAAAATGATAAAAAAGTCTACACAATTACCGATGAAGGACGTAAAGAAACTGAGAAACATCCGTTAAAAAATCCCTGGGAAAGATGGGAAAAGGACGATGTTAAGAAACTCGTTAAAATCAGATCTGCGATGAAGGATATAATGCCGGCTCTAGCCAAGATTAATCACACTGATGACGACAAAAAGATAGAAAAAGCTCTTGGAATTATACAAAAAGCCTCCGAGGAGCTTTCAGAGCTAGCTGAAAAGGAATAATTAGATCAACTTGAACGAATCAAGTATTTTGATTGACGTTTCGCTAAGTTTATTTTTGGTTGCTGTCGTTGAAAAGTCGACGGTTACATAATTATCTCCGTCCGGGAACACCGCGGCGAAATACGGCGGATTAGAAATCATGTCGAATTCCGTAAACGGTACAGAGTTGATGTTTTCTAAATATTTTTTAGTGAAATATTGTGACGTGTCCTGACCGTTTTGATCGGCTCGAAGCGCTGCTATGCTGTTTGAGGCGTAAGCGCCAGTTGAACCGGATTTTTTCTCGACACTGACGCTAATATCTAAATTGGGACCCTTGGTCATTCCTTTAGTTTCCGCCGCTATGTTTGGGGATGTCAACGTTGCAATCGTTTCCGCCGATTCACCAGTACTACTGATCTCTGTCCAGGTGGAAGGATATTGGAACGAGAAATTCAGCGAATTGTCGGAATACGTCTTCCAGCCTACGTAATCGCTTTCTTTCGATACTATTTTATCGGTATGAGTTGACTCGCCATTTTTCTGATTACCCTGCCAATACATAAGTCCAAGCATTGCCATGGTCGCAATAACAAAGCTAATTAAAATAACCGAATACAATCTGTTTGTTGGAGGCCTTTTTATATGCAATCTAATCCCTTTCTTTATGTTGGTCTTCTTTTTGCATGAACTGTCGAACACTAGCGACAGTGTCCATAAATTGCGCCGGAAATATAATGGTATTACTTTTATCAGAAGAAATTTCGGAAAGAACCTGCAGGTTTCGGAGTTGCAAAGCTATCGGGTGCTTCGAAATTACGTCAGCGGCTTTAGCTAAAGAATCGGCACTCATCTGTTCGCCCTCGGCGGCGATTATTTTTGCCCGTTTTTCACGTTCTGCTTGGGCTGCTGCCGACATTGCATTTTGCATTGACGGAGGTAGTTTTATGTCTTTAAGTTCAACCATACTAACATATACACCCCATTTTTCAGACGTCTTATCCAAAACTTTTTTTACATCTAGGTTAATTTTGACTGTTTGGCTCAAGACATCATCTAGCATATTTTGGCCGACAATATTTCTAACTGTAGTTTGAGCGATCTGGTAAATTGCTGACATTACGTCTTCGATGGAGACCACGGATTTGATTGAGTCTGAGACCTGGTAGTAAGCAACGGCCGCGACATCGATTGAAACATTGTCCCTGGTTATTACATTTTGCGATTCAACCGGCAGCGTGATTGTACGCATGTCTATTCTTCGCAGATGGTCGAAACCCGGAATGATAAAACATATTCCCGGCTCTTTTATGCTTTCCCTCAATTTTCCAAGCCTTAGAACGACACCCTGCTCGTATTGTTTGATAATTTTAATACTGCTGACGACCAGAATGATTATTAGTATTATTACCACGACTGAAACTGACGCTATAGCTTGTTGCATGACAAACCTCCTTATAACTATATTTTCTGCTTAGTTGCAGATATTAGCAAGCATATCTAAAATCAGCATTAATTAATAATCGTGCCTAGAACCGCCCTGGTCGCTCGTTAGCTAATATTGAGCGCCAGATTATGTTGATGGCGACCATCAACAAAACATAGCAAACGGTAAAAACCGTTTTATTTAACGTGTGGATCGGAATTAAAATCAAAAAGTATACTAACACGACATAAATCATCAGCGCTACGGCTACGTACAGCAATTGTAACTTCCAAATTATAATCGGTAATCCCAGAAGCTCTTTACGTTTTCTTCGGCTCATGAACATATTATAACTCTCTTGGTATGCGTATCTCAACAAATGGTCCATTTGATGACGTAACTAATCGACGCGGGATACTTTAATAAATAACTAAACTATTCCGATTCGTTTCTTGGTCGCAGGTATTTTGTTTGGTAATTTTCTTGATAATAAAATCGATAAGGTTGAGATAATTACTAGGAAGAAAATGCCTTGACGTAGACCATCCAACTCTTCTTGAGAGTATATACTTGCAAGTTGAGACGCGTCGCTTTGTGAGGCGCCTTTGCTGATAGCTATTGATTCGACTTGACTGCTTGGAATAATCTGTGCGACAGAAACGTTATTGGATATATTATCTTTTATATTATTCGGAAACGTACTTGCCGAAACGCTCGATAGGAACCCAGCGGTTAAGGTTGAAATTACGATCGATCCAACCAATGCTGTGCCTAGAGACGAGCCGAGGTTTTGAAATGTCCCCTGCAGGCCCCCGACTTCATTGGTTTGGTCTTCCTTCACGGCTGATGTATTTATATTACCAAGCTGTGATGCTAGCAGACCTAAGCCTGCGCCAACCAAGAACATCGAGATTGCAAACGATACACTTTTTAGAGACGCATCAAGCGAAGCTAATAGAAATACGCTGCCAACGACTAGCAGAATTTGTCCTATCCGTACTATTTGACGAGGACTCCGTTTGGTAGCCATCCGCGTACCTGCGATTGAAGCGAGTATTAATGCCACCGATAGTGGGAATATTTTTAGTCCTGTCTGTAAAGCGTCAAGTCCCAGGACCATTTGTAAATATACGGGTATAACAAAGAATACGGAAGCAGTAACTAGATATTGCGACATTAACACGGACAAACCAGATCGAAGATGAGCAATCGATAACATTGAAACTTGCAGTAAGGGATTTTTCTTGGCTTTTTCTAGTCGAACCTGACGGTTATAAAACAGCCATATTAATACAGAACCAACTAGTAGCAAATACGCCACTATAGATATACCCAGTGGCGCAATCGCATAGCCTGCGATTTCCGGTTTGGATATCGGAGTTATCCAGCCCCAAACTTTGCTTTGTAGCATTCCAAACACGACCATTGCCATTCCAAAAGCAGACAGTAAAGCACTTGGCATGTCAATTGGTTTGTTCTCCCTCGTTTTACCACCCTTAAATTTACGTGCGTAAAACAGCACCAAGATCATAATTATTGACTCAGCGAAGAAAACATATCTCCAAGACGAGTAGGTTGTCATAAAGCCGCCTATCAATGGTCCAGCGGCGGCTGCGGCGCCACTGACCCCACCGATTACAGCGAACGCCTTCACGCGATCGTTACCCATATAATTGTTAGCAATTAAAGCAGCGATTGCAGGGATCACCAATACCGCCCCTAGACCCTCTATGACCGACCAGCCAACAAATAACTGGACAATGTTTTGACTAAGTCCGGTAATTAATGAACCGATACCATAGACAATAGATCCAATAATAAATGCCCTTGTTAGACCCCATTTTGCACATAATTTGGCGCCAATTAGCATCAAAGCAGCCATCGTTAATGTGTAAAAAGTGATTGCTGCTTGCATGGAGTTGACGTTTGTGTTCAGGTCGACAACAACCTTTGAAATGGATACATTCATCACAGTGCTATCTAAAATCATCACAAACTGTGCTAATGCTAGGATAATAACTAATTTCCACTTCCCCATACTCTAATTATATCTCAAGCGACAAATTCTTTCTATCTAATCAATACGACCTAAACCCCCTAGTGCTTGATTTCATGTACCAAGCGCTTACAATTAAATTATGGCGCCTAATAAAAGCAAATCAAACTTGGATGGTGGCGTTGATTTAGAGGAACGAATATCTAGATTAGAAAAGGAAGTAGAAATGATTAAGAAAACTACAATCTCAAAGAAGAGCAATGGCCACAAACAATTAATTTCGTGGATCTCGGGGGTTCTTATTGTTGTTTCTGCATTGTTTTTCGTATTCTCAATAGCCGGATATTGGTTGAAGACTAATATCGTCAGTACTGATGTCTGGGTGGATAAAACCAGTGAAGTAATCCAAAACTCGAATGTTCGCAGTGATATTTCAAATTCTCTATCGAATACCATTTTTGCAAAAGTCAATGTCAATAGCTACGTATCTAGTTTATTGCCGGATAAAGCGAAACCCCTAGCAGGACCGATTAGTAGCAGCCTACAGAGCTTTACTGAGCAACAAATTAACAAGTTAATGCAAACTCAAGCATTTATTAACGCATGGAAAAAACTGAACCAACAGGCCCACAGTGGTCTAATTAACAGCTTGCAGAAAGCAAGCACTAACAGTCCAGACAAAAACAGCCTCTTATATTTTAGTGGTGATAATCTAATGCTTAATGTTAACCCGATTTATTCGAATATTCGAAATAAATTATCAGCAAAAGGTTTATCGTTCGTCAGCAATATAACCCCTAACCAGTTTAACAAGCAGATACAAATCGCCCACATTCAACAAATGCCTACCGTTTTGTTCGCTTTTGACGTAATTAACAATGCTGCACTTATCATGATAATACCTATGCTAATTCTTGGAGCTGGTGGTTTATGGTTGGCCGAGAATAAACGCAAGGGGTTGATGATTTTTGGTATCTCAAGCATAGTTTTATTAGTCCTAAACGTCCAGGCTGTTTATTTGACCCGTTACCCATTTATTGCAAGTTTAGATAACGCATTCCGAAACAGTAATGGGGCGTCAGCTCAGGCCATATTTAACATTTACACAAAGGACTTGATCTATTACGATCGCGTTGCGATTGTGTTGATGTTAGTCTTAATCGTCTTCACTTTCCTGGCGGGACCTTCAAAAATAGCCGTTTGGGTTCGTGCTCAGATTTCGAAAATTTTCAACTCAAAATCAAACTCGCCTCAAGTCATATGGCTGGTTAAAAACACCAACTATATGATTGCCGGATTACTAATCGCTACCTTCTTATTAACCGTTTTTCCTCTGATTAGTAGTGTGTGGTATCTGTTTACTTTATTTGTCGTGGTCGGCATTTTGTGTATAGCCTTGCTAAGTTTGAAAAATAACCAAAAGCCCAAGAAGAGACTGTCAAAAAAGAAATAATGATTAATACCAATTACGATTTTGCTAGCTGCCTAGGATGGGTTGATATGTATATGTCCAGAGTTGTCATTAATAAGATTACGATTAGTGGACCATAGACAATTCCCAGTGTTCCAAAATAATATATTCCACAAAAGGTTGCCAGCGTTGTAACAGCTGGAATTAGGTTCGCTTTTTTTGGAATCAAGTGAGGCCTCAGGACACTGTCGATATTACAAATAATTGTCAGGTATATCAGCAAACACCACAATCCACCCCAGGTATCTCCCGTCAGCATTGCGATAATTCCAATTGGTATAACTATGATACCACTTCCGAGTGGAACCATCCCAAGAAGGGTAAGTAGTATCACGAACAGGAAAAAATACGGCCAGAGTCCGAGCGTTAAGCCCAATAACAGAGCTGAACTAACTGCAGTAGTTATAGAGATGATAAACTGCCCTCTCAAACTGGCCGTTACGATTAATCCAGACTTTTCGAAGTACTTGTCACTCTGCTTGTCTTCGAAGGGGCTTATAGATTTAGCAATTCTTAGAATGGATTTGTTGTGTTTCAAAAATGCCATAAACAGGAATAAATAAATAATTGTGCTTGTAAAAAGTTTTGGCAAATTACTTACAAATCCCGAAAAAGCGTTAGTCATCGCATTTATTACATTCGGTATTATTTCGTGGACAAATTTAACAACCGAACTGCTGCTAATGAACGTTGGGTTGCCGACAATTGGGGCCATAAACTTATTAATACTCGTAACGACCGGACCGCTAAGTTGATATAAGCTACTACCCGGATTTATGCTCAAATTCTGTAAAGAATGTGCTAATGAAAACGCCTGATTGATGACTACGAATAAAATTAAAATAAGAGGGATGATAAATATAAGAGAACTTATCACCAATATTAAAATTGCCGATATACTTTCGGGCATGTGTTTAGAAAATCTGCGATGCAAGGGTGAGAAAAGAAAAGCCATTAATGCTGCAATACATATTGTACCGAAAAAAGGCTCGAAAAAAAGAAAAGCAACCACTGCGGCTGCTAATAAAATAATCGTCCAATTAGGCTGAACAGAGTTTGTGGTTTTATCGGTAACTTCTTTAATGGGTCGCCTCGCTTATATTACGTTATCAATCTGTCGCAATAATTATGTCCGGTACTATAAGGAACGTACCTACCTATAGTAGCCCACGACGGCGACGGCGACGGTGTACGCCTGCGATTGATATTGGAGTTAGTGGTCTTCCTATCATTACTTTATACCTCCTATTTTTTAGATTTAGTTTTCTTCACTTCTTTGACAGCCGCCTCGACTACATCTGGGTGTATACGGCCTTCGTCCAGGAGTATGGCCCCATTATCGATTAAGGCTTTTTTGAAACCTTTTGCCCAAAGTTGTTCTATTACCAAAATTCCCGCAGAGGTGTCTTTGTCCATTGAATCTCCAAGCTTTTTAACGTCATCCTCCGTTAATAATGGCAAGTCTCCAACGTGTCCAACTGCTTTGGCTACTTCTTGAAGTTCTTTGTGTTGATCTTCAATTTCTGCCATAGCAACTTCACCATCAGAATCTTTTATAACAAAAAGTAAATCAACCACTCGGACGGCACCACTATCCACAGCCTTGACGAGCTCTTCTAGTATGCTTCCATTGAAGTTGTTTCCTTTAAAACCGACAGCTATGTAATCTATTGGTCCTAACATTCGCCCTCCTTCCCCTTTACTCTATATTACTATTATATTCCTAATAACAACCGCGGACAATTAAACGCGACTCGACAAAAAAGCCCCTCCGGCTCGATTTCCGAAGGGACATTGTTTATTCAATTCAATTATAATTATCTCAAAGCCTTCATCTCATCTGCATGAACAACAACTGCGTAAATTACCAAGGCATCGATTACCATGATTATTATTGACCATATTGGATATATAGGAATAAAGGCTAAGTTTGCAAGAGCGCTTAAAACAGCGATAATTATTGCAAAAATTCGACCGAATGTATTCCCGTATAACAATGAGCTAGCCGCGATGATGGCCAGGATGCCTCCAATAACGTGGACCCACCCCCATGAGGTAATGTCCATAGTCCACAATGTCGTAGGTGTGAGCACGTATAGTTTGTCGTTAAACAATGCCGTAAACCCAGCGATTATATGGAAAAATCCGGCAAGGTATAACATAACACTTGCGAACCCAATCCAACCAGTCCACCCTGTAACTTCATAATTATTTTTTGCCATATTTTTTGTCCCCCGCTTATAACTTAATTATGTTCTTTGTAGAAAACGGTGTCAATACTAGGTAATTCTAGATTAGAACCAGACCCCCTGAGTTAAAGGAATAAAAAAGATTGCCCTTTATGGGCAATCTTTTTTGGGGTTAGGAACGTGAACTAGGCTTTTTTGTCTGTTAGCCTTCTATTTATATTGTTTACCTCAAAAGCAGTAATAATAAGCGTTATCCCGCCAACTATAACACTCAATCCGATAATCCAAATTAACGCGATCGCGCCCTTAGACGGGTTAACAAATATATAGAGTCCAAAAAGTGTATAGATAGCTCCCGATACGATCAGCCACCAATTGTTCTTACCCTCGGCGCCGGATACAATTTGTAGCAATCCCGCAGTAATTGCCCAAAGAGCTATTACATAGAGCGCTACAAGTCCCGAGATCTGAGGATTTGCCAAGACATACAAACCAGCGACGGCACTGATACCGCCCATTAATGCGCCAGCAATCCATTTGCCACGGTGGTCTATAAGCGAGCCGACCAGCATGACTAGGCCACTGATGACCAAATATAGGCCTAAAACGATTAAGAAGGCCTTTAGCGTGATTCCAGGCCACGAAAATATAATCCCACCGAAAATAACTGATAGTATACCCCAAATACCTAGCGCCCAAGCAACTCCCCTTAGTTCCTTTTGCATTTCCCCTCCTTTTATTAACTGATAACTAAACTATACCACCATATCAAGTTCGTGCAAACCATAAGCGTTAAGCAAACCTTCAGCATACGAGTCAGTTATTGAATAAAAGCGTTACATGACTAAATACGTTTAATCATCTGTTCTGTCGAGTGTAGGTAGGTTTGTGCCGACCTTTGCGTTCGCCTTAGCTGGGCTGTCCAAGTATATTTCTATACCCCTAGCAATCCCCTTTGCTTCATCGACAAGCCGAGTTGATCCGGGCTCGGTTAGTAAGGTGTATTCATTCGTGTTTGTTATGAAAAATCCTTCGCTAACCGCGGCCGGCATTTTTGACTCTGAGAGCACGCCATCATCGAACTGAGCTATGCCGTTATTGGGGATATTGAGCTCGGTTGATGTCGAGTTAACGATGCTGTTCGCCAGGCCTTCGTCAGCTTTCTTGTAAAAAAGGACCGAATCATAATCAACCGTATTGTCCGTGAAGAAGTTGTGATGTATGGAGACCATGACCGTTGCGTGATTTGAGTTGCAATATGAGTATCTGGCGTGGTTATCCATTGAGACGTTATTTGTCGTTCGGGTCATGAACACCTGGTAGCCCTGTGTGTTGAGCAGACTGCGAACCTTGAGCCCCACCGTTAAATTTATATCTCTCTCGGTTATCAGGCCATCTGCTGAACTGGCGCCAGGATCAACACCCCCATGTCCTGGGTCTAGGCAAACGGTTTGTTTTTTGCTGTAGGTGGGGGCATTTGTTTGGTTCCAAGCATGTATAACTTTAGGATCGAATATTAGGACTACGGCGGCGATTAGTACTATGAAAAACACCGTTCGCTTTACGCGGCTAAGAAAAGACCTTTGAGTTTTTTGGGCTGGTGGGTGGTTATATTGTCTGCGATAAACAGAACTAGTTTGAGAGTGCTTCGATCTATGCATATTTTGTTGTTAGTGGATGTGTTTGTTTTTGTTAATGCGTACTTCTAATGATAACACGCAACGTTAAATTTCTAAATGCCAAGCCGCTTTTCAAGTGTGTTAAATTAGATAACTTATTGAATATTTTTTCAAGAGAGAGGATAATTCCTTATTGACACATGGAGTAAATATGATAGAGCTTATGGATTCAACCCCACCACCGCAGGACGAAAGATTGCATGATCTCGATAGGCTTAGTTTTGGCGAGTTATCATCAAGAGCCGACGAGTACTATCTCAAAAAGGAATATAATTTAGCATTGATTTACAAAGCTAAAGCCACTAGGATGGCTGATACCCTTGGTGAGAAGAGCAAATGCTTGCTGGAAATAGCCGGATTTTACGTTGGAATGGCCGAAGTGCGTACCGACGTGGCGTACTCCATCAGAGAGGACTATTTATCGAGGGCTGTAAAATGTTTAGATTTATCCGACAAACTGAGATCCGAAGACAACACCAATATACAAATATCCACCGAAGATCCACCAACGAGTGTAGATATAGTAGCTGAAAACAATCTCGATCGTGTGCAATCTCCCGAAACCCTACAAAAGCCCAGATACGAAGTCGGCCAAATGGTTATGTATTGCTACATTCCTGAACCAAATTGGCGAATGACCAACGGTCAAAAACCATATGAACCTTCAACTATCGAATCGGTAGAATTCGATGGCGACACGTTCTACTACAAAGTATCTGTTCCAACTCTAAGCTATCAGCCCAGGGAGTCAGAAGTGTGGGTGACAAAAATGCAAGGACTAGCAGAGTACCTTCGGCAGCTTGAGTGAACATAACAAACAATGTCCTCTGATCGTGCGGTTATAGCGACACATTGTATTTGATAGTTAGGATCTATCGGCAACATGACAGCTAATGGCTTGGTGTATAATTACAAACATGAAACGGCGTACAGATGGCATTATTGTGCGACAACCAGGAGATACGGATTTTGAAGGTATCCTCGAACTACGCTGGAGGGTTCTTGATGAACCGATCAGTTGTTCTCGCGAAACTGAGCTAACCAAGAATGATTTACGACCCGAAGCTATTCATGTAGCAGCATTTGATGGGAATGTGGTTATATCGACGGTTAGGCTTGACCCCTACCCCAAGCTTGGTGAACATGTATATTTAGTACGCAAAATGGCGACAGATCCTAAATACCGGCGACGTGGCATTGGGGCTGACGTTTTGCTTGAGGCTGAACGAATTTCTGCGGGTCGTGGAGTGACGCGATTAGTTCTCCATTCACGACCAGATTCGGTAGCTTTTTACAAGACGCTCGGTTATAGATTGAATGGTCGCACTGAGATGCACGATGGTGTTGAAGATCCGGAAATGGAAAAAACTATTACCTGAAACTTGACTATAGACTATTGGCCCATTCCAAACTTGTCATAACTTCAGCTTGTCTAGGAAATAGTTTGTTAATTAGCAGTGATTGAACCTCTTCATCTAAATCGGCACAAATGTCTGATAATACAGTCAGCTGGAAGTCTTTATCGGCAGCTTCTCGGACGGTTGACAGCACCACTCCACTAGTAGCAATTCCACCAAGAATTAGGTGTTGTATGCCCTGGGAGCGTAATAACATTTCTAGATCACTGCCACTAAATGCACTGACTCGATGCTTGATAACTATAAGATCATCATCGGCGGGTGTGATTGCCGGAGTGGGGTTGGTCACTGCTGTTCGCATGGTTTCATTGAGATTACTGAACGACCTATTGTTAGCACTGATTTCAGGAAAACCGTCGCGAAATCCAATTAGGACATAAATAACCTGGATATGTTGGTCGTGCGCAGCAGATATAGCTGCCTGGGCCTTGTTTAGATAAACTTCCTTGTTTGGCAGCCTGTCGATAGCCCCATTTTGTACATCCATGACCAGTAGCGCTGATTTATTCATCTCTTAATAATACCACTAATCCGCATTGAAAGTGCGCGTCCGGGCATTCGCTAGTGAATGGAAGAATTTTATCTAAATATAAATCGTGAAGCTATTTTTTACTTGCCGGCAGTTTTGACCAGACGACGGCATTGAATATGCTCATCAGAAGTAAACCTATTGCTATAACTGCAAATGCCCTATATTCATGATCGTATACATGAGCGAAATGAATACAAATAATCGCTACCATGAAATTAACCCAACCCCAACATACATTAACGACGGCAGATGAATTTTTGCCGAATGGAGTTTGATGCTTTTGACCTAGACTACCCTTAACAAAATGAGGGACTCCATTGGCGGCAAATAAACCCGCTAAAAGGCTAAATAAATATAACTGAAACATTGTTGGCTCCTAACGTATGGTTACTTATTATGTTTTCCAGTATAGGCCCTAGTAATGGTAATGGCAAAAAAATAATGAAAACTTAGCTATGTGCGGACTTTTAAGGGCGCTAACCAAGAGTTATAATGGAGTTATTGAGCGTTAAGGGGATCTAGAAAGGATTGTTTATGGCAAACTATAAGATAGTTAAAACAGATGATGTGCCTAATTACAGCAGTAACGGTGAGATGAGGATGATGAGAAATGCACTTGGCTCCGAACAAATCGCTCTTACCTACCGAATGATCCCGGCTGGTTATAAGCCTGCACATGGGCACAGCCACACTAAAATAGATGAGATCGTCTTTGTTTTTTCGGGTACGCTGCAAATAAAACTCGACGATGAAATCATAGAAGTCGGACCGAAAACTGCTGTAAGAATCTCTCCAGAAACTAAGCGCGGCTACCATAACCCGGGCGCCGAAGATGTGCACATGATCGTAGCTTCGCCGCAAGTCGACTTTGTTGGGGACAACGGCGGTAAGCCGGATGAGGACTGGTGGAAATAGTAGCGAATCCAAGCGTGGCTAGTGCAACAGAATATGCAATGGACAAGGCTTCATTTGTGGTTCTGGTAGAAACTGCTCTATATTCTGCTACTCGATTAGCTGTTACGAATCGGAATTTATAAATTATTTTAAGTATGTGTAGTTGTTGGGTAGTTAGAGTTATGGATGGTTTAGTTAGTTTTGTTAGATTAGTTCGTTTAGCTACTGGTTTAGTTAGTCTAGTTTTTTTAAGTTGAGGTTTAAGTTTAGTTTCTGTCATATGGATAGTTGCTTGGTTATTTAGTTAATTAGTTAGTTC